>NZ_JXTH01000072.1 GCF_000836725.1 Anoxybacillus thermarum | reverse complement strand
GTTCGGCATCCAGCAAGAAGGTATACGCCCCCGCCTGCCGATCATAGTAGTAGTTCCGTCGAAACGTCACTTCTCCAAACAGCGTTTGGATCGTGGTCGGCCGTTTGTCTTTCAGCTGATACCGGCGCTTGTCCCGCGCTTCCGCCAGTTGTTGATCAATCTCCTCCAAAAGGGCCGCCAACAAGACAGCGAACACCTTTTGAAGAGTTCTGACTAATTGTTCCTCCAGCTCTTTTAATAAAGGCCATTCTGTGGTAACATGTTTCATGGACTCTCTCCCTCCTGTTTTATTGATGTTGGTCATCACCATCATAGCAGGGAGAGAGTCCTTTTTGCATGACATTTGCTTTTTTCTACCGCGCTTCGCTTGGTGGCCCCGACGAGCGTCGCGAACAAAAGTTCGCAACCCTCGTCGGGGAATCATTCCTGAA
This sequence comes from Anoxybacillus thermarum, assembly GCF_000836725.1. Lineage (GTDB taxonomy): Bacteria > Bacillota > Bacilli > Bacillales > Anoxybacillaceae > Anoxybacillus > Anoxybacillus thermarum. The sequence continues at coordinate 10,425 of NZ_JXTH01000072.1, read as the reverse complement.
TGTCACCCACAAATATTTTACTCACACTTTTTTCATATATATCCATGATAAAATGAAAGTGATTTCAAAATGTTTGAGGTGAAAAAAATGGCTCATACAGCTACCATTGAACTTGTCCCTGCATCAACATGGGAGACGGTCACGTTAGAACAATGCAAACAACTGCTTGAACAATATCGAAACATCGCGCAAAAAACGGGTGAACAGCTCGCGTGGGAATACGCCCAATCCGCTTTTCCATATGACATCGTCACAAAAGAAGACGGCATTTTGTTAGTCGGAAAAGAGGATCGCTATCATATGATTGAATGCCGCGTGCACGACCGTGCTGTACAGTTCGTCTTACCAAAACAAGCGACGCACGGCGATAAAGGAAAAGCGAACGAACTATGCAAATTTTTCGCCAAACAAATGGCAGGAAAACTGCATTTATTTAATGGGCGCATCATGTATTATTATAAAAGATAAGACCAAAAAAGCTTGCGGCAAACGAAATAGATGGCAATCGTCAATAAGGTTGTCCAACATGCGCGCTTTTTCGTTAAATGCAACCGAAGCGCAAGCAAAAAAGCAATATATATGAATATGCCAAATAATAACGCCTTAAAAATAAAATGGTCATGCGCCGATCTCCATTCGATAAATGAAAACAAACTCCATATAATCATTTGAAGTAAAAAGACGATATACATATGTTCACACACCCCTTATGAACATCATATGATCGTCTTGAAAAAATCATGAAAAAAGAGGACGGCGAAGCCATCCTCTTTATTTGTTAATAATATGAATTGGGCTGCCGAGCGCCACTTCTGCCGCTTCCATTGTAATTTCTCCAAGCGTTGGATGAGCGTGGATCGTCATCGCAATATCTTCTGCTGTCATGCCAGCTTCAATTGCTAAACCGAGCTCAGCGATCATATCTGATGCATTCGGGCCGACAATTTGCGCTCCGATAATGACGCCATCGTCTTTCGTTAAGACGAGCTTTAAGAAGCCGTCTGTTTCGTTTAACGCAAGGGCACGGCCGTTTGCGCCGAACGGGAATTTCGCTGTAATGACGTCAATTCCTTCTTCGATCGCTTGTTTTTCAAAGTAACCGACAGATGCGCATTCAGGGTCAGAGAAGACGACAGCTGGAATCGCTAAGTAGTCAATTTCAGACGGATGACCAGCGATCGCTTCTGCTGCAATTTTTCCTTCGTATGATGCTTTATGCGCAAGCGGTGGACCTGCAACGACGTCACCGATCGCATAAATGTTCGGTACGCTTGTGCGGCATTGTTTGTCAATTTCAATTAAGCCGCGCTCCGTCATTTTCACGCCGATTTGTTCAAGTCCCATTTCTTCCGTGTTCGGACGGCGACCGACTGTGACAAGCACGTATTCTGCGTCAACCGTTTTCGTTTCGCCGTTTACTTCAAATGTTACCGTTACGCCGTCTTCGCGCTCTTCGACACCTTTCGCAAGAGCGTTTGTAAAGACGTCTACTCCTTTTTTCTTTAAGCGGCGGCGAACGACTGCGCTCATTTGCTTTTCAAAGCCAGATAAAATTTCATCCGCACCTTCTAAAATCGTAATTTTCGTTCCGAAGTTTGCGTATGCTGTTCCTAATTCTGTACCGATGTAACCGCCGCCGATGACGACCATCGATTTCGGAATGTCCGATAAGTTTAATGCACCGGTTGAATCAAGCACGCGCTTCGAAAATTTAAACGTTGGCAGCTCGATTGGGCGAGAACCTGTTGCGATAATGGCATTTTTAAATTTGTACGTCTGCGCGCTATTTTCTGTCATGACGCGAACGGTATTTTCGTCCACGAAATACGCTTCTCCGCGCACGATTTCAACTTTATTTCCTTTTAATAACCCTTCGACACCGCCTGTTAATTTTTTTACGACACCCGCTTTCCACTCTTGCACTTTCGCAAAGTCAACTTTTACGTTTTCTGAGAAAATACCCATATCTTGTGAATGTGTCGCAATTTCGTAACGGTGACCTGCAGAGATGAGCGCTTTCGATGGAATACATCCGACGTTTAAGCACACTCCACCAAGGTTTCCTTTTTCAACGATCGTTACTTTTTGACCGAGTTGCGCTGCACGAATGGCTGCAACGTAACCGCCAGGACCTGCACCGACGACGAGAGTTTCTGTTTCAATTGCGAAATCGCCTACTACCATCGCATTACGCCTCCATTAATAATAATTCAGGATCGTTTAATAAACGTTTAATATGATTTAACGCGTTTTGCGCTGTTGCACCGTCGATCATACGGTGATCGAAGCTTAACGACAACGCTAATACTGGAGCGATGACAATTTCACCATCGCGCACGATCGGTTTTTCTGAAATGCGGCCGATACCTAAAATCGCTACTTCTGGATGGTTAATGACCGGTGTAAACCATTGACCGCCTGCTGAACCGATGTTTGTAATTGTGCATGTTGCACCTTTCATTTCGTTTGGCATTAATTTACCTTCACGCGCTTTTGTTGCGAGTTCGTTAATTTCTTTTGCGATCGCAAAAATCGATTTGCGGTCCGCATGTTTGACAACAGGAACGAGCAAGCCTTTATCTGTGTCCGCTGCAATTCCGATGTTGTAGTAATGTTTATGAACGATTTCTTCTGTTGCATCGTCAATCGATGTGTTCAGCGCTGGATATTCGCGAAGCGCAGACGTTAACGCTTTAACGACATATGGCAAGAACGTTAACTTAATGCCTTTTTGCGCAGCCACATCTTTAAACTTCTTACGATGCGCAACAAGTTTTGTCACATCGACTTCGTCCATTAATGTGACGTGCGGTGCTGTATGTTTCGAGTTCACCATCGCTTTCGCAATCGCACGACGAATGCCGCTCATTTTTTCGCGTGTTTCTGGGAACTCGCCTTCTAATACAACCGGTTGAGCTGTTGGCGCTGCTTTTTGTTGTTGTGCTGGCGCAACTTTTTCTTCTACTGCTTGCGCTTTCGCTTCTGTTTGTGGCGCCGTGCCGCCTGCTAAATATGCGTCAATATCTTGTTTTAACACGCGACCGTTTTTGCCTGTTCCTTGAACGAGGCGAATGTCAACACCTTTTTCACGCGCATATTTGCGCACAGATGGCATCGCGATGACGCGTTTTTTCGGCTGTGCTTGTGCCACTTGCTCTTGTTTTACTTCTTCTTTCTTTTCTTCTACTTTTGGCTCATCGCCATGATCGCCTTTGAACTTTAAGTTTTCGTATCCCGGCGCATCAAATTTAATTAACGTTTGACCAACTGTTGCGACTGTTCCTTCGCTCACTAAAACTTCTAATACTTTTCCTTTTACTGGAGATGGAATTTCGACAACTGCTTTATCGTTTTGCACTTCGCAAAGTACGTCGTCTTCGTTTACTTCATCGCCCGGTTTCACAAACCATTTGACAATTTCACCTTCGTGAATTCCTTCACCGATGTCCGGTAATTTAAATTCAAATGCCATGTATCTCAACCTCCTATTTCTTAAATGTGGAGGGGACATTCCCCTCCATTAAAACGTCATTACTTTTTTCACTGTTTCGATGACATCTTTAAAGTTCGGTAACCATACTGGCTCTGCTTGTGAGAATGGATATACTGTATCAGGTGCCGCTACGCGCAATACTGGCGCTTCAAGGCTAAGAATCGCACGTTCGTTAATTTCTGCAACAACGTTTGCCGCAATACCTGCTTGTTTTTGCGCTTCTTGTACAACGACTGCGCGGCCTGTTTTTTCAACTGATGCGATAATTGTTTCAATATCTAACGGTTGAACCGTGCGCAAGTCTACGACTTCAACAGAGATGCCTTCTTTTTCAAGCTCCGCTGCTGCTTTTAACGATTCATGTACCATTGCACCGTATGTGATGACTGATACGTCTGTTCCTTCACGTTTAATGTCCGCCTTGCCGATCGGAATTGTATATTCGCCTTCTGGCACTTCTTGGCGGAACGAGCGGTACAATTTCATATGCTCTAAGAAAATGACAGGATCGTTGTCGCGAATAGCTGAAATTAATAATCCTTTCGCATCATATGGCGTTGATGGGATGACGACTTTTAATCCCGGCTGTTGGGCGACAAGCCCTTCTAAGCTATCTGCGTGTAACTCTGGCGTATGTACGCCGCCGCCAAATGGCGAACGAACAGTAATCGGCGCATGGAAACGCCCGCCAGTACGATAGCGCATGCGCGCCATTTGACCAGAAATTGAGTCCATCACTTCATATACGAATCCGAAAAACTGAATTTCAGGCACAGGACGGAATCCTTGTAATGCTAAACCGATCGCTAAACCGCCAATTCCTGATTCTGCAAGCGGTGTGTCGAATACGCGATCTTCGCCAAACTCTGCTTGCAATCCTTCTGTCGCGCGGAATACCCCGCCGTTTACACCGACGTCTTCACCGAACACGAGAACGTTCGGGTCTTTGCGCATTTCTACGCGCAACGCATCCGTGATTGCTTGAATCATTGTCATTTGCGCCATTGCTTATTTCGACTCCTTTTCTTTGTAGATTTCGTATTGTTCTTTTAAAAACGCAGGCATCTCTTCGTACATGATCGACATTAAGTCTGTCACTTTTTGTTTTGGTGTTTCGTCCGCTTTCTTAATCGCTTCTTTAATGTCTTCTTTCGCTTGTTCAATGACGCGATTTTCTTCTTCTTCGCTCCATAATCCTTTGTTTTCTAAAAACTTGCGGAAGCGAACGAGCGGATCTTTTTTCTCCCATTCGTTTTCAAGTTCTTTTGAACGATAGCGCGTCGGGTCGTCTCCCGCCATCGTATGTGGACCGTAACGGAAGCAAAGCGTTTCAATTAACGTTGGACCTTCGCCGTTAATCGCGCGCTCGCGAGCGTCACGCACCGCCACATATACCGCAAGCGGATCCATTCCGTCTACTTGAATGCCCGGAATACCTGCGGCAACCGCTTTTTGAGCGATTGTTTTTGCGGCAGATTGTTTTTCGACTGGCGTTGAAATCGCAAAACGGTTGTTTTGAACGATAAAGATCGCTGGCGCGTTAAATGCACCGGCAAAGTTCAATCCTTCGTAGAAGTCCCCTTGCGATGCACCGCCGTCACCTGTATATGTAACTGCGACCGCTTTTTTGCCACGTTTTTTCATACCGAGCGCAACGCCGGCTGTTTGAATAATTTGGGCACCGATAATAATTTGTGGCGGCAACACATTGACACCTTCAGGAATTTGGTTGCCGTGGAAATGACCGCGTGAAAATAAAAATGCTTGGTAAAGTGGTAAACCGTGCCAAATCATTTGTGGAACGTCACGATAGCCCGGTAAAATGAAATCTTCTTTTTCTAACGCAAAATGGCTCGCTAATTGGCTCGCTTCTTGTCCTGCTGTTGGGGCATAGAAGCCGAGACGTCCTTGACGGTTTAATGAAATGCAACGTTGGTCAAGCACGCGCGTGTATACCATGCGGCGCATTAATTCTTTCAATTGCTCATCTGTTAAATTTGGCATCGCCGCTTCGTTTACGATTTCGCCTTTTTCATTTAAAATTTGAAATGTCGGGAACTGCTCAGCGACTTTTTCAAGTTGCTTTTTCACATCAAATAGGGGTTTTTTACCCATTTTGTTCACCTCATCCTTTCTTTTCAAAACGTAAAATGATGCACCTTTTAATTTGCCCAAAAACGGTTTCTTTTTACCACACGTTGTGTATTGAAAGCTGTATTAATGAGAAAAGCAAGTGTGATTAATACAACTGTTTTTTTACATCTTTCAGTTTACACCGTTCGACAACGCTCGTCAATCAGTTTGCTTGCAACGTTCTATGCAAAAATGAAAATTAGAAAATTTTAACTGTGTTATGAATCTGTTATACTATTTTTCTTCAATCTGTATTATATCTGTTTTACAACGTGGATATATATGTTTCTCACGCAATTGCACTTTTTTATTCCATCCTTCATAATAAAAATGGTTGACAATGCGAGTAGGGAGTGAAACAACGTGATTACGATGAAAGATATTATTAAAGACGGTCATCCGACGTTACGAAAAGTAGCTGAAGAAGTGCCGCTTCCCCCATCCGAAGAAGATCGCCGCATTTTAGCGAGCTTGTTGGAATATGTAAAAATGAGCCAAGATCCAGAATTGGCGAAAACGTATGGGCTTCGTCCGGGCATCGGCTTAGCTGCGCCGCAAATTAACGTCTCGAAGCGCATGATTGCGGTGCATGTGACGGACGAAAAAGGAACGTTACATAGCTATGCGTTATTTAATCCGAAAATTGTAAGCCACTCCGTTGAAATGTGTTATTTAACGAGCGGAGAAGGCTGCTTGTCTGTGGACGAGCCGATCCCCGGCTACGTTCCTCGCTATATGCGCATTACCGTCACCGGAACGACACTTGAAGGAGAAACGGTGAAGCTACGTTTAAAAGGATTGCCTGCAATTGTGTTTCAACATGAAATCGACCATTTAAACGGCATTATGTTTTATGACCATATTAATAAACAAAATCCTTACGACGTACCAGCTGACGCCATTCCGATTGAACGTTAAGAAAAGCACAAAAAGGTGTCCATTTCGGACACCTTTTATTTCAACAACCCGAGCTGACGTAAACCGAATAAAATGCCATCTTCATCGACCGGTTTTGTAACGAAATCGGCTACTTTTTTCGCTTCTTCATGTCCGTTCCCCATCGCTACCCCTGTCCCGACAAAACGCAACATTTCCGTATCGTTTAACCCGTCGCCGAACGCATAGACGTTTTCGCGTCGAATGCCGAGCTTGCCAATCATTTTTTTTATTCCTTCTGCTTTCGAGCCTCCATACGGTAAAATATCTGTAGATACCGCATGCCAGCGCACAAAATGAAACGTTGGAAAAGCCGTTACGTACGGCTGTTCTTCTTCCGGCTTACAAAACAAAAGCGCTTGGTAAATATCGTTTTGTTCGTAGTACGTTTCATCGTATGGCGGATGGGCGAATTTTAAGCTTCCCATGCTTTCGTGAATGTATGGATGATCGGCTACACTTGCACGCATCGTGTCGGCGTCCATAAAAATAAGCGGATGTTCATTTGCATGCGCCATTTGTTTTAATGCGTGAAGCCGTTCGCGATCAAGCGGTTGATTGTAAATCACTTCTTTTTCAAAAACGACATATTGTCCGTTAAAGCTAACAAACGATTCGATACCAAGCTTTTCCCGAAGCGATTCAAACATAAACGGCGCTCTTCCGGTGGCGATCGCTACATATACCCCTTGTTTTTTTAATTCATGTATCGCTTCATATGTCGATTCCGGCAACTGTTTATCATGATCTAACAACGTTCCGTCAATATCAAAAAAGACGATCTTTCTCTCCATGTTTCTCGCGCTCCTCGTGTAAAAGTTCACAAACTTACCGTAACGGAATTGCGCCATATTGTCAACGAAATGGTTAGCAATCTCTTCACCACAAGTTAAACGAATTTATCAAAAACAAGTGAATTCATCATACAAATATCAAAAGAAGGGAAAAGGTAGAAAGGAGCGCTTTTGATCAAGCGCTCCATTGAAACTTCACTTTATTTCATTCGTCACTTTCGAATTGCAATTCGGGTAATCGGAGATTTGAACATCACCATATCATCATTCACACCCGCATCAAGATTGGGTGACAAAAACTTTTTGCCATGTTGATGTACTTTTTCACTCATCAAAAAACGTTTCACTTTAATGAACGGGTAAAACATTTGAATACATGATTATTTAAGAAACATCTCGTCCGCTATGCATACAGTAGTAAATCGGTTAAAACAATGTATATTTTCCCATGAAAAATTTGTCGATCATCTTCTTATAATAAATCATAGAGAAGACATTTACTTTCCTGTAAAATCGGATACAATAAAAGTGAGGAGTGATGCGTCATGTTGAAAAAGTTGAAACGCAAGCTGCTCAAACAATGGAAAGAACTTTTGCGCAGAAAATCGATTGCATAGTTGTACGAGCCCTTCGGTTGAAGGGCTTCTTTTCAATTTTGTTTCCCATTCCACACTTTTTATATATAATAAGAAAAGCGGAAAACGCTCGGGGCTAACACTTTTTTTAAACAAATGATGAAAAGGAGAGATGGACGTTGATTTTTAAAGTGTTTTACCAAGATACGATCGATGAAGTACCTGTAAGAGAAAAAACGAAGACGCTATACATTGAAGCAGATAGCGAGCGAGATGTGCGCCGAAAATTACAAGACCGTCATATCAATATTGAATACATTCAACCGCTCGAGGGAGCACATTTAGCGTACGAACAACAAAACGCTCATTTTCACGTATTGGAGATTAAACAATGAACATGTTAAAAAATAAGCAAGTCGGTGTTTTCGCTCTCGGCGGTCTAGGCGAAATTGGGAAAAATACATATGGCGTGCAATATGAAGATGAAATCATCATCATTGATGCCGGCATTAAATTTCCGGAAGACGAGTTGCTCGGCATCGATTACGTCATCCCTGATTACAGCTATTTAGTGAAAAATGCGGAAAACATTAAAGGGTTATTTATTACGCACGGACATGAAGACCACATCGGCGGCATTCCGTATTTGCTTCGCCAAGTGAACGTCCCGATTTACGGCGGCAAATTGGCGCTTGGACTTATTCGCAATAAACTAGAAGAGCACGGATTGTTGCGTCAAACGAAACTGATCGAAATAAAAGAAGACGACGTCATTTCGTTCGGAAAAACAGCGGTCACATTTTTCCGTACAACGCACAGCATTCCAGATAGCTACGGCATCGTCGTCAAAACGCCGGTCGGTCAAATCGTGCATACGGGCGATTTTAAATTCGACTTTACGCCTGTTGGCGAGCCAGCGAACTTAACGAAAATGGCCGAAATCGGAAAAGAAGGCGTCCTTTGTTTATTGTCCGATAGTACAAATAGCGAAATTCCGCATTTTACAATGTCGGAACGGCGCGTCGGTGAAAGCATTCACGACATTTTCCGAAAAGTGCAAGGGCGCATTATTTTTGCGACGTTCGCTTCGAACATTCACCGCCTGCAACAAGTGACGGAAGCCGCTGTATTAAACAATCGAAAAATCGCCGTATTCGGACGAAGCATGGAAGCGGCTATTGAAATTGGACAACAGCTCGGCTACATTAAATGTCCGAAAGATACGTTTGTCGATGCGGCGCAAATTAATCGCCTCCCTGCCCATCGCGTCACGATTCTTTGTACCGGAAGTCAAGGGGAGCCGATGGCAGCGTTGTCGCGCATCGCTAACGGGTCGCATCGTCAAATTCAAATTATGCCGGGCGATACAGTCGTCTTTTCGTCTTCGCCAATTCCGGGCAATACCGTGAGCGTCAATCGCATCATTAATATGCTTGCGCGCGCGGGAGCGGAAGTCATTCACGGACCGCTTAGCGACATTCATACATCTGGTCACGGCGGACAAGAAGAACAAAAATTAATGATTCGCTTAATGAAACCGAAATATTTTATGCCGATTCATGGCGAATATCGCATGCAAAAAATGCATGTGAAACTTGCGGTCGATTGCGGTGTCCCAGAAGAAAACTGCTTTATTATGGACAATGGAGATGTGCTCGGCATTAGTGAAGAAGGGGCAAACATCGTCGGCAAAATTCCGTCCGGTTCCGTATATATCGACGGAAGCGGCATTGGCGATATCGGCAACATCGTCTTGCGCGACCGCCGCATTTTGTCAGAAGAAGGATTAGTGATCGTCGTTGTAAGCATTAATATGAAAGAAATGAAAATCGCTTCCGGACCAGACATTATTTCACGCGGATTCGTCTATATGCGTGAATCCGGCAACTTAATTAGCGATGCGCAACAACTGATTGCTAAACATTTACAACAGCTACTTGAACAAGGAACAAATCAATGGTCGGACATTAAAACAGAAATTACCGATACGCTCGCACCGTTTTTATATGAAAAAACGAAACGCAAGCCAATGATTTTACCAATTATTATGGAAGTATAAGAAAGAAGGTGCCCGTTTGGACACCTTCTTTTTATTCTCCAACAACTTCGCTTTCAAATATTTTATTGGGATGAGTGAAATGTTTGTATGAGGAAAAAGACAGGTTTTTTGTTCGGTATAATAAGGAATTTAACAAGTGTGTGAGTAAAATATTTGTGGGTGACATTCAGGAATGATTCCCCGACGAGGGTTGCGAACTTTTGTTCGCGACGCTCGTCGGGGCCACCAAGCGAAGCGCGGTAGAAAAAAGCAAATGTCATGCAAAAAGGACTCTCTCCCTGCTATGATGGTGATGACCAACATCAATAAAACAGGAGGGAGAGAGTCCATGAAACATTTTACCACAGAATGGCCTTTATTAAAAGAGCTGGAGGAACAATTAGTCAGAACTCTTCAAAAGGTGTTCGCTGTCTTGTTGGCGGCCCTTTTGGAGGA
>NZ_JXTH01000071.1 GCF_000836725.1 Anoxybacillus thermarum | reverse complement strand
GTCCAAGCGGGTTGAACAGGCCAAACGGAAGGCAGGACGGTTGTGGGCAGATGTGGTGCGTCAGAATCTACCGTGTCTGCAGCGGTCATCCGGGACGCCGATCCATCAAGCGTTGTCGGCGCTTCGGGATTTTGGTTGGGTGTAAAAAAATGGAATACAATATCATCACTTCAAGATGAGGGATGAGAGTCCAAAAGCGCTTACGATATCAATTCCTGAAAATGGTTCGCTAACTAGTGATTGACAACACCCGTAGTGAACCGAAAAAATGTTCTCCACAAAGTCTTGACTGACTCCGTCCATAAGGGCGAGTTTTTTCATATGATCGTTTATGATATAATGAAAAGTCGAGGTGAGAAAAATGTTCGATCGTTTACAGGCGGTAGAAGCCCGTTATGAAAAATTAAATGAACTATTAATGGACCCAGAAGTATTAAATGACCCGAAAAAACTACGCGATTATTCAAAAGAACAGTCCGATTTAGCGGAGACGGTACAAACGTATCGCGAATATAAATCGGTGCGCGAGCAGTTGGCGGATGCGAAAGCGATGCTTGAAGAAAAGCTTGATCCGGATATGCGCGACATGGTGAAAGAAGAAATTAGCGAGCTAGAAGAGCGCGAAGAACAGCTTGTTGAAAGGTTAAAAGTACTGTTGCTCCCAAAAGATCCGAATGACGATAAAAACGTCATTATGGAAATTCGCGGAGCGGCAGGTGGAGAAGAAGCGGCGCTTTTTGCAGGCGATTTATATCGCATGTATACGCGCTATGCCGAGTCGCAAGGATGGAAAACAGAAGTGATTGAAGCACATCCGACAGGGCTTGGTGGCTATAAAGAGATTATTTTCATGATTCAAGGAAAAGGAGCGTACTCGAAGCTGAAGTTCGAAAACGGTGCCCATCGCGTTCAGCGTGTACCAGAGACGGAATCAGGTGGGCGCATTCATACGTCAACGGCGACAGTCGCTTGCTTGCCGGAAATGGAAGAAATCGAAATTGAAATTAACGAAAAAGATATCCGTGTCGATACGTTTGCATCGAGCGGTCCGGGCGGGCAAAGCGTCAATACGACGATGTCAGCTGTTCGTTTAACCCACATTCCAACAGGCATTGTCGTGTCTTGCCAAGATGAAAAATCGCAAATTAAAAATAAAGAAAAAGCGATGAAAGTATTGCGTGCACGCATTTACGATAAATACCAACAAGAAGCGCGCGCGGAGTATGACCAAACGCGCAAACAAGCGGTCGGAACAGGCGACCGTTCCGAGCGGATTCGCACGTACAACTTTCCGCAAAATCGCGTCACCGATCATCGGATCGGATTGACGATTCAAAAACTTGATCAAGTGTTAGAAGGAAAATTAGATGAAATTATCGATGCGCTCATTTTAGACGATCAATCGAAAAAATTGGAGCAAGCGAACAATGAGCAGTAAAATATATGAAGTCCTCCAATGGGCTTCTTCTTTTTTCCGAGAGCACGGGAAGGAAGAAACGGCAGCGGAATGGTTATTGCGTCATCATTTACAAATGACGCGTGCGCAACTATTTGCCAATTTGCGCGAGCCGATCGATGAAACGTGCAAACAAACATTTATGGCGGATGTAAAAAAACATGCGCTAGAGCATATCCCGATTCAATATTTAGTCGGATATGAACAGTTTTATGGACGGACGTTTATCGTCAATGAACACGTATTAATTCCGCGCCCAGAAACAGAAGAGCTTGTTTCTCATGTGCTTGCCCGAACAACCGAAAAGCCGCTTTCCGTCGTTGATGTCGGAACGGGAAGCGGAGCGATTGCAGTGACGTTGTCGTTAGAGCGCCCAACGTGGCATGTGTACGGCGTGGACATTTCTGCTTCATCGCTTGAAGTGGCGAAGCGAAATGCCGAGCAGCTTGGCGCTCGCGTCCATTGGTTAGAAGGGGATTTACTGCAACCGATCATCGGCCGAGGCATACAAGTCGATGTCGTCGTTTCTAATCCGCCATACATTCCAGCGCACGATATTCCGGTGCTATCGCCTATCGTGCAAAAAGAGCCGCTTCGAGCGCTCGTCGGTGGCGAAGATGGGTTGTTATTTTATCGTCGTTTAGCGAGCGAACTGCCGCATGTCGTTACCCCACAGGCGCTTATTGCGTTTGAAATCGGTCACGGACAAGGGCAAGCGGTGCAAACGATGTTGCAACAAGCATTTCCTTCGGCGGGCATTGACGTCCTGTTTGATATAAACGGCAAAGAGCGCATTGTCATCGCTGATCTCGCTTCCGAGTAACATCGGAAGCTTTCTTATATTTTTTATTTTCATAGTTTATCAACTTCTCTTTCTGGTTACACTGCATAACAAGAAAGGGGAGGTAAACGATGAACAAATACGTTATCATTTTATATATGACAATCGTGATGATTGGGGGCATTGTCACGATATATGGGCAACAAACAGAGGCGCAAAGCGATGTCGTGATCCCAAACGAAGCGGTACGGTTGCGCATTTTAGCAAATAGCGATTCGCCAGAGGATCAAGCGTTAAAACGCGCGGTTCGCGATGCAGTAAATGAACAAATAACAACATGGGTTAGCGACTTAACATCATTTGAAGAAGCGAAACAAGTTATTGCCCAACATGTGCCAGACATTGAACAAACGGTCGCTCGCGTTCTCCGTGAGAAGAAGAGTGATCAATCGTACAACGTGACGTTTGGACGCGTGTCATTTCCGACGAAAATATACGGATCATATATATATCCAGCAGGTGAGTATGATGCTGTATTAATTACGCTCGGTAAAGGGGAAGGAGCAAACTGGTGGTGCGTCTTGTTCCCTCCGCTCTGTTTTCTCGACTTTTCCACAGGTGAAGCTGTTCGTCCTGTGGAAAAGCAAATAGAGGAACAAGAACGAATGGATGAACAACCGCTTGTCGTGGAAGACGAGCAGCAAATCGAAGTGAAATTTTTCGTTGCGGAAGTATGGAAGAAGCTTATTCAATAACATATCCACAAAATTATCAACAAAAACGACAAACTTACTCACAATTTGTGGACAATCGTTGTTTGTTTTGTGTGAATCTTTTATACTCATTGAACAAAATAGTTGTAAAATGCGTGTGGAATGTTGATAAAAAAGCAAGCGATTTGAATATTTATGAGGTGAAAACGTTGAAGACACATGTGTTTTTTGTGGATAAAAATGTGGATGATTTAAATACTTATCCACAAATTTTGCAAGCTGCTTCGTATTTACAGCGAGGTGAACTTGTCGCCTTTCCGACAGAAACGGTTTATGGTCTTGGGGCGAACGCCATGTCCACAACTGCTGTGGAAAACATTTTTGTTGCGAAAGGAAGACCGAGCGATAATCCACTTATTGTCCACATTGCGACAAAAGAGCAACTGCACGATATTGCCTACGACATTCCTTCTGTCGCACACATATTGATGAAACATTTTTGGCCTGGTCCACTAACGCTTATTCTTCCAAAAAAAGAAGCCGTTTCTCCACGTGTAACTGCTGGGCTGAACACGGTAGCCGTTCGCATGCCAAATCATCCGATTGCCCTTGCGCTCATTGAGGCGAGCGGTTTGCCTATTGCTGCGCCAAGTGCGAATCGTTCCGGAAGACCGAGTCCGACGACAGCCAAACATGTGCTTGATGATTTAGATGGGCGCATTGCGGCCATTGTCGATGGAGGGGCAACAGGAGTCGGGGTTGAATCAACGGTTATTGACTGCACGACAGAGATTCCGACGATTTTACGACCGGGTGGCGTAACAAAAGAGGACATTGAACAGGTGATCGGTGTGGTGGATATTGATCGTGCGCTTGTGGAAAAAGGGGCGGTGCCGAAATCTCCGGGAATGAAATATACACATTATGCTCCGAAAGCACCGTTAATTGTCGTGAACGGTTCTTCGACATTTTTGCAACAACTCGTGAATGAAAAGCGCGCTAACGGCTTAAGAGTAGGGGTGTTGACGACGGAAGAACGTCGTCACACATATGAAGCTGACATTGTCATTCCTTGCGGACGACGGAACGATTTGCGAACGGTTGCTCAACATTTATATGATGTGCTGCGAGCGTTTGATAAAACGAATGTGGATATCATTTATAGCGAGTCTTTCCCGAATGAAGGAATGGGTGTAGCCATTATGAACCGTTTATTAAAAGCAGCAGGTCATGAACAAGTCGTGGAAAAATGACGTCTAAACGCCTTAGGATGTGCATATGTTAACGTGAAGGCACGTCCTAAGGGGGCATTCGTATGATTGGGGAAATGATCACATTAGCGATGATGGCATTTGCGTTAGGGATGGATGCATTTTCAGTCAGCTTAGGTATGGGTTTGCTTCGGCTTCGTTTGAAACAAATTGCTTATATCGGTTTAACAGTAGGTTTCTTTCATATCGTTATGCCTTTAGCAGGCATGATGATTGGGCAGCTATTATCGATCCAACTCGGTCATATGGCGACGTATATCGGTGGGGGATTGTTGTTTATTCTTGGTGTGCAAATGGTCATCGCTTCGTTTCGTCATGAACAAGAACGTTGGCTGAGGCCCGTTGGCATCGGTTTGTTTTTATTTGCATTTAGCGTCAGCCTCGACAGTTTTTCTGTCGGACTCAGTTTAGGGATTTACGGAGTAGAGATCGTATTAGCGGTCATGTCGTTTGGAGTTACGAGCATGGTGTTAACATGGATCGGTTTGCTCCTTGGGCGGCGCTTTCAACGCTGTTTAGGTACATATAGCGAGGCGCTAGGTGGCGCCATTTTACTTTTGTTTGCGTGCAAACTTTTATTTCCGCTATGAGCTGGGGGGTTTCCGGTTCTTTTTTTCTTTTTTTCTCTATATTTTGTCCAACGGTTTGCTTTATAATAATAGTAAACATGTGGGAAATGATGCGAGGTGTGAATCAGTGAACCAAACGAACGTTTTGTTTGTATGCACAGGAAATACGTGCCGCAGTCCGATGGCAGAAGCGTTGCTAAAGCATAAACAATTGCCACACGTGCAAGTGAGATCAGCCGGCATTTTTGCGTTTGATGGAAGTGACGCTTCACAACATGCGAAAGATGCTCTCGCTGAAAAAGGAATCGATATTGACCATCGTGCAACGTTATTATCGGAAGAACATATTGATTGGGCGACGTACGTGTTGACGATGACCGAAAGTCATAAACAACATGTGTTAGCGCGCTTCCCAGGGGCAGAAGGAAAAACGTTTACGTTACATGAATTTCTTGGGGACGATAAAGATGTCGTTGATCCATTTGGTGGCTCCATCGACGTGTATCGTCAAACGCGCGATGAGCTCGAACAAGCAATCGAAAAGCTCCATGAAAAGCTATAAAGCGAGGGGGATGTATGATGGGGGGAAAATACACATTTAGCTTACAAAAAAAGCTAGCCATTTTTACAACCGTATTAGCAATCATTACGTATTCAACGAGCGCTTTTTACATTTATGTGCTTTACGACTACGCAAAGCAATGGCTTCCGTTTAGTAAAAATACGTTTACAATTTTGACGTTGCTTCTCGGTATTTTTTGGTCAGGTGTCTTAGCGTATTTTGCAGCGCGCTTTATTACGAAACCGCTTTCTCAACTGGAGCAAGCGGCGCTAAAAGCTGCGGAAGGTGAAATTGGACAAGATGTGCCTGTGCCAAAATCCGATGATGAAATTCGTTCGCTTGCGCTCGCGTTTAACGATATGTTGCGGAACTTGCGTGAAATGGTGCAAAACATTCAACAAAATTTTGCGCATACGAATGAAAAAGTAGTAGAGATGACAAACGTGTCTCGCGTCGCTGCGGAACAAGCGGAAAACATTGCGCGCACGATCGATGAAATTTCAAAAGGAGCGGACAATTCAGCGGTTGCGATGCAAACGACGGCAGAAGCGGTGGAAGATGTGTTAGCGATCGCAGGAAATGTACAACAAAAAGCGATGCAGTCTGAAAAGCTATCGACGGATATGGTCGAAACGCTTGAACAAAGCCGTCGCGTCATCGGCTCACTTATTGTGGGCATTCAACAATTAGCGAAAAACAACGAAGCATCATTACATGTTGTGCGACGTTTAGAAGATCATGCGAAAGAAGTCGGGCAAATTATTTCGCTCGTTGGAGATATTGCAGGGCAGACGAATTTACTCGCCCTCAATGCTTCGATTGAGGCGGCACGTGCTGGTGAACATGGGAAAGGTTTTGCTGTCGTTGCGGAAGAAGTAAGAAAGTTGGCAGATGAAAGCGCCAAAGCGGTACAAGGCATTTCTGAGCTCGTGCAAAACATTCAGCATGAAGTAGCAAACGTTGTTAATCAAATTACAGAGCAAGTGAAAAAAGCGAATGACGAAGCGAAAAAAGGAAATGAAACAAACGAAGCGATTTCGCATATGAGCGCATCGATTCATGAAGTGGCAGAAGCGGTGAAACAAATTGCCCAACTTGTCGATGAACAAACGAAATACATTCAACAAACATCTGTTCAATCGCAAGAAGTTGCGGCGATTGCCGAACAAACGTCGGCCGGTGCTGAAGAAGTGACAGCGGCGACACAAGAACAAACAGCGGTCATTGAAAGCATGCGCGAGCTAGCGACAGAACTTGGAGAACAAGCAGAAAAATTAAAACAAACGATTGCCCGTTTTCGTTTGTAAGCATAATAAATGATGAAAAGACCGTCTCGACCCGTTAAAATGAAAAGAGACGGCTTTTTCTTTATAACGATAAGGAGGGGTTTAAACGTGAAAGTAGCGATTGCATCAGATCATGGTGGCATTCGAATTCGTGAGGAAATAAAACAACTAATGGATGAAATGGGGATCGAATATAAAGACTTTGGTTGTGAGTGTGAAACATCGGTCGATTATCCAGATTATGCGTTGCCGGTTGCGCAAAAAGTGGCGAGTGGGGAATTTGACCGCGGGATTTTAATTTGCGGAACAGGAATTGGCATGAGCATCGCAGCAAACAAAGTGAAAGGAATTCGTTGTGCCCTCGTTCACGACGTATTTAGTGCAAGAGCGACACGCGAGCATAACGACAGCAATATATTAGCGATGGGAGAGCGCGTCATTGGACCGGGATTGGCGCGAGAAATTGCAAAAGTATGGTTGACGACTCCGTTTGAAGGAGGCCGTCACGAAAAACGCATTCAAAAAATTTCTGCTTATGAAAATGAGCAATAAAGGTGGGAGTAGCGTGACGGACATGGAACGATGGCGCAATGAATGGCAGACGGCGCTAGCTGAGTTTCGTGCACAAGTGTCGCTAACGGACAAAGATGTTGTCGTCATTGGATGTAGCACAAGTGAAGTCATTGGAGAAAAAATTGGGACGGCGGGAACGATGGACGTGGCGGCCATGTTATTTCAAGAATTAAAACGGTGGCACGACGAAACAGGAGTACAGCTTGCGTTTCAATGTTGTGAACATTTAAACCGCGCATTAGTTGTGGAACGACAAACAGCTGCGACAAAGCAGCTTGACATCGTGACCGTCATTCCGGTCCGCAACGCTGGTGGAGCGATGGCGGCATATGCATATACGCAATTCCGCGATCCAGTCGTTGTTGAACATATCCGAGCGGATGCGGGCATCGACATTGGCGCTACATTAATCGGTATGCATTTAAAGCATGTCGCTGTTCCTGTGCGAACATCGATCAAACAAATTGGACATGCGACGCTCACATTGGCGAAAACACGACCGAAACTGATCGGGGGCGAACGCGCCGTTTATTCGCAAGAAAAGGCGAACAAATCATGTTCAATCGGTTAAATTTGTTCACTTTTTCATTTGAAAATGTGTTAAGATAAAAAAGAATATTCACACTTTAGGGGAGGATTGTCGATGAGTCGCTTGTCACAGCAAGATCCGCAAGTATTTCAAGCTATTCAAGATGAATTAAAACGACAACAAACGAAAATTGAATTAATTGCATCAGAAAACTTCGTTAGCGAAGCGGTCATGGAAGCGCAAGGATCGGTATTAACGAACAAGTATGCAGAAGGATATCCGGGGCGTCGCTATTACGGCGGTTGTGAACATGTCGACGTCGTTGAAGAGCTTGCGCGCGAGCGTGCAAAACAATTGTTCGGAGCTGAGCATGCAAATGTTCAGCCGCACTCAGGGGCGCAAGCGAACATGGCTGTATATTTTACGATTTTAGAGCACGGTGATACGGTACTTGGCATGAATTTATCACACGGAGGGCATTTAACGCACGGAAGCCCGGTTAACTTTAGCGGCATACAATACAATTTTATTGAGTATGGCGTCGATCCGGAAACGCACCGTATTAACTACGATGACGTTCGTGAAAAAGCATTAAAACATAAACCGAAATTAATCGTTGCTGGGGCAAGCGCATATCCTCGCACGATTGACTTTGCGAAGTTCCGTGAAATTGCCGATGAAGTAGGCGCTTATTTCATGGTTGATATGGCACATATCGCTGGGCTTGTCGCGGCAGGGTTGCATCCAAATCCTGTTCCGTATGCTCATTTTGTGACGACAACGACGCATAAAACATTGCGCGGCCCACGTGGGGGAATGATTTTATGCCAAGAGCAATTTGCGAAACAAATTGATAAAGCGATTTTCCCAGGCATTCAAGGCGGTCCGCTTATGCATGTCATCGCTGCCAAAGCTGTCGCACTTGGCGAGGCGTTGCAAGATGATTTCAAAACATATGCGCAAAACATTGTGAACAACGCGAAACGTTTAGCAGAAGCGTTAACGGCAGAAGGGTTTACGCTCGTCTCTGGTGGAACGGACAACCATTTATTGTTAATTGACTTACGTTCAATCGGATTAACAGGAAAAGTTGCTGAAAAAGTGCTTGATGAAATCGGCATTACTGTGAATAAAAATACGATTCCGTACGATCCAGAAAGCCCGTTTGTCACAAGTGGTATTCGTATCGGTACAGCAGCCGTAACAAGCCGCGGCTTTGGCCTTGAGGAAATGGATGAAATTGCGCGTATCATTTCCATTGCGCTCAAACATAAAGACGATGAACAAAAATTAGACGAAGCGCGCCACCGCGTTGCAGCATTAACTGAAAAATTCCCATTGTACGTATAACGACAGGTGTCCCGGCTGGGGCACCTTTTCTTCGGTTGAATCATCGTCTGTTTTTATGTAAAATTTACAAGAATGCATATGAAAAAGGAGCGATTGACATGAGTAAAGTGTACGTATTTGATCATCCGTTAATTCAACATAAGCTTACATACATTCGGGATAAACATACAGGAACAAAGGAGTTTCGGGAGCTTGTCGAAGAAGTAGCGACGCTCATGGCATTTGAAATTACACGAGATTTGCCGCTTCAAGAAGTTGAAATTGAAACGCCTGTCAGCAAAGCAAAAGCGAAAGTGATCGCAGGGAAAAAGTTAGGCATCATCCCAATTTTACGTGCAGGAATCGGAATGGTTGACGGCATTTTAAAGCTTATTCCAGCCGCAAAAGTTGGACATATCGGCTTATATCGCGACCCAGAGACGTTAAAACCGGTCGAATATTACGTGAAACTTCCAACGGATGTTGAAGAACGCGACTTCATTGTCGTCGACCCGATGCTTGCGACAGGTGGATCCGCTGTGGAAGCCATTCGTGCGTTAAAAAAACGTGGCGCAAAAAACATTAAATTTATGTGTTTAATCGCTGCACCAGAAGGAGTCGAAGCGGTGCAACAAGCGCATCCAGATGTCGATATTTATATTGCTGCATTAGATGAAAAGTTAAACGATCACGGCTATATTGTGCCAGGTCTTGGCGATGCTGGAGACCGTCTATTCGGAACGAAGTAAGGTGGGCGTGATGAATAAACGAAAAGTGATGACTATTTTCGGAACGAGACCGGAAGCGATCAAAATGGCTCCGCTCGTTTTAGAGTTGCAAAAGCACGAAGACATTGAATCGATTGTGACTGTGACAGCACAACATCGCCAAATGCTTGATCAAGTGCTCGATATTTTTGGCATTCAACCGAATTATGATTTAAACATTATGAAAGAGCGCCAAACGCTTGTCGATATTACGACAAGGGCGCTTGCTGGCTTGGACGATGTCATGAAAAAAGTACAGCCTGACATCGTGCTCGTTCATGGCGACACGACAACGACATTTGTCGCTAGCCTTGCAGCGTTTTACAACCAAATTGCTGTTGGGCACGTAGAAGCGGGATTAAGAACGTGGAATAAATACTCGCCGTTTCCAGAAGAAATGAATCGCCAATTAACCGGGGTATTAGCTGACTTACATTTTGCCCCAACCGCGAAAGCAGCGGAAAATTTACGGGCAGAAAATAAGCCAGAGCAAGCTATTTTTATCACAGGCAACACAGCAATTGATGCGTTAAAAACAACGGTGCGGAAGACGTATACGCATCCGATTTTAGAAAAAGTGGCGGGAAGCCGCATGATTTTGTTGACGGCGCATCGTCGTGAAAACCTTGGCGAGCCGATGCGAAACATGTTCCGTGCAGTGAAAAGGCTCGTTGAAAATTACGATGACGTGCAAGTCGTTTATCCTGTTCATTTAAATCCTGTTGTGCGCGAGTTAGCGAACGACATATTAGGAAACGATGAACGCATTCATTTAATTGACCCGTTAGATGTGATCGACTTTCATAACTTTGCGGCAAGAGCGCACATCATTTTAACCGATTCAGGCGGCGTTCAAGAAGAAGCCCCTTCACTTGGCGTGCCTGTACTCGTCTTGCGCGACACAACTGAACGACCGGAGGGCATCGAAGCCGGAACGCTCAAGCTTGCGGGGACGGACGAACAAACGATTTACAAGCTAGCCGCCGAGCTATTAACAGACGAAAAAGCGTACGAGCAAATGGCGAAAGCGTCAAATCCGTACGGTGACGGTTGGGCATCGAAGCGGATTGTCGAAGCGATTCGTTACTATTTCAAACAAAGCGATGTTCCACCAACTCCATTTCAATAAGAAAAAGGGATGTGGCGACGCATCCCTTTTTCTTACCAAAAATTTTCCCTATTTTTGTGACCGTGTGAGTAAAATATTTGTGGGTGACATTCAGGAATGATTCCCCGACGAGGGTTGCGAACTTTTGTTCGCGACGCTCGTCGGGGCCACCAAGCGAAGCGCGGTAGAAAAAAGCAAATGTCATGCAAAAAGGACTCTCTCCCTGCTATGATGGTGATGACCAACATCAATAAAACAGGAGGGAGAGAGTCCATGAAACATTTTACCACAGAATGGCCTTTATTAAAAGAGCTGGAGGAACAATTAGTCAGAACTCTTCAAAAGGTGTTCGCTGTCTTGTTGGCGGCCCTTTTGGAGGA
>NZ_JXTH01000070.1 GCF_000836725.1 Anoxybacillus thermarum | reverse complement strand
CCAAGCGGGTTGAACAGGCCAAACGGAAGGCAGGACGGTTGTGGGCAGATGTGGTGCGTCAGAATCTACCGTGTCTGCAGCGGTCATCCGGGACGCCGATCCATCAAGCGTTGTCGGCGCTTCGGGATTTTGGTTGGGTGTAAAAAAATGGAATACAATATCATCACTTCAAGATGAGGGATGAGAGTCCAAAAGCGCTTACGATATCAATTCCTGAAAATGGTTCGCTAACTAGTGATTGACAACACCCGTAGTGAACCGAAAAAATGTTCTCCACAAAGTCTTGACTGACTCCTAAATTACTAGTGATTTGACACGGAGCCATCGCTCCCACGATGCCAAGAAGAAAGGCTGACAAAATAGGAATCTCTGTCATGCTATTTGCCATATTAAGAAACGGTTGACTTAGAAAGTTACTGATTTGACTCAAGAACGAATACACCCTTCTTCTCACCTTCTTCTTTATCTGATGTATACATTGTAGCAGTGAATTTTATAGAAATTGTGGAGCGATATATTTTCAGTAAGCAAAAAGACACGCACCCGCATGTCTTTTTATATTTTCCCTTTCGATGCTAGTTTTGTCCAGCTTGCACCGTTATTTTTTGTCATGAAAATATCCCCGTTCATCGTCGCAATCACTATTTCGTTGTCATTTGTTGGATTAGAAGTGATATACATGATATGATCTTTTTCATCCAATGCAGGAACAGAAAGAACTTCCTCTTGTTTTGTGTCTAATGATTGTTTGATTAGGATAGGTTTATCGTTCTCTACAGCTGCAAATACAATGAATTTTTCTTGGAACGCAAACGTCGTCGTATTGATTTTTCGAGTAAACCGTTCAAACGTATTCCCATTATCTCTTGAAACAAAAATTCCTTCCGATGTACTAATTCCAACCATATTTTCATCCGTTGGGTGGGCAGCAATCGTTCCTGCAGCAGTTTGCGGCAAGCCGTTCAATTGACTTTGCGACCACGTTTTGCCGTCGTCTTTACTGTAAAATACCCCTTGTCCGAGCGTTTTGTTTTCTTCTTGGTTCACAACATAAATGGTATGGCTTTTATAGCCAACTGCCATATAATGAAAATCAGATTCTTTATAAAATCCTAAATTCATCAATGTTTGTCCATTATCAAAACTTTTCACAAGACCAAGTGGATTTCCTAAAGATGAACCTTCTTCCGGATGCCCTGATGAATAAAAGCCGTCGTCTGTAGCCGAAAAGCCCATATAATCATGCTTATTAGAAATCGTTTCATACCACTTATTATTTTGGTAAACAAGTAAACCTTCATGTGTAGCAAAGTAAATCGCATTTTGGTTGCCTGCATAACCAATTCCATGTAAATGTTCGAACTTTCCTTCTTTCTTTTCTTTAAAGAAAGGATTATTTGTAACAGATGTGTTGGATTTTGCTTGTTCTTTGCTCGTAATAAAGGACTGTTCTTTTTCATTGGATGATGAACAAGCGCTTAGAAGAAGAATGGATGATGTAATGATGATTGCTTTCGTCATTTTTGTCATGGTCGACTCTCCTTTGTATAATGTAGATTTCGCACATTTTTATAACAGATATTTGCAGAATGTATGGAATTGCAAACCCCTTTTTCATTCGTTTAAGCCTTTTTTCGAGTGATTTTCTTCCAAGTAAATATAAATAAAAAAACAGATAGAAGTGTCAATATCACTTTCCCCTGCCATGTCAAATTCATCACTTGATACACCGAATATGCCTCTAACAAAAGTGCTGGCAGCTTTCCAAGCGAGCTGGCAATGATAAAGATCAGTAAGGAGGTGTGTCCGATCGCTGCCACAAACGTCACAAGTCCCGACGGAACAAAAGGAAGAAGACGCAAAGACAAAATAAGCGAAAAGGCTTCTACCCCTTCTGCCTCAAGCAAACGTTTCACTTTCGGATAGGAAAACCATTTCGTTTCCGAAAGTTGACGAAACCCTTTCCGATATAAAACGAAAGAAACAATCGCTCCCACCGCCTCCCCGACAAACGATAAAAAGGTACCTTTCCAAAAACCGAATACCGCCAAGTTAGCTGCAGTGAGAAATACGCTCGGTACAACGCCTAAAATACTGATCACAATATTGATCGCAATACTAATGAGATAAGCAACGCTTTCATATGTATGAAACAATGTAATGAGCTTCTCTTCCATTTCTTTTTACCTTATCCCCCCCATTTATATCCTACACCCCAAACGGTTTGCAGAAATTGATCGATCGGAAAACCGGCTTGGCGGAGCTTCTCGCGAATATTTTTGACATGCGAATCGATTGTCCGTTCTTCTGTATTGGCGTTATACCCCCATAATGTCACGATGAGTTGCTCTCGGCTAAATACCCTGTTTGGATTTTTGAGAAAAAGTCCTAAAATGGCAAACTCTTTTGGCGTGAGAAAAATATCGTGCCCAGCATATTGGACTTTATGCTGCGCTTCATCCCAAACTAAGCCGTTAAACTCCAGTTTCGTTTGTTTTCCTACAGAACGGCGCAATACCGCTTCGATCCGAGCGAGCAGCTCAGATTCGTCAAATGGTTTTGTAATATAATCATCTGCTCCGATTTTCAACCCTTGGACAACATCTGTCGTTTCTCCTCTTGCTGTTACCATAATAATTGGGACATTCGAAAACTCTCGTATTTGTTTGCACATTTCCCATCCGTCCATCTCTGGCATCATCACATCAAGCAAAACGAGGTCCGCTTTATTGTTTTCCAAATAGCGGATCGCCGCTACCCCTGACTCGCATTTCACACAACGGTGCCCTTTCGGTGTAAGATACAGCTCTAATAAATCCAACATTCGTTTTTCGTCATCAACTAGTAATATCGTGTACATGTTCATCTCCCTTCGGTAACGTAATGATCATCGTCGTCCCTTTTCTACATTGGCTTGTTGCATAAACCAAACCGCCGTGCGCTTCGACAATTTCTTTCACAATCGCCAAGCCTAATCCCGTCCCTCCGCCTGTTCTCGATCTTGATTTATCCACCCTGTAAAATCGTTCAAAAATATGCGGCAAATCTGCTTCAGGAATTCCTATTCCTTCGTCGGAAATCATGATCATCACGTTCTTTTTCTCCATTCTTACATCAATGGAAACGGTAGAACCTTGATGAGAATATTTTAACGCATTGTCCAAAAGATTCATCATCACTTGCTCAAAACGCTGTTGGTCGATATGGACGGTAATGTTTTCATCGCAGTGGTAGACAAGAGACATATTTTTCGTCTGAAAAGCAGGATACATTTTCTCGTATATTTTTTTCAAAAAAAGGCACAGTGGAGTTGGCTCTTTCTGGATTTGAAACGAATGTTGATCCATTTTCGCGAGCTCAAACAAGTCTTTCACTAACTTTTGCATATGCTCTGCTTCTTCATAAATAATGGACAAATATTTCGCTCTTTCTTCCTCCTCGATAGTTGGCCTTCTCGCGATGTCCGCATATCCTTTGACATACGTGAGCGGAGTACGAAGTTCATGAGAAATACTAGCGAGAAATTCGTTTCTTTCTTTTTTTAAGTATTCCAAATCCCTTGCCAATGTTTGAATCGCTTTTCCTAACTGTGCCAACTCATCTTCTCCTTTTACTTGCAGGCGGACAGAAAAGTCCCCCTTGCTCAGTTTTTCGGTCGCTTGTTTCATCCGAATGAGCGGAATCGTAATGATTCTTGACAAGAAAGCAATCGTAATAATCGTTAAAAATACGGAAAGAATTCCAACCATAAGGAAATGATGCTTTAACTTATAAATCATGTTTTGAATAGAATCCGTATTTTGAAACATATAGACATACCCTTTGATCTTGCCGTCAATCCGAATCGGGCTGGCGGTAGCGATATACGATTCTTTTTTCCAGTTGTTTTGCACAACCATCCCGCTGTGAGGAATGTGGTGGACATCGGCATACGGAATGATTTTTTTGGCAAACGGCAAAATGTGATCGGAAAAATACAAAATATTCCCTTTTGAATCTGTAATGACAACATCCGTCTCCGCTTCCGACTCCATCATGGTGACATGTTCTAACGTAGAAGGGTGATAGCTTTTTTCCAATACATCACGGTGATTGTTCCCTCTCGCTAACAGCTGCTCAAATTCTTCATTAATTCTAGCGTTAACGAGTGTCACATATAACGACGCAAATAAAACCGTTTCGATTCCTAACACAAAGACAAAAAATAATAGCCCTAACTTAAACGAAATTTTTCGCACTTTTGTCCCTTCCTTATAAGAGCTCATTATTGCTTTTATGTAGAGCGCTTTTTATTTTACAACATAAATTTGCAGAATCGATGGATTTTACAGTGAAAAATACACACGAATATTGCCTTGCAAATATCATACAACAATAGGCGGACGAAAAAAACACTGTAGTTTTAAGCCTACAGTGTTTCAATAACTGATCTTTACATCATATATCCTTGTTTCATCATTTGTTGATTCGTTTTGCTATTATTCATCATATGTTCCATCATTTGATCCATATTTTTAGTATTTCGACACTGTTCATACATTTTTTGTAATTGTTCCTCTGATAAATTTGGATGCATTTGTTTCATCATTGGCAACATTTCTTTCCAATCATTATTATCATTTTTATTTGCTGCAAAAACAGCTGTAGCTAATACAAAAGCTGAAACAAGGACGAACAAACCTGAAATAAGTTTTTTCATTTTCAACACCTCCATCCTTTTCTGGTTTTAGAATAAAGGAAAAGTATGGAGAAAGTGTTCATAAACATTTACAAATTTTTGTCGCGAATTATCATTAGTAATTAGATATTTTCAAAAATCGATTAGAATTTCTAATGGCCTAATGGCTCTGTCATCATAATCATACTTTGTTGCTTACATGTTTCTTAAACAACATGAATCATTACAAATTAGCTTGTAGAAGTTGTATGTGATGATATGCGAATAATTCAAGAACCTTTGATGTTAGTTGAATGCCATATGTTTGCATCATCATATTAACACCACAAGTTTCAAAAATAAAAAAAACAGCTTGCTCGGCTTGCAAGCTGTTTTGCGTATATAGATTTACGTGCTTCTAATGCCCTGCATGTCCTTCTCCGGTTGCGGGAATAATTTCGAGCTTTTCATCGATGATTCCTTGTGTTTGATAAGAGATGGAACGGAATGTACCAGATAAAAATGCGTGGTTATACGGTCCCACTGTTGGATCATCCGTAAAAGTTGGTTTTAAACGGGCTAAAAATTCGTATACGTCCTTTGTTAATGTCCCATTCTCTAGCCATATTAAAGGTGCGTGTTTTCCTAGATGGGAAAACGGTGCAGCCGCAATCGCTAGTTCAGGGGTTTTCGTTGAAATAAATGATACGCCATGTCCCGGATCATTTAGCCCCCAACCAAACTTCGTTTTTTCATCTTTGTAGGTAGCAAAAGAAACGGATTGTTGCACCGGTGTATCGCCTGCGATTCGGACAACGGTGCCAAATGATGTTAGTTCGTTTTCCACTTCTTTAGAGATTACTGATTCGGGACCTAAAAGATATATATTTGCTTTTCCTTTTCTTTGCTGTAACGCCTCTTTTGTTGGCTGTGGAATTTCATTCGAAGAGACGTACAGTAACGGTTCTTCCATGTGTGCAATCCAATTGGCGGCTGTGAGAGTGTACAATTTCGCCTTATCTTCCAAAGAACCAATAATCACACTTTGTGGAGTCTTACCGGCAATGTCGCTGTAAAATTGGTCAATTTCTTTCGCAAACGCAGCCGGATCTGTTTCACTAATTTGTTTCAGCTTAAAATTCTTTAATTTATCTAGTTCGCTTTTACCAAGATTTCCTATCACCATAATTTGCGTACCGTCAGCTGTGCCTAAAGGCTGAAGGCGGTTTATTTCCTTTAAGACGGCATCCGGTATTTTTTGATCTTTTGTAAATAAAACAGGGCCGTTGTTCGGATGATGAATTAAGTCTACACTTGCCAATGCGATTTGCCAACTTTCAACGGGCACTAAAATAATTCCGCCGGGCTGGTTTTCTTTATGGGTGGCAGGCCAAACCGTTTGTGAAACCATGACGGATAACTCAATAGGATCATCCGTGTTGATACGAGTAACGTTTTTCGTCGCTGTTACGATCATGTTTTGGCTTGCTAAACGGTTGAATGAGTTTGGCGGCTTCGCGAACTCCATTTCATTTGTTTTGTTATCTTTGTCTTTATCATTGGAGGACATATCCATATCTTCATGATTCATATTTGCATGATCCATTTCTTTCGAATCATGATCCATCTGATTATGGTCATTGTTTTGATTGTTACATCCGGTAATGATAAAGATAGGTAGCACAGCTACTAGGACTCCCCTAAGTAATTTACTGATCATGTGTAATCCTCCCTGAAAGAATCTTTTCTTTATTGTATTTATCCCCATTTGTTATTACTTTTAAACTTTTCCCAAATTCCATAATAAAAGGCTTTTTATCAAAAAACAATGTGATTTTCACTTTATTTTATTTACACTCATTGATGCAGGATATCAATCTTTTTTCAATATCCTCGGCTAAGTGTTCCAATTGTTCATTATTCATCATGCTGATCAACATGGTTGGTTTTGGCATCCCAATTTTTGTCGTTTCATTTTCTTTATACACCACGATTTTGCATGGCAAAAAATAACCTGCCAATAAATTTTCAGAAAGTACACGCGCTGCCTCTTGAGGATTGCATACTTCCAAAATCACAAACGGTGTTTGAAAATCGAATCCTTTTTCTTGAAGCTTTTCCGTGACGCTAAATTTCCACAAAACTCCGAATCCTTCTCTTTTTAAACTCTCCTCCAATATTTCCATCGTTTCATTCATTTCCTTTTGTACTTCAACCGTATAATGAAACACTTTCATCAACCACCTTTCTCCAACATATTTTTGTATGCTATTCCACTTAGTTGTATGTAAAACTTAATAATAATATAACATAAAAGCCAAGTGCGTACTAAAAGCGAGCACTTTTAGTACACCCTTCTCACCACTCATTTACTTTTTAATTGTTCCTTTAATCGTTCATTGTCTGTCTGTAATTTTGTAATCTGATCCTGTAATTCCTTGATGGAATGATGATCAGAAGAATGATGATCATGATGTTTATGATGCTTATGTCCTCTCATACAAAATAGCATCATTAAAGGACATAGTAACAATATTAAAAGATTAGCCCAATTCATTCCGTCTCTCTCCTCTTCCGCTTAGTTTACAGCTTTTATGAAAAAACCACTATGTCATCTTTTAATCCTGGACAACTACTTTCCCGCGATACATCCCCATTTGACATTGAAACGAATATTCTCCGCTTTCTTTTGGCAGAAATTCAACCGTCACCTTTTCCCCAACAGTGAGAGCCGCACTTTTATTGAATTCAGGAAATACAACCATTTCCGAACAAGAGTTTTCCTCTTTTCGAATAAATTGAAACTTCACCGGCTTTCCTTTTTTTACTACAACAATGTGTGGAGTATAGCCACCTTTGACGATTATTTCTGCTTCTTGATATCCAGATGGGGTGAAGGTAGCTTTGTATCCGCCCTTTTTAGGCCCCCAGAAAAACCAAGCAACGAAAACAATAAGGAGCAGCCCACTCACATTAACGATCATTTGAGTCATAT
The DNA here is from genome assembly GCF_000836725.1 of Anoxybacillus thermarum. Taxonomy (GTDB): domain Bacteria; phylum Bacillota; class Bacilli; order Bacillales; family Anoxybacillaceae; genus Anoxybacillus; species Anoxybacillus thermarum. Next base: position 4,175 of record NZ_JXTH01000070.1, on the reverse strand, counting down.
CCATCAATCATACCTCCTTTGGTTTAAAACGTTTCAGGCGATTGGCGTTTGCCACAACTGTAACAGAGCTAAACGCCATTGCCGCTGCGGCTACAAGCGGAGACAATAATGAACCGGTCAATGGATAGAGCACGCCAAGAGCGATTGGGATGCCTAGTGCATTATAAATGAACGCACCAATTAAATTTTGATATACATTTCTCATCGTTGCCCGACTAATTTGAATCGCCTGCACTACCGATTTTAAACTTCCTTTAACAAGGGTAATATCACTCGCTTCAATCGCTACATCCGTACCGGTTCCAATTGCCATTCCAATATCTGCCTGCGTAAGTGCCGGGGCATCATTGATTCCGTCTCCCACCATCGCTACTTTTTTTCCATCTGCTTGCAGTTTCCGGACAATTTCTGCTTTATTCTGCGGAAGCACATCGGAGATGACATTGGTAATCCCTACTTTTTTCGCGATTGCACGCGCCGTTCGCTCATTATCCCCCGTAACCATGATCACCTCTAATCCGATGTTTTTCATTGCCGTAATTGCCTCTAAAGAATCTTGTTTCACCGTATCCGCTACGGAGATGACTCCTTCCGGTTTTCCATCAACCGCCAAAAACATAGGTGTTTTTCCTTCGTCCGCCAATCTTTCGGCATGTTGTATATAGGCTTCTGTTGCAATGTTGCCTTTCTTCATGAGTTTTAAGTTTCCGAATAGAACATGGTGGCCATCAATCCATCCTTGCACGCCATGCCCCGGTATAGCTTCAAAATTCTCGGTTTTTCCCAGCAATATATTTTTCTCTTTAGCTGCTTCAAGTATTGCACCTGCTAACGGATGTTCCGATCCTTGTTCGAGCGTTGCTGCGAAATAAATTAATTCTTTTTCTTTGAGGGAACCAACGGCGATCACATCGGTTAATGAAGGTTTGCCCATGGTGATCGTCCCCGTCTTATCTAAAACGATGGTCGTTAATTTCTGGGCGATTTGCAGCGCTTCGCCGGAACGGATGAGAATCCCGTTTTCCGCTCCTTTGCCTATCCCGGTTGTTAAAGACATAGGAGTGGCCATTCCTAATGCACAAGGACAGGCAATAATGAGCGTCGTCACTAAAACAATTAGAGCATACATACTTGAAGGTGAAGGACCGAAATTAAACCAAATTAAGTACCCAATGATAGCTAAAATGATTACACTCGGAGTAAAAATCGCAGAAACTTTATCAACAATTCGTTGAACAGGGATACGGGAGCCTTGAGCTTGCTTCACCATGTTGATGATATTAGATAATGCGGTATCATCCGGTGACTTTGTCACCTGAAATGTAAAGCTCCCTGTTTTATTCATCGTGCCGCCAAATACTTCGTCTCCTTGAACTTTCTGTACAGGCAACGATTCGCCGGTCAACATCGATTCATCAACAGTTGAACTTCCGTCAAGAATCATCCCGTCCACCGGTATCTTTTCACCGGGCCGTACAACAACGATATCCCCGATCTGAATTCGCGATACAGGAATTTCTGTTTCGACTCCTTCTTTTAACACCCGAGCCGTCTTAGGTTGTAAACCAATGAGTCTTTTAATCGCTTCAGATGATTTGCCCTTCGCTTTTTCTTCCATCGCCATTCCTAATACAACTAACGCCGTGACAACCGTTGAAACATCGTAATACACTTCCGCCATCGATGGATCTGGAAATAAGTCCGGCCAAAGCAAGGCGACAACCGAATAAATCCATGCCGCACTGATCCCGATGACAATCAGTGTATGCATATTGGCTGAACGTTGTTTTAATCCTTCCCATGCCCCAATGAAAAACTGGCTTCCGCTATAAATCATCACAATTAAGGCTACTACTGCCATGAGCAGTCTGCTAAACCAGAGTTGACTGCTTCCCATAGGCAACAAATTTCTTATGATTGGAAAAAAATCTGGATAAGATACCAATATAATAGGAACCGACAATATTCCGGCAAACCACCATTTTTTCATTAGTTTTCGATACAATTGTTCATCATCTTCGTGTTTTTCTCTCTCTTCTGTTTGATGTGAGGTATCCGAGTGTATCGAGCTAGAACTGAAAGTGTTGGATTCGTGATGACATGAATGTTTCTCTTGATGGTGAGCGTGATGATGACCATGATCATGATCATGATGATGGTGGTCATGGTGATGATTTTTGTTATGGGTGCTAGAAATATGTTTATTCCCCTCCATAAATTCCCCTCCGTGAACAAATTTTCTTTCTTTTATGATCATGTTAAAAATAAAATATGGAGATTCTATGGAGAAATTCAGAAAATTAGGTGACACCTGAATCCTGATGAACGCATTTAACTGTAAAAAAGATGATTGTTTTCATCACGGTTTTGATTTGTCGACGCCGCACACGGCTCCATAGTGGACTGTCGTTTCGCTTCATGCTTCTTGTTGACCAGTAACCAATGAAACGTAACTGATTTTTATCCAACCGAGTGAAACGTTTAGATACTTATCCAACATTTCTTGAAATTTTGTCTAAAACACCTATGTCAGTCCCAAATTTGCACATCGCATCACAATCACATCGGAGTTCAGAAAATAAAATGTAAGAAATTTGACAGGCATTTGAATGTCGAATGGACGGCCTTAAAAGTTGTGCTTTAATTTCTTTCTCGCGTTTATCCGGAGCAACTAAATAAAACTTAGTTTGATTTTCACTCATAGTTAAAGCCAAGTCATAGAGTCTTAAAATCCCAGAATAGATAGATGTACTTTTTTCAACCTCAAATGCACCAACAATTCTTTCTTTTTTGTCCAACCAAATGACATCAATGAGAGCAATGGTTTCCTTTATTGACTGAGAGATATTGGGCAAATTTAAGCGTTTTAAGGAAAATTCCCCTAACTTTTGATTATTCCACTCTCTCTTATGATCATTTTGAGCAATCCATACATCATAACCAAGCGCTTTCCCTAATCTTGCTAAATGATATTGCATTTCCGAGTGGTCATTTTCCTCGATAGCATCATTTATCACTTCAGAATGACGTTTCATTTTTGCTTTTGTTTGCTTTTCCATATTTTCTAATGTGATTTCATAGTTTTCACTAATGACTAATCTTCCCGTTCCAATTTCAAACAGGAGTCCTCCTACTGCACCAAGGTCCTTTGATAGTAAGTTTCTATATTTATCATTAAAATCTAAAATGATTTCTCTCATTTTTAAATATTCTTGCCACGAACCAAGCTTTATTTTTTGGTCAAACAAAAGGTTAAAACCTTTTACAATAGCTGTATTAAAAGGTGGAAAAACAGTTGGATGAAGAAAATAGAGAATATTAGCTACAGCAGGTCCAAGTCCTTTAATTTGTAATTGATCTAGTTTAACAATTTCTTCTATAAGTTGCTTTTCCGTTGTTGCTTGAAGACATGATTTTAAAAATCTCCCAAAAGCCTTTTTATTACGTTCATTTTCATAAATATCCGGTATTCGAAGTTTCGGCTTCCAATAAAACGCGTGGGCGGCTCCTTCAAAAACTTGTTTTTGTTCTGCAATGGCTGTAACTACAATTTCTAACGTGGACCCTTTAAAGTCATTTCCGAATGTATTGTTTTCTATATCCTTAATTACCTCTATAACACCGTTTCGAATAGTACGAAATGCTTTTAATCTTTGGTCATTATCGATAAACCAAGTTTGATAGACTGATTCCATGTCACCTCGATACTCTTGAATCATTCTTTCGAAATTCGCTCCCACAACAGTTCCTCCTTCTTATTCCATAAATAATTTAAAATATTTTTATTTTATAGGATAAATTTGCAGAATTTATGAATTTCAATAAACTGTAACTATTTTAAGAAATTTTATTTTTATTGTGAAATTCGTCACAGCGACTGAGTCAGTCAAGACTTTGTGGAGAACATTTTTTCGGTTCACTACGGGTGTTGTCAATCACTAGTTAGCGAACCATTTTCAGGAATTGATATCGTAAGCGCTTTTGGACTCTCATCCCTCATCTTGAAGTGATGATATTGTATTCCATTTTTTTACACCCAACCAAAATCCCGAAGCGCCGACAACGCTTGATGGATCGGCGTCCCGGATGACCGCTGCAGACACGGTAGATTCTGACGCACCACATCTGCCCACAACCGTCCTGCCTTCCGTTTGGCCTGTTCAACCCGCTTGGAC
>NZ_JXTH01000069.1 GCF_000836725.1 Anoxybacillus thermarum | reverse complement strand
GTCCAAGCGGGTTGAACAGGCCAAACGGAAGGCAGGACGGTTGTGGGCAGATGTGGTGCGTCAGAATCTACCGTGTCTGCAGCGGTCATCCGGGACGCCGATCCATCAAGCGTTGTCGGCGCTTCGGGATTTTGGTTGGGTGTAAAAAAATGGAATACAATATCATCACTTCAAGATGAGGGATGAGAGTCCAAAAGCGCTTACGATATCAATTCCTGAAAATGGTTCGCTAACTAGTGATTGACAACACCCGTAGTGAACCGAAAAAATGTTCTCCACAAAGTCTTGACTGACTCCCCTTTTAATATTTGTTTGACATGCACCGCTGGGCTGCGTCTTCCCATCCATAAAAACAATAATGCGGTAGCACCAGCAATAAACGAAACATGGATATTTACAAATTCACCAACAAAATAACCGACTAACAAAACCGCAAGAACGATCCAAGACAATCGAAACATGCGCACGTCTTTAATAGCTTCGTACGGTTGTTTGACGTGGGATAAATCATAACGTTTCGGAATGTCTTTTCGGAAATATAAGTAAAGTACCCCGATGCTCGCTGCAAGCGAGAAAAAGTTTGGAACAATCATACGCGATGCGTACTCAGCAAAACTAATACGGAAGAAATCCGCAGATACAATATTGACAAGATTGCTGACAACAAGCGGCAACGATGTTGTATCAGCAATAAATCCACTCGCTAAGATGAATGGCAATACGTTTCGCTCATCAAATTTCAAGGCGCGTACCATAGCTAATACAATTGGCGTTAAAATGAGCGCAGCGCCGTCATTTGCGAAAAATGCTGCCACGAGTGCACCGAGAATAGAAACAAATATAAACATTCTGATCCCGTTTCCTTTAGCAGCACGCGCCATATGTAACGCTGCCCATTCAAAGAAGCCAATTTCATCCAAAATTAAAGAAATGATAATGATCGCAATAAAAGCAAGTGTCGCATTCCAAACAATGTTCGTCACATCTATGACATCTTTGAAATCAACAACTCCAACAAGCAATGCTAATAGGGCACCGCCGCATGCCGACCAACCAATTGATAAATTGCGTGGTTGCCAAATGACAAAAAAAAGGGTGATAAGAAAAATCAATGATGCAAGAATAACCGAAAGCAAAAAAGCACTCCTCTCTTTTTATTTACAATGAATGCGAATTCCTTTTTCCTCAAGCCGATGAATGTGTTCTTTTTGATCCGGCAAGTGGGAGAAAATACTTTGAACAAGCGCATAAAACTCATGTTGTTTGTTTAGTGAATAAAACACCCATTGCGCTTTTTTTGTCTCTTTTACTAAACCGTTATCTTTTAATTTTCGTAAATGTTGACTAATGGCTGGTTGGCTCATTTGTAATATGTCAACAAGCTCACATACACAACAGTCTGTTTCGTTCAATATACTGATAATCATCAGTCTAGTTTTATCGCCTAATAGCTTTAACATATTCGCAACTTCTTCGTGATACATATACCTCCCTCCTTCATCCATTAATCATTATATAAGTATATACTTATGTAAAAAAGTAAAGATTTTGTAAAGAAAAAAAGAGCTGATCTATAGATCAACTCTTTTCGCGTAAAACTAATCGTCATCTACCGTCCAAGTTACATTTGTTTTCGATCGTTGCTGTTTCATTTTTCATTCCCCCTTGAACATGTATTTGTTTTCTAAATTAAAACAATCGGTACATTGAACATTTGCGATCCATAATTTCTTCTTCGAGTTGATGAATGAGCTGTTCTTGCTCTATTTCTTCAGCCGTCCATATTCGTCGTTGAATAGAAATTGTTAAAAAAAATAAATGAAACTTCATCGCTTGCTCACCTCCTTTCAATAAAAAATCCGCAAGAGAAGATCCCTTTGCGGACTGGGAATAAAAACCGCAAGGAACAGTACCTTCCTTGCGGCATGTGAGCGCTTATGAAAAGATCAATGATCTTAACATGGGAAGGTTGGACCAATCTTTCTCTGTTCGGTTGTGAAATATGCTACTATCATTATCTTCATGGTCCTTTCCTACCTTCCAAAATAACTTTATGTAGTAAATTATATACATTCATACACGTGTTTGTAAATGGATTTTTTAGAAAAAATTATTAATTAAATATTTACATTTTCCCTTGCTTTTTTTATATTTTCACAACATTTGTTTGTTACATTACCAATGTACTCATATGAAAAGGAGCGAATTCCATGCACAGAAAAAAAGTATTAATTTTAACTGCAAGTTTTGGAAATGGACATATGCAAGTAGCGAAAACAATTGAACAAGAATGCATGCATCAAGGTATTGAGCATGTTGTCATATCGAACTTATTTGCTGAGTCATACCCACGTATGAACCATATGACAGAATATATGTATTTAAAAAGCTACAGTATCGGAAGACCTATTTATCGTTTGTTTTACTATGGCATTGAAAAAATATATGATAAAAAATTTATAAACTGGTCTTATTATATGGGAAAAAAGCGGCTCATGGCACTATTAACGAGTGAAAAACCAGATATCATCGTTCATACGTTTCCGATGATTGGCGTTTCGCAGTTTTTATTTCGCAAAGGGTTTGTCATTCCAACATTTAGTGTGCTAACGGATTATTGTTTACATAAAATATGGATTCAACCGTACGTCGATCAATATTATGTTGCTACAAATGATTTAAAACAACAAATGGTATGTGCAGGTGTTTCCGAATCGAATGTTTGTGTAACGGGTATTCCGATCCGTTCAGCCTTTGAACAAGCCATTCCCCCTTCAGCGATCTATAAAAAATATAATATTTCTTCTGAAAAACCAGTCGTTTTAATGATTGCAGGTGCTCACGGTGTACTAAAAGATATAGAGACGATGTGCAAAACGTTGATTCACGAACATGTACAATTGCTTGTTGTATGTGGAAATAACGAAACGCTTCGAATAAAACTGCAAGCATTAGCAACCCAATTTCCTGAACGTCTTCGCGTATTTGGGTATATTGAACGGATCGATGAATTATTTCGAATTGCAACGATTGCGATAACAAAACCGGGAGGGATTACATTAACAGAAGCTACTGCATTAGGAGTTCCCCTTATTTTATATAAACCGACACCAGGACAAGAAAGAGAAAATGCATTATACTTTTCGAAAAGAGGAGGTGCAATTATTGCAGAACATATTGATGAATGGCATATGCATGTTCGTCGGCTGTTGCGGAATAACGAAGTGCTATTAGATATGAAATATGCTATGCGCTCCTTGTATCACCCTCATGCAGCGACAAACGTTGTGCGTCATATGCTACAAGTGACAAGAGAGAAGTTGCAGACGTTTCCATCTTAAGAGAAGCGTCTTTTTTCTTGAGGTCTTTTGCATTTTTGACTATGATCAAAAAAGAATTATGTAGAAAGGAGAGCTTTATGAAACATACAGACATATACATTTTATGTGGATTTCTTGGAAGTGGTAAAACGACATTACTGAGGCGACTACTACAAAATGAAAAAGAACGTGGACGGAAAGTGGCGGTGGTAATGAATGAAATCGGTCAAGTATCCATTGATTCTCATGCGGTTTCAGAAGACGCAGTGTTAAGTGAATTATTAAGCGGTTGTGTATGTTGCACCATTCAAGATCAATTTGAAGTAGAGCTTTATTCTCTTCTTCAAAAACATGAACTAGATGTCATCTATATTGAAACGACAGGGGTAGCACATCCTGTTGAAGTGCTTGATGCGTGTATGTCGCCATTGTTTGCTGATCGCATTCAAATGGGAGGTATTATTACGACAATCGACGCAACACGTTGGGTGAATCGTCAACAACTCTCCATTCCCCTGCAAATGTTGTTAAAAGAACAAGTTCGTCACGCAGATGTATTAATTGTCAATAAGACAGATATATTACGTCCGGATGAACAAGCGAAATTATCGTTTGAGTTACAAACGGTCAACAGCGAGGCGCGCACAATTTTCACAACGTTTTCTAATGTGCGAATGGAAGATATTCATTTGTTATCGAAGCGGATGAGAAACGAGCATGAGCGAATGAATATCGAAAGACTACGCATTCAAACATACGTACATACATTTACAAGCCCAATTGACTTAGACGTGTTCGAACACTGGGTACGACAACTTCCTGATACTATTTACCGTATGAAAGGATTTTTACGTTTTACTCATACAAGTGGAGTTTACTCCTTTCAGTATGCATACGGTACACCGCTTTATATGAAAGAGGAAATGAATGTCCCGTTACATTTTGTCATGATCGGTGAACAATTGGATAAACAAAAACTAAAACAACAACTCGATGACATGCAAAAAGGAGAAGGTTAATATCCCTCTCCTTTCACTTTCGTCCAAAGTCTGCTTTAATTTCTCCCCATTGTTCGGTTTCCCATTTCATAATTTCATTTGTATAATGGTGCGTGCGCAGCCACACTTCAGCACGTTCAACAAGTTGCCAGACACGTTCTGTTTCAGCGTTGCGAACGAGCGTTGTATTCGCTTTTTTTCCTTTTACCCATTTTATAGCTGTTGCCGAATCAGAATAAATCGGCAAACTTTTGTTTTGTTGTTGTAACCATGCTAATGCGTGGACAATGGCTAAAAACTCCCCAATGTTATTTGTTCCGATCATCGGCCCAACATGGAATAGCTCCTTCCCAGTTTTCGTATGTACTCCGCGATACTCCATCCACCCTGGGTTTCCGCTACATGCCGCATCTACGCAAATACTTTCCTCTACATAGTTCGTTGCATGCACTTTATTTTTTTTTGTTCGGTTTACAAACGGACTAGACGCAAATGCTTGTTCTGCTTCTTCTTTCGATGGAAATGAGCGGTATTTTGCTCCTGGAACGCCAATAACGTATTGTTTACACTCATCCCAAGAAGAAAAAATGCCTGTTTTCGCCCCTTCCCAAACGACATAATATTTTTTCAAATTGTCACATCCTCACAATTGGAATAAAGAAACAAAGTTGAAGATTACAAAGAAGGAATAAAAGAGGAGATATGGCGGAGGAGGGGGGATTCGAACCCCCGCGGGCTTTGACACCCCTATCGGTTTTCGAGACCGACCCCTTCAGCCGGACTTGGGTACTCCTCCACATGGTGGGGTGCCAAAGAAATTATAGCGAAAACGTTATATTTCGTCAATTACCTTTTTTGTTTTTCTATATAGTCAACAAGACCCATTGCACACACTTGTAAATCGAGCTGAAGTAGTTGATATACATCGGCATCATCTGGTACTTGTTGTTTACGCAAAAAAGTGCGAACAATCTCAAATAAACGATTGGAAACAGCCTCTGTTTTTTCTGTAAAAGATTGATTCACTTGTTCATTTACCATATCATGACTGACTTGTACAAAGAGTGGCAGCCAGTAATGGAGCTGATCCCAAACCGCTTGCGTATGTATTGACATACCAAAATGGCCAAAATATATACGATCTGGACGTAACGTCATAAATCTTTCAATCGATGCACGCATCGCCTCGGGATCAAATTGATTTGGCGATGTAGACGGCAGGTATAACTCAACACCGTACGAAAGCAATTGAGGGTAAAAGACACCAGCCGTATCACCTGTAAAAATGCCGTTACTTTTTGGATCATAAATAGAAAAATGGTGATTCGCATGCCCCGGTGTATGCAGAAACGTTAGCGTGCGATCTTTTCCAATTTGTAACGTTTCTCCATCTTCTTTTACAATTAATCGGTCTTCAGGAATTGGAACAATCGGGTCAAATAAAGCGCCAAACGATTCACCATAAACAGCTTTTGCCCCTTCAATGAGACGAGAAGGATCGACCAAATGGCGCATCCCCTTTGGATGAACAAATACGCGAGCATTTGGACAATGTTTTAATAATAATCCAGCTCCACCGGCATGATCTAAATGAATATGTGTAACGATAATGTTTTTTACGTTGTGTAAATCAATAGAGAGTGCTTCTAGTCCTTTAAGTAAATGCGGGATGGAGGGGCTTGCACTCGTTTCAATAATTGTCACTTCTTCTTCTTGAAACACATATGCTCCTGTTCGTTTAGCAGTTTGTAAATCATATAAATCAATAAGCGAGATGCCAAATCCTAAATCAACCGGTTTTGTCATGCGTATTCCCCTTCCTTTATTTGAATCATCCGGATGAAATGATAAATAATTTTTGCTGTTAATCCCCAAATAACTTTATTTTTGTAATAATAAAAATGCTCTTCAATTTGTCGAGGACGCCAATTATACTGTCTTCCTCCCGGGATATGTTCGAATGGGAAATGGTCTTCGGGCTTCGGTTCGAATTGAACACGATATATGTCTGGCTTTGTTTCAACAAAGAAAGATAGCGGAACGGTAAATACTTCTGCCACTTCTTTTTCATTTATTTTCATGTACGTCATATCTACAAAAGCAGCAAACGGATAAATGACCATACCGAACGGTGAAAACACATAATCAAGTGGAACGACATGTGTAATATGTTCTTTTTCAATCCCCAACTCTTCACATGTTTCCCGAATAGCTGTTTCTTGTGGACTTTGGTCACACGGATCCATTTTTCCGCCCGGGAAACAAATTTCCCCTGGTTGACGACGCAACTGTAATGAACGTACTTCAAATAAAACAAATACATCGCCATTTTGACGGACGAGCGGGAGAAGTACGGCATATTTAGAAAATTTATCAAAGTCCATGATCGTTGGTGTTCGCTGTTGCAACTTCTCCATCGCGTTATACAATCTTTTTTTCATCATTAGTAAACATCCCTTTTCGTAAATACGTAAAAAGAAACGATCAGTGCACCAAGCGCCCAAACGGCGAGCACAGTCATTGAAAAGGAAAGTGTCATCCCATCAATCGGTGGCGCTGTTCCGCTAATGTAACTTGTGAGTCGTAAATTTACCATAAACAAATATTTCGCAGACTCCCACGATGATACCATGCTTGATAAAATCGCGCCTGAAATAAGAGCAGCAAGCATAATACCCATTACTGCCGCTGTACTACGTATTAATACGGATAACATAAACGTAAGCGTACCGACGACGAGCGAAACAAAAAAAGCAAGCCCGAATTCAATAAGTAAGTATTTCCATTGCGGAATAAGATGAACAGCTGTTGTATTTAGTTCTTCACCTTGAACCGAAAATCCTGTTAAGAGCGGCAAATTCCATCCACCATATCCAAATACAATGCCAGAGATAGCGTATGATAATAGAGCGACAGAAAATACGATAAACGACGTAGACAAAATCATCGCTATATATTTACTCATTAAAACTTTCCATCGTTTCACAGGACGTGTCAACAATAGTTTGATCGTTCCTCCACTTGCTTCTGATGAGACAAGGTCAGCGGCAATGACCATAACAAGAAGCGGTAAAAACAATTCAATTGAATTTTCGATGAACATGCGCATAAATGTTGGAGCACCGGGTGCCATCGGGTTAATATCGTTGTCTAAATAATATTGTTGTTGCTGTAAACGGATTTTCAGAAACTTTTTCCATTCCTCAGAAATGCCTGTTGAGTTTAAGCGATTTTGTGTGTCGATGATTTGTTGTTGTAGCTGTGTGCGCCAATCTGTCGTTCCGATCCGTTCTCGAATCGTTTCGATTTGTTTAAATTGTGCGTATGTAAATAAGCTAACGAGAACAGCAACGATCGCTGCGATAATAAACAGTCGTTTTTTACGAACAATTTTTAACATTTCATTGTATACAAGATTAATCAATCGTTTCCCCTCCCGTTAATTCAATAAATAAATCTTCCAGTGTCGGAAGTTTGCGTTCAATTCCACTGACATATACCCCTGCTTCAATTAAACGAGCATTGCAACGCGCAATCGTTTCGTTTGATTCATAGATTGTCACGAGCGCTCCATCTTTTTCACCAAGCAAAGTTGTTTCATTTTGTAGTATTTGTTTGGCTGTATCTATCGGATCAACGCTCCAATATGTCCGAGCTTGTTCTTGTAGTAAATGTTCGACCGTATCAATGCGAATAATCTGACCTTTCGACATAATTGCCACACGATCGCACATAAGTTGTATTTCACTCAATAAATGTGATGAGACGAGCACACTTAACTGTTCTTTTTCAGCAAGCGAGCGAATAAACTGTCTCATTTCACGGATGCCGACAGGATCTAAGCCGTTTGTAGGTTCGTCTAAAATAAGTACCGTCGGTTTTCCAAGTAACGCTTGCGCAATTCCGAGGCGTTGACGCATGCCGAGCGAATACGTGCGGACAAGATCATGGATCCGATTTTGTAGGCCGACGAGTTCAACCACTTCTTGAATGCGATGAGCTGTAATTCCTGGAACCATCCGTGCAAAATGCTCAAGATTTTCCCAACCGCTTAAATATGGGTAAAGTTCAGGGTTTTCAACGATACAACCTATATGTTGGATCGCTTTTGTAAATTGTTTTTGTAAATCATATCCGCAAATTGAAATCTTTCCAGATGTCGGTCGAATTAACCCGACGAGCATGCGAATAGTCGTTGTCTTTCCTGCACCATTTGGACCTAAGAAGCCGAACACTTCTCCTTTTTTTAACGAAAACGAAAGTCCTTTAATAATTTCTTTTTTTCCGATTGTTTTTCGTACATGTTGTACAACTAACGTTTCTTCCATTATTTTTCCCCTTTCGTTAACGTAATGAGTGAGGCAACACGTTCACCAATTCGTTTATATCCTTCTTTATTAGGATGGAATTTATCTGTATATAAATAGTCGTTTACTTGTAGTTCAAACAAATCATATGTCGGAACACAAATGATGAATTGATAGTCCGCTGCCACTTCAGATGCGGCATAATTCCAACTACGTACAACAGCAGATGTTTCTTTCCCATTATCTAAATCATTGAACGGATTATATAAAGCAATGTAAAATACAGGCGCTTCGTTATTTACTGTGCGAACAAGCTGAAAAATTGTACGTAGCTGTTGGGCAAATTTCTCTTTTTCTTTTTCTATTTGCGTAGTGGACAAGTCTCTCAATGCTTCGCCACCGCGAAATAAGTCGTTTCCTCCAATCGTCATTAAAATGATGTCGGCTTCTTTTAATTGACGTTGCACTTCTTTTTGTTTGAGTTGGCCAATCAATTGGGCGGACCGTTGCCCTTTAATAGCTAAATTGGTAAATTGAACGTGTTGGCTTGTTTTCTTTTTCAGTTCATCTACGACATAGCCAACGTACCCTTTCCCTGTTTCATCCCCCGTTCCGCGCGTTAATGAATCACCAAGCGCAACAATGGAAAGTGAGCCACTTTTCTCCATACTTAAAGTTGTTGGTTTTTGCTCTTGTTTTACTGAGGAAGCCTTGTAAAAAAATTGGTCTTGAATAGTGACGATTAAGCCGATAGCCCATAGTACTGTTGTTGCAACACAAATCGCCACAATCATCCCGATGATTCGTTTAGACACAATACCACCCTTTCGTTATGTTCTATGTATCATCATAAACGATTTACTGTTCAAACACATAATGAAAACATGCAAAAAAGCGAGCACAATCGCTCGCTTTTAAAATTTTGCTTGATAATGTTCAATTTCCCAAGCATGAACAGCTGTTCGATAGCTATCCCATTCGTTCTTTTTCATTGCGATATATTCGTTAAATACATGGTCACCTAATGTATGACGTCCAATTGTTCCATTTTCTAATTCTTCAATCGCTTTCCCTAAACTACCTGGAAGGTTTTCGATACGAAGCTCTTTACGACGTTCATTCGTCATATGGAAAATATCTTCGTCGATTGGTGCTGGACAAGTGAACTCTTTTTCTACTCCATCAAGCCCTGCCTCAGCAATAACTGCAAACGCTAAATACGGATTGGCAGATGGATCTGGACAACGAAGCTCAACGCGTGTTGCTAATCCTCGTTTTGCAGGGATGCGAATTAATGCGGAGCGGTTTGATGCCGACCAAGCAATATAACAAGGCGCTTCATATCCTGGGACGAGACGTTTATACGAGTTGACTAATGGATTCGTAATGGCTGCGAAACTTTTTACATTGTGCAATAAACCAGCAATAAATTGATATGCTGTTTCAGATAATTGATTGTCATCCGACGGATCAAAAAACGCATTTTCCCCATCTTTAAATAGCGAAATGTTTACGTGCATACCTGAACCGTTAATACCGAAAATCGGTTTTGGCATAAATGTGGCATGCAATCCGTATTTTTTAGCAATCGTTTTTACAACCCATTTATATGTTGTTGCATTGTCAGCGGAACTGAGCGCATCTGCATATTTAAAGTTAATTTCATGTTGACCTTCAGCCACTTCATGATGCGAAGCCTCAATCGTAAATCCCATTGCTTTTAATGCACGATAAATGTCTAAGCGAACTCGTTCACCGAGATCTTTTGGTGATGGCTCAAAATAGCCGCCGTTATCTTGTGGTGTTGTTGTCGGATTCCCATTTTCATCCGTTTTAAACAAGAAAAACTCTAATTCAGGACCAACGGAGATCGTATATCCTTTTTGTTTCGCTCGTTCAACTGTTTTTTTCAATACGTTACGTGGATCGCCGTCAAATAACGTTCCGTCTGGATTCATCACAGAGCAAAGAAAACGTGCTTCTGCGTATCCATCTTCTACTGTCCACGGTAGTACCGCAAACGTTTGTAAATCAGGAAGTAAATATAAGTCTGAGCGATTGATTGGTGAAAAACCTTTGATAGAAGATCCATCAAACATCATTTTTCCTTGTACTACATCATCTAGTTGTTCCGCTGTCACTGTGACGTGCTTTAAAACCCCTTCAATATCAACAAATTGTAAATGTAATAGTTCTACATGTTTTTGTTTAATGATTTCTTTAATTTGTTCAAGCGTTGAAGTGTTTGTTTGTTCAGAGACGAGCAGCTCATTCATGTTACATTACCTCACATTCTTATGTATATTTTTATAACATGGATTTATTATATGGAATCATTCCTCATTTTTCAATAGTTTTTTATTAAATTTTCTGTATTTTTATTTTTAAAAAAACACGCTCATCAAGAGCGTGTTGAACAAACAAAAACGACGGAAACCCTGCCTCTCTTCCGTCCTTGCAGCTCCGAAGCTGCGCCAGTGAGAATTTGTTTCGTTGCATATAAAAAGCATATAAAAACGGGATCTCACGAAAAGCGAGATCCCGTACGTTTGACTATTTATGCTTTTTGGACGTTTGCCGCTTGCGGCCCACGGTTGCCATTCACGATGTCAAATGTTACTTTTTCGCCTTCTTCCAACGTTTTGAATCCAGTACCTTGGATCGCTGTGAAGTGAACGAATACGTCTGTACCTCCGTCCGTCTCAATGAATCCAAAACCTTTTTCTGCGTTAAACCATTTTACTTTACCTGTGTTCATGTGAAATTCCTCCAAAACAATTTTAAAAATTGACCACCGTTTCATTACTCATAAAACAAAAGCTACACTTTCGTCAAGTCCTTATAAGATGAACCTGACAAAGGTGCAGCTTATAACGATCATTGATATAACGAACGAAATGGTACTTCTTAAGTATATAGGCTTGAAATAAAAATGTCAAATGTTTTTTTTATTTTGAGTCAGTCAAGACTTTGTGGAGAACATTTTTTCGGTTCACTACGGGTGTTGTCAATCACTAGTTAGCGAACCATTTTCAGGAATTGATATCGTAAGCGCTTTTGGACTCTCATCCCTCATCTTGAAGTGATGATATTGTATTCCATTTTTTTACACCCAACCAAAATCCCGAAGCGCCGACAACGCTTGATGGATCGGCGTCCCGGATGACCGCTGCAGACACGGTAGATTCTGACGCACCACATCTGCCCACAACCGTCCTGCCTTCCGTTTGGCCTGTTCAACCCGCTTGGAC
>NZ_JXTH01000068.1 GCF_000836725.1 Anoxybacillus thermarum | reverse complement strand
CCAAGCGGGTTGAACAGGCCAAACGGAAGGCAGGACGGTTGTGGGCAGATGTGGTGCGTCAGAATCTACCGTGTCTGCAGCGGTCATCCGGGACGCCGATCCATCAAGCGTTGTCGGCGCTTCGGGATTTTGGTTGGGTGTAAAAAAATGGAATACAATATCATCACTTCAAGATGAGGGATGAGAGTCCAAAAGCGCTTACGATATCAATTCCTGAAAATGGTTCGCTAACTAGTGATTGACAACACCCGTAGTGAACCGAAAAAATGTTCTCCACAAAGTCTTGACTGACTCCGTTGTCAGTCCTTTCTTTTCATCTTGCTTCTATTTTCTTTATAATGGAAGAGAGGTGAAAACATGCAGTTTTTAGATAAAATTTTTGCATACATTCAAGATGGGATTATTGTCATGAATCATGAAAGAATAATCGTAGAAATGAATCCAGCTGCCAAACGGCTTACCGGGTGGCATCTAGGTGAAAAAGTGCCTTACTGTTCTTTTTGCCAACGGCGCGACGTGAAAGAAGGAGAAGAGCGTTGTTATTTAATTTCAACAGAGGAAGTGCCGTATTTTTTATCAGAAATGCCGACGTATCATGGACATTTCATCGATGTAGAAATGAGCACAGCGCTTATCCTCGAACAAGATGATGCGAAATATTATTTGCTTGTCCTGCGCGATCAAACCGCAAAGAAAAAAGAAGAAGAGGCGCGCCGTTCAAAGTGGATGGTGAAAAAGCTAACCGAGGCAAAAGAAGAAGAACATAAACGTTTAGCACAAGAATTGCATGACGGTGTCGGTCAATCGCTCTACAGCATTTCCATCGCACTAGATAATATTATTCAACGTGTACAGGATGAAAAACTCCATGCATACGTCAAAGAGGTGCGTGAAGAGCTCGGGCGCGTCATGGAAGATGTAAAATTATATGCGCAACAACTTCGGCCAAAAAGTTTAGATGCCCTGGGGCTTATTCCAACGATTCAGTCGCTTATTCAGTCACTTCAATCGAAAATGCCAAATACGTTATTTTCATTTCACACAAACGTATATACACGCTTGTCGCCGACGATGGAAATTAACTTGTATCGCATCATTCAAGAGGCGCTACATAACGTGATGAAATATGCAAAGGCAACAGAAGTGCGTATTTCGATTGAACAGACAGAACGGGAATTACTTGTGTCTGTTGCGGATAACGGTGTAGGTTTCCAAGTTGAAGAAAAGCGTGAAGGGCTCGGCTTAAAACATATTCAAGAACGTGTTTTTCATCTCGGAGGAGAAACGACGATTACGTCTGCACCCATGGAAGGGACAACGATTTTTGTGCGCGTGCCGTTAGAGGAGGGCGGAGAGGATGAAAGTGTTAATCGTTGATGATCATGATTTAATTCGAAAAGGCATCCGTCTGCTTCTTGAAGGATTTCCTGATGTGGAAGTGATTGGAGAGGCAAGTAACGGCTGTGATGCAATTACGCTTGCTTTAAAGCATCATCCAGATGTTATTTTGCTCGATCTTTCGATGCCGACTGGCCTTGACGGATTTACAACGGCAAAAACGATTATGAATGAATTAGAAAATGTAAAAGTAATCGTCTTAACGATGCATGATGAAGAAATATACGTACAAAAAGCGATTCAATATAACATTCACGGTTATTTGTTAAAAAACAGCCAAACAAACGATTTACACGAAGCATTGCAGGCCGTATATTACGGCAAACGATTTTATCGTACTCATATTCCTAAGGAACGGCTAGAAAAAATGTTTGCGGAAAAAGAGCCGAAGTCACCGCTTACGAACCGCGAACGTGAAATTGTTCGGTTAACCTTTTTAGGATATACGAACAGCCAAATTGCACATAAGCTAAAAATTAGTCCGAAAACGGTCGAAAATCACAAAACGAACATTATGCAAAAACTTGGTATTAAGGAAAAACATGAACTCATTCAGTATGCTTTGAAAAATCATATTGCCGATTTAGTATAAAGGGAGCGTTTCATATGGAATATACAATTTCCCATGTGCTTGTTCTTTTCTTTATCGGGGCTATTGGCTCCATTTTATCAGGAATGGTTGGCATCGGTGGCTCAGTTATTAAATATCCGATGCTTTTATACATCCCACCGCTTCTCGGTTTCACCGCCTTTACAGCGCAAGAAGTGTCCGCCATTAGTGCTGTACAAGTGTTTTTTTCTACACTTGCTGCTCTTGTCGTTTTTAAAAAAGGAGGATATGTATCGGGTCGGCTCGTTGCCTATATGGGAACAGCCATTGTCATTGGTAGTTTCATTGGTGGATACGGTTCAAAGTTTTTAGCCGATGAGACAATTAATTTTGTATATGCCATTTTAGCTTCGATTGCAGCTGTATTAATGTTTTTTCCAAAGCCAAAGGGGAGCGAACAAGTGGCGGTAGAGCAACTCATATTTAACCGATTGTATGCAGTTATGTTATCGTTTATTGTCGGAATTGCTTCCGGTATCGTCGGGGCAGCAGGAGCGTTTATTATTGTACCGATTATGCTCGTCATTTTAAAAGTGCCGACGCGCATCGCGATCGGCTCGTCTGTAGCCATTACGTTCATTTCATCAATTGGGGCGACGATAGGAAAAGTGATGGGTGGACATATGCTTCTTGTCCCGTCGATCGTGATGGTTGTTGCTAGTTTACTAGCTGCTCCTATCGGGGCAAAACTAAGTCAAAAAATAAATACGAAAACGCTCGAATACATTTTGCTTGTGTTAATTGTAGCGACTGTGATAAAAATTTGGTATGAAATGTTTATGTAAGCTGGCTCCGTTGAGTCGGCTTTCTTTTGTTCATTGCAATGGTTATGAAAATTTGGTATGATGTTAAATAGTGGAAAAATAAAGTAAATAGGATGATGGGGATGAAACGAGCACGTATTATTTATAATCCGACGTCAGGAAGGGAAATATTTAAAAAGCATTTGCCTGATGTACTGATTCGGTTAGAACAAGCAGGATATGAAACGTCATGTCATGCGACAACAGGGGCAGGGGATGCGACAGAGGCGGCAAGAAAAGCAGTTGAGCGCGAATTTGACCTTGTCATTGCCGCAGGTGGCGATGGGACGATTAATGAAGTTGTCAATGGGCTAGCTGAGGCTTCGTATCGTCCGAACCTTGGCATTATTCCGGTTGGTACGACGAACGATTTCGCCCGCGCGATCGGTGTACCGCGCTCAATTGAAGGAGCGTGTGATGTGATCATTCACGGAGAAGCGGTGCCGATTGATATTGGAGCGGTAACGAACGAAGGAAAGACGCATTATTTCATTAACATTGCAGGTGGTGGGCGCTTAACGGAATTAACGTACGAAGTGCCAAGCAAATTGAAAACGATGATCGGTCAACTCGCTTATTATTTAAAAGGAATTGAAATGCTTCCTTCTTTGCACCCTGTCCATGTAAAAATCGAGTACGATGGGAAAATGTTTGAAGGGGCTGTCATGCTTTTTCTCGTTTCGCTTACGAACTCTGTCGGCGGCTTTGAAAAATTAGCCCCAAATTCATCGTTAAATGATGGCATGTTCGATTTAATTATTTTAAAAGAAACGAACTTAGCTGAATTTATTAAAATCGCAACGCTCGCCTTGCGCGGTGAACATATTCATGACCCGCACGTCATTTATACGAAAGCAAACCGCGTGAAAGTGTATACAGAAGAAAACATGCAACTTAATTTAGATGGAGAGTATGGCGGCATGCTTCCGGGCGAATTTGTTAACTTATATCGTCATATGAACGTATTTGTTCCGAAAGAAAAAGCTGAACAAATGAGAACAGGGGAATAAACCTGTTCTTTTTTGTTCGACTATGCTACAATCTTGACAGCAATTTTGCGGAAGGGGAAAGAAGCATGGAAGTACCAGTAGCAAAAAATGAATATTATGACGTCGTATTTGAAGATTTAACGCACGACGGGGCAGGAGTAGCAAAAATTGATGGCTTTCCAATTTTCGTTCCGAACGGTTTGCCCGGCGAAAAAGCGAAAGTGAAAGTAGTAAAAGTAAAAAAAGGGTACGGTTTCGGTCGTTTGATCGAACTGTATGAACAAAGCGAAGATCGCATTGATGCAGCGTGTCCTATTTATAAACAATGTGGCGGATGTCAGCTCCAACATATTCGTTACGAAGGACAACTAAAAGCGAAATATAAACATGTAAAAGAAGTGCTTGCCCGCATCGGGAAAATTGAACACGCAATCGTTCACCCTGTCCTTGGCATGAACGATCCATGGCGATATCGCAACAAAGCGCAAGTGCCGGTCGGTGAGCGCGAAGGTGGGCTTATCGCAGGCTTTTATAAAGAACGAAGCCACGATATTATCGACATGGACGCCTGTTTGATCCAACAAGAAATGAATGACACGGTCGTGCAGACAGTTAAAGCGATTTGCGAGCAATATAACATCCCAGCCTACAATGAACAAACGCATAAAGGTGTGCTTCGTCACATTATGGCACGCTATGGGGCAACGACGAAAGAAGTGATGGTCGTCCTTATTACGCGCACAGAGGAGTTGCCGCATAAAAAGAAAATCGTTGAAGCAATTGTACAACGTGTCCCGAACGTGAAATCCATTGTGCAAAACATAAACCCGAAGCGGACGAATGTCATTATGGGAGAAGAAACGCGCGTGCTTTGGGGCTCTGAATATATTTACGATTATATCGGTGACGTTCGTTTTGCGATTTCCGCCCGTTCGTTTTATCAAGTAAACCCTGAACAAACGAAAGTGTTGTATGATCAGGCGATTGCATATGCGAACTTAACAGGTGAAGAAACGGTCATTGACGCTTATTGCGGCATCGGCACCATTTCTCTCTTTTTAGCGAAAAAAGCGAAAAAAGTGTACGGAGTCGAAGTTGTTCCTGAAGCGATTGCCGACGCTAAACGAAACGCTGAACTAAATGGCATCACGAATGTAGAATTTGCGGTT
This sequence comes from Anoxybacillus thermarum, assembly GCF_000836725.1. Lineage (GTDB taxonomy): Bacteria > Bacillota > Bacilli > Bacillales > Anoxybacillaceae > Anoxybacillus > Anoxybacillus thermarum. The sequence continues at coordinate 12,508 of NZ_JXTH01000068.1, read as the reverse complement.
GGGGAAGCAGAAGTCGTTATTCCGACATGGTACGAACAAGGAGTGAAAGCAGACTGTATCGTTGTCGACCCACCGCGATACGATGCATGTGGAGTGCGTGGCGAAACTAACCTTGAAATAAAGGGATTTTTAAAGAGGCTAGGTGGCATTTGACCACATTTTGACCACATTTGTGCCACCTAGCCGTTTTTTCTCATAAAATCACTAAAAATGTGTGCTGTTTTTTCCTGTATCTCTTTCGTTACATGAGCATAAACATCACCAGTTGTTTTGATAGAAGCGTGTCCAAGACGATCTTGAACTTCTTTTAGTCCAGCACCTGCCTCAAGAAGCAGTGTAGCATGAGTATGCCTTAAGTCATGAAAACGTATTTTCTTTACTCCAGCGGCTTTTATAACACGATTGAAAATATCTGTTAATGTACGAGGAAAAATCGGTTTTCCAGTTTCTCGAGCAAAGACAAGGTCGTTATCTTCGTATTGATTTCCTACAATTAATTTAATCTCAGCTTGTTTGGCTTTATATCGCTTCAACTCTTTTAAAAGAAAATCATCGATCGCAATGATGCGCTGGGAAGCTTCTGTTTTCAAATCTCCAAATCGAAATCCATCCTCGTCGTAAATTAAGTTTCGCTGGATATGAATTCGTGCATACTCAAAATCAATGTCCTGCCATTTCAGCCCTAAAAGCTCACCGCGGCGCATGCCGGTATAGGCTGCTGTTAAGAAGGCGGTATAGTATATGATGTTTTCTAATTTAGCGAAACTTAAAAATCGATTGAGTTCCTCCCGTGTCCATGTCACATACTTTCTTTTTCTGCCTCGAGGAACGTCCACTTTGGTTAGAGGATTCACCAGGATTAAATCCCATTCAATCGCTTTTTGCAAAGCCCCGTATAAGACGACGTAAATATATTCGATATATCGCTCAGATAACCCCTCATCGACAAGGGAATTAATAAACTTTTGACATTGCGCGGCTGTTAGCTTTTGCAAAGGAATTTTCCCTAAAGACGGAATGATTCGATGTTCGATGGCTCTTATGTAGTTTTTTAACGTTGTTTCTTTTACTTTTCGTTTGGCGGATAGCTCAATCCATTCTTTCAAGTATTCTTGTATGGTTATGTTTTGATTGATAACATTTATGCCCTTTTCTGCTTGAGCAATAAGTTCGTTGGCAGCTTTCTCGGCTTCTTTCTTCGTTGTGAAACCGCGCCTTGTGGTTTGTCGCCGTTTTCCTGTTAAAGGATCCCGGCCTAAATCTACTGTAACAGACCACGTATATCCCTTAGCATTTTTGGCAGGTACTTTGCGGAAATAAGCCATTGTTGTTCCTCCTTTCGGATGATGTTGATACTGTTATGTTAAAATACTTTTCAGAAGGCTTTTGGTATAATTTATCGCATTTTGCTTTTAGAATGTGCTATGACCGACTTTTCTCTAAAGATTTCTATATGACTTAAAGATAGATAGTTGCTGATACAAATTTCGATTGTTTGATTAATATGCGGTTTTTAACCTGTGTTAAACGTTCTTCGCATAATTCTGGTGTCACTTTAAACATATTAGACATCTGTTCAATTATGTACATGTCATTCCAGTCGATAAAGCGAAGCATATGAGAGGGAATAGCAGCATATTTAGTAAAATGACTTGCATCCCATTCTTGGAGCTCTCTGAATGTTTCGGGCATCATGCTTTGAACCCCGACATGGCGAAGAATGTGACACAGTTCATGGAAAAAGGCTTCTCGCTTTTCCTCTTTCGATAGTCGTGAGTCAACAACAATACAGCGAAAGCGACCCACAACTTGATGAGCGGATGGAAAAGGTTTTTCGCGCAAAAAAATGTTCATCTTCCGGGCAATAAACGATGGATCAATGTGAGAAGGATGGAAGATGCCTAATCGTTTATAAAGATTCGTGACCCAATCCTCAAGGGCTGTAGTATAGTAGTGACATAATTGCATAAAATCCCCTCCCTAAGGAGATTATACGAACAAATGTTTGTTTTGGCAATAAAAAGAAAAAGCCCTTGTTCTGGGCTAACTTGCAAATGATAAAGATTCTTTTACTTTTTCTTTATCAGAAAAGCCAACGGCTTCAATACCGTATTCATGAAATGCTTCACTAAATTTTTTTGGTATTTTTTTTTCCGAATCGTTTATTAAAGCAACCATTCCTAAGTTTTCTTTGTATCTAATTAAGCGTTGCTGACTGGTATCTTGCCAACTTAATAAGATCCGTTCCAGTTGTATTTGATCCAGATGATTAACAACACGAACTAACTTCTTTTGCATATTTTTTGTATACATTAGGTAATCAAATTTATGCATTAATTTTGATTTTCCTTGAATCTCTAGATCAGGAAAGTAATTATAAATGGCTTTATTTTGTTCAAAATATTTTTCCACTTCCTCGAAAAAGAGAGATTTTATATGTTTTTTATCAGTCTTTAAAAGGTCTGATATGGTGAGAACTGCTTGGATAAGATAGTGTATAGCTTTACCTATATTGTCTTTATCACAAACTATATATAATGTTTTGTCATCAAGTTGAACATTATATTTATCGATAATTTGAAAAAGCATTTTTTCTCGATGCGAACCTTTTCTAAAGGAAATGCCCATTGATTCTAAGCTCCATATAGTATAACCATCATCAGTTATTTTGAACTCATTAGAACTAGGTTCAATATAAATTTTGATGTTTTCGTTAAGCGAATCGACAAAAGGGGATGATAATTCAACTGCTTCGTTTAGAACATTCGAAAATTTTGTGTTTTGTTTAATCCAGTCAAAATAAGACTGCTGAACTAAATTAATAACAGTTGACATTATCTTCCCCCTTTTTTTACTTGAAAAATCCTTCATTTTACACTAAATCTGCAAACTCTATTTTTCCCTCTCGTTGAACATTAATATACATAAGAAAGTCTAAAAATACTTGCTCTAAATCACTTGGATTCGTAAAGCAACTTGGCAAAGGATACGCTTTGACATGTGTGAAACCATCGTTTTTATTACAGAATTCCTCGTTTGAGAAAATCAATATTCTATTTCCTCTAATAACACCGTCTGAGTTATTATGAAAACCGTTTGGATCAATATTGACTCGGACGAGGCTTAAGTTTGTTTCTTTTTCTCTAATATGTATACTTATTTTATCATTTCTAAATTTAGAAGTGGAGTAATTTAAAATAAATTCGTAATGTCCATCGAAGGATCTAAGTAATATATTTCCGCTTTGTCCTGGGCTAAGATCTACTTTATATTTCCGCAGAATTTGTTACAATATTTTTATCAAATATTGCGCTTGCTCATCAGTTAATATTAGTTCTTCCAAGAAAATATCACCTCATACGTTTTTTACTTGCATAAAAGTCACTGGTGTTTTGTCACCAAGAAGCTGTAATGTATAATCAAAATAGACAGAATCCTAAATTCTACCCAAAACAGATTCATTATTCCAAGCCATGGATTGTTGAGCAGCACCTCCCAGCAATTTTTGCATGTTTTGTAGTGGTTTTAACGCTTCTTCCATTGCATTGCTTAAGGCACTACCTTCAAATCGCGTTGACTTGCTCATTGTTTCAGCTAGTTTCACTTTGTTATCGCTCGGGCTTTTTATCCCGAGCTTCTTCTTGTTTCCAAGAAGGTCAGCATATCTCTTCACCCGAAGTAGGGTGTCGGGCGCTCGTGGATGGGTTATTGGTAGCCTGTCCTCACCATCTATGCGTTGCACCTTCCGCAGTACAAAGTAGCGGCATTCCTGCGGCTTGGCTCATGGTTACCGTATCTTATCGACTTAGGCTTTCCATGAATTCACCCGATTTTCGTCCACAAATTTCTTTGTGACGGGGCAGATGATTCTGTCTATGCTGATGCACCTTAAATAACTACCTCATCCCAAAAATCATTTTCGTGCACGATAATAATTGGTGTGCCTTTTTTCCTTAACTCAATCGCTTTTTCGACTTTTCGCCCATAGCAAGCAAATGCCCAGCAAGGGTTTCCGTCGCCACCGACAATTAGATAGTTTGTATCTTTTGTGACGTTGTTGTTGAAGATTCCGCCCATGTTCTGAATGATTTTAGCGATTTCGTTGCGGGTTGCTCTGGTTGATGCACCAGTAAAAGAGAAAACTTTGTTTTCGAACGTGATCTCTGGGCAAACAGCGCATATGCCACTTATTGAATATTGGCTTTGCAGCGCTTTTACTTCAAATTCATGGACGTTGTAGGAGGCTCTTGTGTCGACGAAATTAGCAAAGAAAGCTTTAAGCAAGTTTTTCTCATCATCGCTAATAATCCCATCTTGCTTAACGCTAACTAATAGACTATGAATTTCATCGAAAGGGTACGTTCCTTTTAAGAAGTCATGATCGTCAATCCAACTACATAGCTGCTCGATTTCTGCTTCGTTTAAAACATTATCGGCTAAAATACCATGGAGAATGCCTTGCAATTGTTGAATAGACGATGTAATAAGATCGTAATATCGGTTAAATCCAGAGTCGTTGACAATGTTATTGCAAAGCCACAAGATATCTTCAATTTCTTCCTGTTCCAGTTTATTATCGAGCAATGCTTGATCAATCAACGGAATAATTTCATTAAATGGCGCTCTTTTTTCAAAACGTCTATGTAGATTGCACCAATGAATGAGCTCAGCTATTTCGTGTTCATTCGCTATATTGTCGAAACGTATTCCTTGGATAATGCCGATTAGAGCATTTATTGATTTGTGTAATTCAGCTTTCGAAGTAAACACCCGATAATCTTCAATTTCTTTGAATTTGCTCATTTTCTCTCTCCCCTCCAAAAATAAAAAAGACACCTTAATCATTTACTCGGTGTCTTTTCCTGGTGACTTATTCTTTTGTGCAGCTTTATGCGCTACCCACTCGAAATGTTGAATAATCTCCCTAATTTCGTCTTCAGATAGATGCTTCCACTTCTCAATATCAAAGAATCCCATCTGCTCGATTCCATACTCTTTGATGAGCTGATTAATCCTCGCCAGTGTACCTAATTCCTCATTGTCGCTCTCTGGCGGATTCGGATCATCGGTGCGACCGAGTAGGTAGTCGGTGGTGACGTTGAAAAAGTCGGCGAGTTTTTGAAGTGTTTCAGTATCAGGTGTTCGATTCCCGTTCTCGTATCCCGATATGGATACTTTTGTGACATTTATTTTCTTTCCTAGTTCTTCTTGGGTGAGTTTTTTTTCTAATCTTAGTCTTTTTAAACGGTCACCTAACACATAAAGCACCTCTTTCCTGTGTTCATAATAATTATAAGTTAACAAATAGATAACTTAAAGAGGGAAGTATATTTGTTAACTAATTAGAAATTTTTTTATAAAAAACACTTGAATATTAACCTGTTGTTAATTATAATAAAGTTAACTTTAAGTTAACAAAGAGAGGTGACACGGAATTGGTTTTGGATAAATTAAAAAGTCTTCGTACTGAAAAGGGACTCAGTTGCAAACAAGTTGCCGATTTGGTCGGAATTTCTAAAGAGTACTACTGGATGATTGAGAATGGAAAACGCCGATTAAACTATGAGCTTGCTGTAAAAATAGCGCAAGTATTCGATACTAGCCCAGACGATATTTTTTTGGACAGAGAGTTAACTTATAGTGAACAAAAAGTTAGCTCCTTGACAACTCAATCCCCATGACATGAAAGGAGGTGAGTAAGATGAGTGTTCTAAACAAGTATGTGATTATCGCCCATTTTCATCTTATGTTAAGACAGAATAATTTCAGTGAAGCAGACCTAAAAGAAGCGGTCGATCTGCTTCACAAAGAGCTGTTCCCAGAAGTTTGGGCGAAGATTAACGCCAAGTTAGAAAAGGAAGCCGCCGCGGCAACGACGGCTCCAAAATCAGTGTTTATTCAGCCGTATTTACATGTTACTCCGTTCGCTGACTCCCAAAAGATATCCCAAGAATTGCATCGCTATATAACAGAAAGTAAGGAAGATTGTACGGAGCGTCAGGATTAGCATACGGCTTTATTGTTACATCTTTAAGCAATACGAAACTAGAATCGTTCGTCAATCTCTTAACACTTTTCTCTATATAGGAGGAGAGCAGCGAGTCACGGGTTTTAAAAATGACTTTATGAAGAAAATAAGCCGGATCAAATTCATCATTTTCTTCTGGTGGAATATATAGACTTCCTGATACTAATCCAAAGTGTGTAAAGAAAAAAATCTCAGTATTCGAATCCATGCTTACTTCTTCGATTTTTCCATTTTTTATATTTTCGATTACGTTTGCAAAAGCATTGGCTGTCAATGCTTTCAAATCTACACGTTCAGTTAATATGCTAGGTATTTCATTATCAAATTTTTTATCCATAATTTTTTCACCTCCTTCCATCGTTCTATTTCGACAGGAAAGAGGAAAATCCTACAAGGAGGTATGGCAATGTCATCGGTTATTAAAGTCGAAATCGATATGGAAAAGCTTCGTCAAGTCATCCATGAGGAAGTGACAAAGGCAGTCGATGAAGTAACGAAACAGCACCAATTACCGCCTATGTTAACACGGAAACAGCTCATGGAACTTTTCAACATCAGCCAGACGAAAGCATCTGAATTGCTGAACCGTTCTGATTTTCCAGTGTTTCGAGAAGCAGGCGTTTTGATTCCAACCCATCTCTTGTTCAAATGGATCGAAAAACATACGCGTTGGGTAGAAGAAAATACATCGTTTTTTGAAAAATCAGCTATCTAAAGGCTTCTACGAATAGCATAGCACAAACATTTTCAAAGATTGGTAGAAAGGGGAAAAAGGAACATGAAACGTGGTAGAGCCGCAGACGCTGTGAAAGCGGCAAGAAAGGAAGCCAATATGACCCAACAGCAACTGTCATTCGAAATTTTTGAATCTCGCGAATCTGTATCGCACCAGGAAAACGGACGGTATCGAGTGCAGCCGAATATATCGAAATATTTTGCCGAGAAGCACAACAATCCGTGGGTGGCACTGGAAGCGGCTGCGGAGTACACAGGATGGGGACCAGTCAAGCTTGATGGAGAAGTGGTCGATTTGCATCGTGCAAGTGTAGCGATGAAAACGAAAGAGGAACTAACCGAAGCGCTGCAAGCGATCGAAAGTGTATGTGTAGCGAACCATCCTCGAGCGATTAGGGAGTACGATAAACAACACCTCGAAGAAGCGATTTTACAAACGATTGATGCGATTGTAGCGCTCACGCAATATGTTGCGGTGATATGTGTTGATTACGGTTTTTCGTGGATTAAAATGTGGCAAAAGCATCGTACGAAATTGCAGGCGAAGGGATTTATTCGGAAATAGAGGAGGAGAAGCGAAATGGATCATGCGATTGAAAGGTTGAAAACATTCTTGGAAGCCGAGTTGGACTTTTTGCGTGAAGAATGGAAGGACGGAAAAGGAGGATACAAAAAACTTTCTGATTGCCCAAGTTACAAAGCATGCAAAGCATATGTTGATGCGATCAATGTTCTAGTGAAAGCGTACTATCATCAAGAATACGTCGAGCAATACAAATGTCGATCGGTAAAAGAATTAATTTAAGGGGGAAGGAACAATGAGTTTTTGTTTTACAGCAAGCCGTTTAATGAAAGCAAGCGAGGTAAAAAAGTTATGCGCAGAATTGCGTAATGACCCAGCGCTGCTATTAGCGTTAGAACTTACGGTAAAACAAGAGTGGTACAAACGAAAAATGGCCAGTGCGCCAACACTAGCCATCGCTCAATAGTTATTCAAGACTCGAGCACATTGTAGCATAAATTGAAAAGTCCGGCAAGCGTATGCTTGCCGATTGGAGTACAAGCAACAGGTATCTCCCAGCCTGAAAATGGGCGTGTCCCCCAGCCCATGAGCTTGTACTTCAATCGGTGCGCATGCACACTAGACCGAGCGAGAGCGGGCGACGATCCAAGAGGGGAGCCGCGCCACAATACATGCGATGGCCATTGCGAAGACGTCTAGCCATTCATTTCGGAGGAGGTAAAGTGACATGCAAGATACGCTCTTTTTGCAAGAAACTAATTTGCTACAAAAAGCATCGCGGTGCATCGAGTACATACAAGAATCGCTTCAAAACCGCGACTATGAAACAGCGAAAATTGAAATGTCGGAGTTGCGTTTTTTATTAGACGAACTGCAAGCAATCGAACAAAAGAAATTACGTCGCGCACAGCTTTTTGAAGTTGTCGCTGACATGCGTAAGCGCGGCATTCAAATTGATTTTGTATCGCGGATGCTGGGGTGATGGTGTGACGCGGGAAGAGAAAAAACAAATTCGTTTGCAAATCTTGCAATTGCTAGACAAGTGTACAGGATGCAAAGAACGGCATCACGGTACACAAAGCGTATGCATCATAAGTTGTCCGATCGGAAAGCAAATGCAACAGCTATCTGTATTGTTATCGAAAGAAAGCCCTCGCATAAAAAGAGGCAAATGGACCGAAGAAGAAGAGTTTTATTTATGGCAACATAAAGATATTTTCGATGTTTCAGAGCTTGCAGCTCGTTTGGAACGAAGCGAAGTATCCGTATATTCAAAGTTGCGCCAGCTTGAGAAAAAGAATGTTTTGCCTTGTTAGAAGGGAGGTCACGAAGCATCACTACATTGTATGCTTCATGCGTGTAAATATGCTATTTGAAGTAGAATTCGCAGCAAAGGAGAACGGCTATTTCGAAACGATCCATACGGCACTCATTCACGCGCTCACTGTGTCCGAGTGCCGTCAAATCGCGTTAGAAATAGCCGAGCAAATAGGAAAAGGTGATATACAGGTTTTTATTTCAGACTTCTAGGTTTTATCATGCCACAACATACACTATTTTGCAAGGGAGGAAGGGGATATACATGGCAACAAGACTTCTTTTGGATGAAGAGCCGTTAGTGATTTTACCTTCGCTAGCGGCTACGATCGGCTTGAATGAAAGTATCGTGCTGCAGCAGTTACATTACTGGCTTGAGCGAAGCAATCACATTCACGAAGGTTATAAGTGGGTATACAACACATACGAGGAATGGCAAGAGCAATTCCCATTTTGGTCGATCAGCACGATTCGCCGCATTATCAACAAGTTGGAAGAAAAGGGGCTTATTATTGTCAGTAATTTTAATAAGTCCAAAATCGATAAAACAAAATGGTATCGCATTGATTATGAGAAACTCACTCAATTTGAACAGACGACTGATCAATCTGACACATCGACTGCTCAAAATGAACAGACGACTGACGAAATCGACAGTCCATCTGCTCAAAATGAACAGTCCATCTGCTCAAATTGGACAGACGATCTGCTCAACTTGAACAGACCAATACCAGAGAATACTACAGAGATTACTACAGAGAAAAAAGAAGAAGTAGAAGAAGACGAGCGCGTGCGCGAAGAGAATCCGTTTACTTTTTTTGAACAAAACGGCTTTGGTACGATTGGCGGCTACATAAGCGAAAAAATCTCAACATGGATCGACGACACATCCGAAGCGCTAGTTTTAGAAGCGATGAAAATTGCAGTAGAAAATGGCGTCAAGACATGGAAGTACGTTGAAACCATTTTGCGCGACTGGGTAGACAAGGGATATCAAACCGTCGAACAAGTGCATGCAGCACAAAAAGCATTTAAAGAGCAGCAAGCAAAGAAACGCAATGGCTCTAGCACGAATGGAAAAAAAGCCGTTCGAACAGAAATCGTACCAGACTGGCTCAACACTGACTATTCGCAATATGAACACAAAGCAGACGTGGATCCAGCGGCGCTTGAACGCAAACGACGTGAGCTAGAAGAGCGACTGAAAAAGTATCGCAATGACTAGGTGATCGCTATGCCGTACCCGATTTGGATTCGATTAGAGTATCAAAACGACGTTGGACGAATAGTCGGTTTCACCGGCAGTATTCAATCTGAATCGGCTTTGATCGAAGTATTGGAACGATACGAGATTACGAGAGAGCGACTTGTATCGGTCTGGATTAATGGGAAAGCGTACCCGACATCAAAGCTTGATCGATTCTTTTCGAAAATATAGCGGAGGTGGAATGGGTTGTTGCTGTTAAAGCATGTATTGATTCAACGTTTGCGCCGAAAAGGTGTTTTCGTTGCAGCTGACGGGCGAGCACTCTCGAAACTGACGCTAGAAGAGATTCAACGGGAATACGAGCGAATGGAGGGAGAACGTAATGAACTGGTCAAAAGCAACGCTTAGACAATTATACGTTATCGTGCGATATGAACATTGTCCGATTCGATATAAACAAATGGCGCTAAAAGAGATACAAAAACGATTGGAGGATTTGCGATGAGTCGTAAGTCGCTACATGGCCCAGTTGTCGTCAGTTACCTAACGCCAGAAGAGCTTGAAGCGTATCGGAACCGTCCGCGCAAGAAATATTACGACGAAGATAACCGCCGAGCAATTGACTGGCGTTGGCCGCAAAACAGAAAGAAAAGGGGAGCGAAATAATGGACTTATCCAAGCTTTTTGAGATGCAGCGGGAACTGGATGAGCGTATTGTTCGAGAAAAAGGATTAGATGGTCAGAATCTTTTGCCGAATAAAGTATTAGCCTTACAGGTGGAGCTGGCAGAACTCGCAAACGAGTGGCAAGGGTTTAAGCATTGGAAAACGAATCGGCAACCGAAAGAGGGGATGTTGGAAGAATATGTGGACTGTTTACATTTCATTTTGAGCATTGGATTGAGCGGAAATATCGGGACGATAGAATGGGAACAGATTGAACCGTATAAAGCAAAATCCACTATTCAACAGTTTATAGGCTTGTTTGAATATACATCACGTTTACTTGAAGATATCACGGTATATGTCGACATTTGGAGTTCTTTCATCGGACTTGGAGAAATGCTCGAATTTACTTGGGATGAAGTTGAGGCAGCGTATATGCGTAAAAACGCAGTCAACCATCACCGCCAAGAAAGTGGGTATTGAGATGGATGCAAAGCATTGGATGAACGAGCTCAACAAAAATCAAATACTTCGCAACGTGCAAAAATTGCTCGAAATACAAACCGAAAAGGGGATTGAAAAATACGGAACAACCGTCAATCCAAGTGACTACACATTGGTCGGCTGGCTGGAACACTTGCAGCAGGAAATGATCGATGCAATCGTATATTGCGAGGTGCTGAAATTTAAATTTGCGCACTTGATTGTGCTTGATAAGCTAAATTCGGACGTGAATGTTGAATGAAACGTCGTAAGCGAAAAGCGAAATGGTATTTGCTATATCGAAAGGAAAATCGCGATGCGGTTTATGTATATGAGCCGTTGCGCAAGTATGAGCTACAAAGCAGGATTCGACGGGGATGGAAAGTGATTGGATAAAACAAAAAAGCCGAGATCTCTCCCGACCGCCTAACTTCATTATACCACATGGAGGGATTCCGGTGAGTAAAAGAGCGCAAGAATTGCAGATTGATATAGATAATATGACCGTTTCGCATCCGATCGTTCCAGGTAAAGTTCTTGTTGTTGTGATTGACGGCGTGCAGGGGAAAGCAAAAGTAGCGGAAGCGGTTGAACATGGATATACGATTATTGAAACAGCGAAGGGAAAAACGGCACGAATCAAATTCGAGGAAAGTGAGTTGTTTTGAAGTGAAAATTGCCGTTCATGTGTATGAATGCAAGAGTTGCGATGTAGTGTTTGCAGTTTCGCAGGACTTTGAAGAACAGCACCTTGTGCAATGTCCGGTTTGTAAGACGGACGAGGCGCTTCAAGATTTATCGGTTGGAGAATTGCGCATACAACAGAAACAGCAATCACTTATCGTTCCAGAGGGGCAAACAAACATTTATGAGTTTATGGGGTGATGACGTTGCTTACATTGCCACCAATTTCAGAAGATGATGTATTGGAGCTAAAGGATTACATCGGTTGTGGAGAAAGTGTATTTGGACAAACAGAGAGCAAAACGCTACGCGAGTTCATTGATTCTTTGTATAGAAAATGCCAAGAAATTGAAGCAAAACGTTGGCGTGACGATCCACAAAACTGGGGTGCATGCAGCAAATGGCCACGTGAAGATGATTTGCCGTTTTAGGAGGACAGTAATGAGAAAACATGGAGATAAAGTTGAAGTTAGTTTCAATGTTCAACTCCCCATTAATGTGTGTAGTAAATGTCATGTAGAATTCATTTTACTTTATGTAGCAGATCACTGCAATGAGATATGGGAGCAAGGAGTCAGTCAAGACTTTGTGGAGAACATTTTTTCGGTTCACTACGGGTGTTGTCAATCACTAGTTAGCGAACCATTTTCAGGAATTGATATCGTAAGCGCTTTTGGACTCTCATCCCTCATCTTGAAGTGATGATATTGTATTCCATTTTTTTACACCCAACCAAAATCCCGAAGCGCCGACAACGCTTGATGGATCGGCGTCCCGGATGACCGCTGCAGACACGGTAGATTCTGACGCACCACATCTGCCCACAACCGTCCTGCCTTCCGTTTGGCCTGTTCAACCCGCTTGGA
>NZ_JXTH01000067.1 GCF_000836725.1 Anoxybacillus thermarum | reverse complement strand
AGTCCAAGCGGGTTGAACAGGCCAAACGGAAGGCAGGACGGTTGTGGGCAGATGTGGTGCGTCAGAATCTACCGTGTCTGCAGCGGTCATCCGGGACGCCGATCCATCAAGCGTTGTCGGCGCTTCGGGATTTTGGTTGGGTGTAAAAAAATGGAATACAATATCATCACTTCAAGATGAGGGATGAGAGTCCAAAAGCGCTTACGATATCAATTCCTGAAAATGGTTCGCTAACTAGTGATTGACAACACCCGTAGTGAACCGAAAAAATGTTCTCCACAAAGTCTTGACTGACTCACTTTTGTTTTGTCAGTTGTTTGACCTTTGTAAGACACGCTGTAAGATTTGCCTTCTTCTAATGCCGTTTTTGTTTTAATGACAACAACTGTTGTTTTTGCTTCTGCAGCTGCTGCAGCTTTGATTGATACAGATTCGATTTCAACGCCTTGGATCGCGAAATCTTCTTTTTTCACTTCTTTTAATTCGCCATTGAATGTCACTTCTAGCGTGTTGAGGTCAACAACAGTAACACCTGTAATGTTTGCTGCTGTTACACCAACGTTCATCGCACGAACGACAAATGAAGCGAATTGACCGCGTGTGACGTTTTGTTTTGGCATGAATTCTGTATTTTTTGTTACACCGTTTGCTTCTAACGTTTGGATGTACTCACGTGCCCATGAACCAGCTTTGTCAAGGTCTGTTACTTTTGTTGTATAGTCTGCTGGTTTCGTTAATTTGAACGCTTCAGCAACGACTTTCGCCATTTGTTCACGAGTGATGTTTGCGTTCGGATTGAAGTTGCCTTTTTCGTCTCCAGTCATGATGCCAGCAGCTTGCACAATCGCTACCGCTTCCGCTAATTCAGCGTTGCTTGCTGGAACGTCTGGGAAGCCTGCACCTTTTTCAGTAACGCCTGCATCTTTTAAAATGCGTGAGAAGATAATTGCCGCTTCACCGCGTGTTAATGATTTGTCTGGTTTGAATGTACCGTCTGCATACCCTTTAATGTACCCTTTTGCCACTAATGTAGCGATGTCATCTGCATGCACGCTTCCTGCTACGTCAGTGAAAGAAGCGCTTGCAACTGGTGCGATCGCTGAAGCAACAACTGCCGCAGAGACTGTACCAGCTAAAAATTTGCGATAAGACTTTGGTTGGTAAGCCATCGACTTATTTCCTCCTTTTTGTTTCTCTTTCTACTTGTTTTTCTATTTGCTTTAGCTAAATTTAAGAGATATGTATGTTTTCTCTATAAAACTCTTAAACTTAGCGAGTGAACGACTACAAACTACATTATAATTTTTTCCATACATCGTGTCAACCATTTTTTGAACAGTTTTTCTTTGTTGGAACAACAAAACTTTTTCACATGTAGTCTTCCACCTATTCACCATTTTACCGAATGTTCGACTTTTTTCAATACCTATAAGCGTAAATTTTGTCAAAAACTTTTGTTACATAACTGTAAAATTACCATTCTCCTATTTATGATACACTTGGAATAGTGTGAAAATGTCGAAATTGCAAGAACAATAGCGAAGTGAGGTGTATGTTGTGAGGCGGTTTGTTTCAGCATTGCTTTTGTTTTTTCTCTTCCCTTCCTTCGCCTATGCGAGCGATAATTACGATCGGCTCATTCCGCTTGCGAAGAAATACGTCGGGGTGCCGTATCAATTCGGGGGAAGTTCAGAAAAAGGATTTGACTGCTCTGGGTTCACGCGGCATGTAATGCGCGGTCTAGGGGTCACGTTAGCGCGGACGACAGCGGAACAATATAACCAAGGCATTGCGGTAAAAAGAGAGGATTTGCGAATCGGGGATCTCGTCTTTTTTGAGACGTATAAAAAAGGTCCGTCGCATGCAGGGATTTATATTGGAGATCATCGGTTTATTCATGCTAGTTCATCGAAAGGCATTACCGTGACGTCACTTGATGATTCTTATTATAAGAAACGATACATAGGGGCAAGACGCGTGCTTGCTTATGAAGAAGCTGCCGGGCAGTTTCGCGATATCGGGAAGGACTTTTGGGCGAACGAAGAAATTGCGGCGCTCGGAAAAGAAGAAATTGTGCTCGGCTATGCAAAAAGCTACTTTAAGCCAGATGAAACGATCACACGTGCAGATGCAGCGGGACTGATCGCTACATATTTGAAACTCGACATGAACAATCGAAAAGAAACGTTTACAGACGTGCCGAGCGATCATTGGGCAGTTGGGGCGATTAACGCGCTTGCCAAAGAAAATATCGTCAATAAAAACGACAAGTCATTTCAACCTGATGAACCGTTAACGCGCGAACAATTAGCCATGTGGTTTGCGGAGGCATGGAAGTTAAAGCGGGGTGCGGATGTGCCGTTTACTGACGTCAAAGAAACAGATGCGGCATATGATGCGATTGAAAAGCTCGTTGCATCCGGCATCGCGAACGGATATGAAGACGGAACGTTCCGTCCGAAAGAAACGGTCACACGCGCGCAATTTGCGGTGTTTTTCTACCGCGCAATTAACGCAAAATAGCGAGGGAGGACGAGCCTTCCTCGCTATTTTTTATCGAGCGTCCGTTTTAAAAAGAGGGCAAACTGCCCGCGCGTCACGATATCATTCGGGCGATACGGATTGTTGATCGTAATGCCGTTGGAATAGAGCGTATTAATCGCACGGTACGCCCAATGAGAAGGAGGTACATCAAAAAACGATACATTTGTCGTTGGCTGTTCATACACATCAGCATACACTCTCGTTAAAATTGCTGCCATTTGGGCGCGGGTCATGTACTCATTCGGATATAGCTTTCCGTTATACCCCGTTAGAAGCCCATACGCCTCCGCAATCGCCATCTCTTTATACCACGGATCCGTCGGTTTTACGTCTTGCGCCTTGACGGCATATCCTTCAGGCAGCGTCAACTGTAAATCGCGAATAAGCATAAGGGCAGCATGACGGCGAGATATTCGTTCGTTCGGACGATACGTTCCGTCTGGGAATCCTGCGATTATCCCGCGCTCATACAACAGCCGCGCAGCTTCTTGCAATTCCTCTCCGACGACGTCTGGAAAAAGCGGAGGCGCGGCGACGAGCGACTGGATCGATTCGTACGAAACGCGCAACGTCGCTGAACCGCGATTAAATCCTTTTGTTGTCGGCTGTATGACGCGAAAGAGCGCCGTATCGACAATCGTTGAGCGAAATAGCCAAGAAATTTGACTATTCAGTTTCGCTCCATCATATGTCATTTCGTTTATTCCTTTTGGCACGCTCCCGATATAAACAGAAGCATAGCGACCTTGTCCATCTTGCGCATTCAAGTATGCCGTTGTATCAGCATATGTGTAAAGCTTTAGCGAATACACGTTATTTTTTACTGTATAGTTTGTCAAAAGTAATGAAAGCGGAGGCATCGGTTCATACGGTGCGCCAAGCTGATTTTTCCAATACGTTTGCAGCGTTTGAAGCTCAAATGGCGTCGGAAGTTGGGCGTTCATTTGCATATGCCCTTTCAGCGCATTTGGTGAGCCGAATAGTTGCACATAATCTTCAGCTAATATTTCTGGCATATACCATTCATATTTCCCGCTTCCATCTGCATGGACAGACGGGTAGCGAAACAACTGGCGCGCAGCTGCATACTGCGACTGCAGCCATTCGTTCGGGCGGCGCTGTTCTTTGTTTAATAAATAATAATAAGTGAAATGATGCCCGTACTCGTGCGCTAACGTCGTCGTCATCTCCTCAACCGTCGTCCATTCGTTGCCGCCGTATAAGTGAATGTATCGGTTTGGCAATAAAGCAAGCTTCGGACTGACTTGATATTGCGCAAAATATTGTCCAAGCACGTTTTGCCCTGCGGGGTAATCAGGAAAAATTTTTACGCTTCCTAACAAGGAAAGTTCAGCACCGTGTTTGTTTTTTAGAAGCTCTTGCTCAAGTTGGGCAAGCTTCGTTTCGTTCCAATATGTGCTGTAACTTTCAAATGTCACCCCGCTCGTTCCTTTATAGCGCGCAATCAGCGGATAGTAATCTTCGTACGCTTGCGCTTTTGCTTTATTTGTTAAATCAACGACATCAGCATGAGCGGGATGTTGAAAAAACAATAAAAAAACGAATGTAAGCCATATGAATCGCATGTGATTCACCTCGTTGTCTATCAATCTATATTTATTTTAACACGATCGGTGACACGGTGCGTCTGGAAAAAGAGAAAGGCTGCCTACATATGCAGGCAACCTTCGTTTCATCTACTTCTTTGTAATCGAGAGCGTGTACGGTTTGGCATTCGGGCGGGCGAGCGATTCTTCTATGATGACGTAGTACGTTCCTTTTTTCAACGAAAGCGTGCCGATTTCTGCGTCGCCGTCGCCGTAATGGTCATGCGTTTGAACGAGGCGACCTTTTGCATCAAAAATGGACATGACGCCATCCATCGTGCCCGGTACATCGAGCTTTAATGTAAATGTACCGTCTTTTTGAACGACAAATTTGTACGCGTCTTTATCTCCATAGTCAACGATGTCCATGTATCCCGTTGCTTCATACGTATTGCCTTTTTTATAAAGAGAAAGCGGCTTCGATGGTACGTTGTTGTTCAACACAGACGATGCATCTTCATCTTTTTTGTTGAACGATTGAATGCCAAAGTTGTACGACTGAATCGATAGTCCATCAAACATAAATGAGTTAGCCACAAAGAAATATCCGACATTTTTCTTCGCGCGGAACGATCCGTGTACGTCATATAACGGACTCCATCCGCTCGGGAAAAACGTGACAGCTTTGCCGTATTCGTCTTCGTCAATCGTCATATTGCCGTTTGTATCTTCAACGACGGAGATAATCGGGACTAATGTGCCGCCCAATTGTTTCGGCAGCGACGCATTCGGTTTGCTCGGCTGTGCAAAAAGCGTCAACAGTTCGGTCGCTTGGCGATGTTTGTAGTAGTAGTAATCGACATCGTTTGGAAGCACGAAGTTTCCTGTTTTCGTTTCATTGACGTTCACAACTGTTGCCTGAATTGGCTCATTATTTTTCTCATTTTTATCTTTTGGTGCATCGATTAATTTTTTCGACGTCATGCTGTACGGTTCAGCTACCGGTTGATAATAGTCGTTTTGCACCGACATGTAGTACGTTTTTCCTTCTTCCAAGATGAGCGTCCAGTCTGTTTGTTTTTTGCCTGTCATCCAATCAAACGGCCAAAAGTTGTTTACTGGTACGAGATCGTCTTTTTTCTCATCGTATTCAAATAATGTAGCTGAAGGCATCATATCGTCAGGTGTGGCAAACGAAAATTCGTACACAGCGGTTGCTGGGACGGTGAAGCGGTAAAAGTCTTGATCCCCACTAAATTGAATGAGCGCTTCTGTTTTTTCCCCAATGTTGTAAGGACGGGCATTTTCCTTTATTTGCTGTATTTGCTCTTTTTCAAAGTAGCTAAAGCTTCCGTCATCACCAACAATAATCATCTCGTTCGGTTTGCGCATTTGTTCTTTTATGCTTTCCGCTTGTTCAACAGGCTCATCGCCCGATTGCATCGGCTCACGTGCCGGGAAGTTGTCTTCATCAGCTGGAAGTGCCAAAGCTTCTGCACGAAGCTTATATGGGATCGCTGAACCTGTGAACTGTTTTGCTTGATTGCTTGGCATCGCCAGATCAATCATCATTGGATAAAATCCGCCCATTGGTTCGCTAGAAGCTTCCAGCACGTATTCGATGTTCGGCTGTGCTTCAAATGTGAGCGTTTCTCCTTTGCTTATGCCGTTATTGTTTCCTGATGCAATCGGGAATGTCATTTCTTTATATTTCGCGTCTGGATCAACAGGGCGATATAGCTCATCAGCTAAATAAATGTTTAATGACGAGTCGATCCCCGGAACAGGAGACAGTTGAAACTTCACCGTCGTCGGCTCTGTGACGGTGAAACGGAAATAGTCGCGGTCGCTTTCCGTTGCATCTTTTTCTGGGACAAACGTTAAGTTTTCTGCAACAAACGGCAACTGTTCAATGATAGCTGGATTTTCTTTTGTCAAGCCATCGTCCGCAAGCTCTGTAAACGACTGTACAGTTAACGTATATGTTGACTTTCCTTGCAAGCTGTAGTTGCCGTTCGCATCTGTGACGCCGATCGCAAGCACGCCTGATTGTTTTGCTGTAAATAGTTTCGCTTCCATTTCACCTGCACGGCCATCATTCACTTGAATCGGTTTTTCAGACGCCGTTTTTCCTTCTGGGTAAAATCGGAACACAAGTTTGTAGTCGTATAATTGTGCTCCTTCGAGCAACGCTTGGACACTTTCGCCTTGTTGAACGTTCACTTTGACCCAATGCATTTCCTCTGGCTTTGTGAACGAACCTGTTTTCACGTACGGCTCTTTCGCATCAATGACTGGCGCTTTCGCTAAAATCGTTTCATCGTTCCATTTTTCTTTTTGCGGCACGTTTTTCATGTTATATTGCAGCGCAGCGACAGGGTTGACTAAACCGTTGCCGTACGTTAAATCATAGCCAAAATCTCCTAAATCTGTCGCCGTACGTTCTAAAATCCATTCAACTTGGTACGGCTTTAAATTTGGATACTTCGATAAAAGAAGCGATGCAACGCCCGCCACAACTGGTGATGCCATTGACGTTCCGCTTAACTCGGCAAACGAAGAGCCTTTCATATAGTCATAAATCGGACTGTATACGTCCACACCTGGGGCAACAAGGTCAACGGACGGACCGTAGTTTGAAAACTCGGCAAGCTTATTTTTGCTGTCGGTCGCCCCGACGCTAATAACTCCTTCGTATGAAGCTGGGATGGAATACATGTCCGTCGCTTCGTTTCCTGCTGCCGCAATGACTGTAATCCCTGCGTCAATCGCTTTTTGAACAGC
The DNA here is from genome assembly GCF_000836725.1 of Anoxybacillus thermarum. Taxonomy (GTDB): domain Bacteria; phylum Bacillota; class Bacilli; order Bacillales; family Anoxybacillaceae; genus Anoxybacillus; species Anoxybacillus thermarum. Next base: position 6,558 of record NZ_JXTH01000067.1, on the reverse strand, counting down.
TTCTTCTAAAATCGGCGAACTAAAATATCCGCCAAGGCTCATATTAATGACTTTTGCTCCTTTTTCAATGGCATATAAAATGCCTTGGGCAATCGTATAGTCGCTTGCTCCCCATTCCCCGCCGAATACGTCAATCGGCAAAATGTTGACGGTCGGGTTGACACCGTGCGCCCCGACACCGTTGTTGGCGTTCGCACCGATAATGCCGGCAACGTGCGTGCCGTGCACATCTTTGATCGGCGCCCCCGCTGGATTGATGGCGTTGTAAGCTGGAAGGAGACGTCCTTTCAATTCAGGATGTTTCATATCGATCCCTGTATCAATAACAGCAACCGTGACACTAGACTTCCCAGCAAGTTTTAACGCCTTATCCATATTTAAAAGCGATAATAAATACATATGATCTGCTTTCGGATCAGCCGAACCGAGCCGTTTGTATGTAAAACTTGGCGTCACACGTTTGACGGCTTTTAGTTTTGCGTAATTTTTCATCACTTGCTGCATCTCTTTTCCTTTTTGCACAGTGACGACGTCATAGCCTAATTGCGGAAACGACTGCTTCAATGTCGCTCCTAAACTACGATGCACGGCAGCTGGAATTCTCTCGCTGTACTTCACAATCAGCGTATCGGTGCTCACTTGATCTTGCGCCTTTTCGAACCGTTTGTAAGCAAGAGAGGCTTGCCCTTTTGTCACTTGTTTTTTCCATTGGGCAATTGGCGGCTCCGTCGACGCTTGAGCGGCCGTCGGCACGATGAGTGCGGAAGCTAAACTAACGGATAATGCGGTTTTCTTCCATTTTTTCATAAAAGTCCTCCTTCAAAAGAATGTAACATACATATTCGCCCTCAAAAGCAAATACACCTATTAAAACGAAAAAAAGACAAAAAAAGTTTCATATTTTGATAATTTTTTCTAATGATCTTACAATATCATCCAAAAACAAAAAAGTAAAGAAATATTTTTCGGGTCGTGAAACATTTCGAGAACAATGGTATACTGTACGTTGAAACAATTTGATTTATAGCGAAGGAGAAGGTTCCCGATGTTATCTTACATAAAAAAGTTAGTCAACAGCGATGAACGGAAGCTAAAAAACTATTATAAAACAGTCGCGCGCATAAATGCGCTAGAGTCACAGTTTGCAAAAATGACGGATGAACAATTAAAAGCAAAAACAGAGGAATTTAAACGTCGTCTACAAAATGGTGAAACCGTATTTGATATACAAGTCGAAGCGTTTGCGACTGTTCGTGAAGCGTCAAAACGCGTGCTTGGCATGCGCCATTTCGACGTTCAGCTTATCGGAGGGCTTGTGCTTGCGGAAGGAAATATTGCGGAGATGGCGACAGGAGAAGGGAAAACGCTCGTTGCTTCCGCCCCGAGTTATTTGCGTGCTTTGGAAGGAAAAGGAGTGCACGTCATTACCGTCAACGACTATTTAGCGAAACGCGACCGTGATTTAATCGGAAAAATTCATGAGTTCTTAGGCTTATCCGTTGGATTAAATTTACCACAAATGACATCCGAACAAAAAAAAGCGGCATACTTGGCCGATATTACGTACGGTGTCGGAACTGAGTTCGGATTCGACTATTTGCGTGATCATATGGTGTATAGCTTTGGCGAACGCGTACAACGTCCATTCCATTATGCGATCATCGATGAAATTGATAGCGTACTCATTGATGAAGCAAAAACACCGCTCATTATTGCTGGTAAGACAGGAGTAAGCTCGGAATTAAGTTACTTATGTGCTCGTATTGTGAAGCATTTTGTTCGTGGAGAAGATTACGAATACGATGAAGAAACAAAGGCTGTTAGCTTAACTGATCGCGGTATTGAAAAAATTGAAAAAGGATTTGGCATCGACAACTTATATGATCTTGAACATCAAGTATTGTACCATTACGTCATTCAAGCGCTGCGGGCATACGTCATGTTTACACGCGATGTCGACTATATCGTGAAAGACGGGAAAGTGTTGTTAATTGACATGTTCACCGGTCGTCCGATGGAAGGGCGCAGTTTAAGCAACGGGCTTCATCAAGCAATTGAAGCAAAAGAAGGATTAGAGTTAACGGAAGAAAATAAAATTCAAGCGTCTATCACAATCCAAAACTATTTTCGCCTTTATCCGATTTTATCGGGGATGACAGGAACAGCGAAAACGGAAGAAAAAGAGTTTCAAACGTTGTATGGCATGGATGTCGTCCAAATTCCAACAAACCGTCCTGTCATTCGCAAAGACTTGCCGGATCGCGTTTTTGCGACAGTGGAAGCAAAATATAAAGCGGTTGCCAAAGAAGCGAAACGCGTTCATGCGACAGGACAACCGATACTCATTGGAACGACGTCCATTTTACAGTCGGAAAAAGTGGCGAAATATTTAGCAGGAGAAGGGTTGCCGTTTCAATTGTTAAACGCCAAAAGCGTCGAACAAGAAGTCGAACTCATTTCTCGCGCTGGCCAAAAAGGACAAATTACGATTGCAACAAATATGGCAGGGCGCGGAACAGATATTATGCTCGGCGAGGGAGTAGCAGAGCTTGGCGGATTGTACGTCCTCGGTACCGAACGCCATGAAAGCCGGCGCATCGACAACCAATTAAAAGGACGCGCAGGCCGCCAAGGCGATCCGGGACGCTCCCAATTTTTCATTTCGCTTGAAGATGACATGTTCCGCCGCTTCGCGAAAGAAGAGCTAGAAAAAATGAAAAAATCATTGCAAGTCAACGAAGAAGGCGAAGTGTTGAACAAAGACGTTCATGAATTTGTCAACCGTGTGCAGCGCATTTGTGAAGGAAGCAATTTCTCAGTGCGGGAATACAACTTAAAGCTAGATGATGTATTAAATGAGCAGCGACGTACGATTTATACGCTACGCAATCGTATTCTTGAATCAACCGACGTGCGTTCCATCGTCCTTTCTATGCTTCCAACGTATATCGAGCGCGAAATCGAGGAAGCTTGTCCAGAAGAAGTGATTCCAGAAGAATGGGACGTGTCCCGCGTCATCGAAAGTGTACAAATGGTGACAAATGAGAACATCAGACTTTCTTCTGTCACCGATCGTTCAGAAGTGGAACGCGTTGCAAAAGCGGCAGTCGATACATGGGTCTCATACGTTCAATCCCTTGAAGGAAACGAGGAGCTAGAAATCGTGTTGAGACGGATCGTATTAGGATTGCTTGATATGTACTGGACAAAACATTTAGAGGCAATGGAGCTATTAAAAGAAGGAATTGGATTGCGTTATTATGGACAAGAGGATCCAATGCGCCAATATGCAAAAGAAGCGTTACAACTATTCACAACGATGTATCATCAATTCGAACGTGACGCTTGCAAACAGCTTGCACAACTATTGAAAATGTAGAGAGGGGAAGAAGCCATGTTGTCATTTTTTAAACGAAAAAAGCAAGGGGAAGATAGCACAATTGACGCTGGTCAGTTGCTGGAAAAAAAGTATGAACAAAAGGAAGAATGGGTAAAGACAGAATTATCATTTCATCCACATATGCGAATCAGCACGGAGCAAAAATATTACTTTCAATTTTTAAACAACGAATTGCCGCCTTTAAAACCGAACCAACTATCGTTATCAGGAATTGAGTTAAAGAAGGAGGATGGGCGTTATATCGTCACAGCGTTCATTCGTCATACGTTAAATCAGTCTCTGTCATTAGGGGACACACCTCTTTTACTGATCGGACCTAATGGTGAATTACTTGGACGGAAAGTGTTTCCATTAAGCGAACTTGGTGAATTGCCACCGAATTCGAGTCGCCCTTGGTCGTTCGTGTTCCTTGAAAGCGACTTATTCGTGAAAGAACTTCCGGAGACCGGATGGAAGTTAGCATTCGAATTAAAAAAACAACATGCATTGGATATGGAAGAAAGTTGGGAGAAAACATTATCCGATGAGGATAAGCAAAAACTCAAACAACTAGTTCGTTCATTAACTCCTCCAAAAGAAGGGGAATTAAATTTCATGGGGCTACAAGCAAAAATAGATGGAGATGGTAATCTCGTCGTTACCCTTTTAATACGTAATGGCAGCTATAAAAACATTCGTCTCGAACAATTGCCACTTGTCATAGAAGATGCAAGTAAAGAAATTGTTGCGCGCGGATCTTTCTCGTTGCAATTAGAAGTGAAAGCAAACACAAGTAAACCATGGACCTTCATTTTTCCAAAGTCGCTACTGACAAAAGAACACATTGATTTAAGTAAATGGCATGTATATCCACCTCAACAATAAAAAAAGAGTGTCCTTTGTGCGTGAAGGACACTCTTTTTTTTCGATGATGAAATGACCCGAAAACCTCTCTTCCAACGAGCCTTTCGGGTTCATTTCATTATCCCTTGCCTCTGGCCACCAACCGCTCTCTATCGTAAACAGAAGGAAATAGTACTACAGTTATATTTTAGCATCATTTTTTATGTTTCACAAACATATTTTTGTTTTTTCGTATGATTTTTTTTCCTCTTTCATCTCTTACATGGAACTAAAATAAACAATAACGAATTTTCTGCCCAGAACGAATGGAAACTGAGCGGACTGTACATAGGATGGCTCGTTCTTCGGCAGCGGTGAGGTCATTCATCGGTGCGGGGATGTAGCGCTTCTCGAGGTCATTCCAACGTTTGACGCATACTTGCAATTTCCCTTTTCCAAACAAAAGCGTCACGACAATCATCAGTTGATCGTCTATCGTTTTAAAAAATAAAAATACATCATCTTTTGTTGTACATGTAATCATGCGATAGCGAATTGGTTCAAGCGGCAACTTTTCGATCGGTGAGATAAACTGAAGTGAATCAGAAAAGTGAATTGGTTCAATCGTTCGGGACTCGTGAAAAGGAGGATACGGTTTCTCTTTAATAAGCACTTCACACGTATTTCCTCCCCTCTTCGCTTGATGAACAATGAAATTCGAAAAATAAATATTCACAATTCATCCTCTCCTTCAAGTTTTTCCAATGTATATTTTTACATTTAAAGAATATTCAATCAACTTTTTTCGACAAATCCATCGCTCATTTTTTGTTCTTTTTTAGAACATTTTATATTTTTGTTCTTAAAAAGAACAAAAACATCCCTTGTTCTTCTTCTATTGTAAAAAGAAAAAAGGGAATTTGGTGGAATATGATGTTACAACATATGAGCGAACAAATTAAACGCTTGCGCAAAGCAAACCATTGGACGCAAGAACAGCTGGCGCAACGGCTAAACGTATCTCGTTCAAAAGTGAGCAAATGGGAAAACGGCGAGGTGCTCCCTGACTTAAAATCGATCATTGACATGAGTGATTTGTTTCGCGTGAGCGTTGATTTTTTACTTGGCAAACATCCGACAGATGAACAACTGCTGCAAGAAGTCAAACTCGCGTACGGAACGAATGAGATGGATGAAGAACGACTCGCGCTTATTCGTTATATAAATGAACAGCGTGAGCTCGCAAAGCGTCTATATGCGTTGCAATCATTGCCTTCGCATAAGCGAAAACGAGTCGAAGAAGTAGTGATAAAAATGATTGATGAAATGATTGAAGCATTGAAATAAAAAAAGGGGCTTTTTTTGCCCTTTATTCAATGCCGATTAATTTTTTTAACCGATATACGTCAGCCTCTGTTTGCCATTGTTTTTGCGCATGCAATTCAAATTTATCGTGCAGCTTGTCCACTTTTGTTTCTAACTTTCCGATGCGCACATGCAATTCTTTTATTTCTTCTCGTATTTCTTGTTTGAAACTTTCCATTTCTGCGCGCATGTCTTGTTTGAAGCTTTCCATTTCTGCGCGCATTTCTTGTTTGAAGCTTTCCATCTCTGCACGCATTTCTTGTTTGAAGCTTTCCATCTCTGCACGCATTTCTTGTTTGAAGCTCTCCATCTCCGCGCGCATCTCACGCACTTCATACAGCAATTCTTTTACAGCTTGTAAAACTTGGTTTTCCACTTTTTATTCACCCCTTTCTCCCCCCTAGCATATCACTCCCCTCATTGACGGTCAATTGAAAAAAAGAGGCTAGCAAGGGGGGCTAGCCAAATTGTGAGGGAGCAGTAAGAGGACGCATTTTGGAAGGAAATGCGAGGAATACGTTTTGCATCACCTCCTCGACTCATATGATACGAAATGATATAAAAGATGTAAAATTTCGATTTTTCAATTTTCAAGCGATTTTTTTCGTTTTTTTGCCGTTTTTCGGCCGTTTTTGGCGAAAAACGTGCTTGAAAATTCAATTTTCACTTTTTCTTGTGTGAGTAAAATATTTGTGGGTGACATTCAGGAATGATTCCCCGACGAGGGTTGCGAACTTTTGTTCGCGACGCTCGTCGGGGCCACCAAGCGAAGCGCGGTAGAAAAAAGCAAATGTCATGCAAAAAGGACTCTCTCCCTGCTATGATGGTGATGACCAACATCAATAAAACAGGAGGGAGAGAGTCCATGAAACATTTTACCACAGAATGGCCTTTATTAAAAGAGCTGGAGGAACAATTAGTCAGAACTCTTCAAAAGGTGTTCGCTGTCTTGTTGGCGGCCCTTTTGGAGG
>NZ_JXTH01000066.1 GCF_000836725.1 Anoxybacillus thermarum | reverse complement strand
GCTTTTGACGAAGACGTGCGTGCACGTCGAACGGAAAAAGCGAAGGCGTAGGAGGATGTTAGTTCGAAGCTAGACAATATGAAAAGCGTAGGCGACTGTTTAGTCCTGTTATCTAGTTTTGAAGGAATAACCCTTCATCACATTGCTCGGTGACGATGGCGGAGAGGTCACACCCGTTCCCATCCCGAACACGGAAGTTAAGCTCTCCAGCGCCGATGGTAGTTGGCGGGACACCGCCTGCGAGAGTAGGACGTTGCCGGGCAAAGGGAAGACCAAGACGATTTAGTCTTGGTCTTTTTTGCTATGTAGTAAATAATGATATAAATATCTCGGTACTTTTCGTTCCGTCACGTCTAAAAACTGCACAATAAAAGGGTATGCATCATTTGAATAACTATGTAGGAGATCGTACCACCATTCTGTTTCATAGCGGCAAATCATACTTAAGTTATAAAGTAGTAAATAGTGAGCAACGATTTCATGAATGTGTTTGTTTTGTTCATTTCGCTGTTTAAAATATAGATCAAACAAAGGACTAAGCTCTTCAATTTGTCGCAGCAATTGCCCCATAGAAAACTTTTCCCCGTATGCGTGTTTCACATGAAACATTTTTTCAGAAAAATAAGTAAACAACCCGTGCTTCTGAATTTTTACTTCGTCTTTAAAAAAATCGTAGTTTTGTTTTTTTCTTTTTCTCGTTGATACTCCATGTGCTAAAACCGATGATGATTCTGGATAATCAGGGTGAATTGTTAATAAACACGCTTTAAGAAGCTGTACATTCCCATAAAATAATAAAACAGGTTTGATGGCCAAAGGCGCTTCATGAGCCGTATCATAAAATTTTTTTCCATGTTGTAAGTAGTACATAAATGGATAACAATTGTCGTAACTTTTCTTTTCAGCGTCTTCTCGTCCTTCTTGTTTGTAGCGTTCAATTAAAAATTGATGTACAAAATTAGATGAGTAAAATACTTCCCACATCGTATATTCTCCTTGTGTAATTGATCGAATTATCTAACATTTTCGTGTTTTCTTGACAGAAAAAAGCGAAGTTGATACTCTACTAATTAATATTTCCAAAGTGAGGGGGAAAAACAATGTGGGAAACAAAATTTGCGAAAGAAGGACTGACATTTGACGACGTCCTTTTAATCCCAGCCAAGTCAGAAGTGTTGCCACGTGATGTCGATTTAACAGTTGAGCTAAGTAAAACGTTAAAATTGAATATCCCGATTATTAGTGCAGGAATGGATACGGTAACGGAGGCGGAAATGGCAATTGCAATGGCACGCCAAGGAGGATTAGGAATTATCCATAAAAACATGTCAATTGAACAACAGGCAGAACAAGTCGATAAAGTAAAACGTTCTGAAAGTGGCGTCATTACGGATCCGTTCTTTTTAACTCCTGAACATCAAGTATATGATGCGGAACATTTAATGAGTAAATATCGGATTTCAGGTGTTCCGATCGTGAACAATGCGGAAGAACAAAAGCTTGTTGGAATTATTACGAATCGCGATTTGCGCTTTATTCAAGATTACTCAATGAAAATTTCTGATGTGATGACAAAAGAAAACTTAATTACTGCCCCTGTTGGAACAACATTAGAAGAAGCGGAAAAAATTTTACAAAAGTACAAAATTGAAAAACTCCCTCTCGTTGATGATCAAGGTGTGTTAAAGGGACTTATCACTATTAAAGATATTGAAAAAGTGATTGAATTTCCAAACGCAGCAAAAGACGCAAAAGGACGTCTTCTCGTTGGAGCGGCTGTTGGAGTTACTGCAGATACGATGTTGCGTGTGAAAAAGCTTGTGGAAGCAAATGTCGATGTTATTGTAGTTGATACAGCGCATGGTCATTCTAAAGGTGTGCTTGAGACGGTACGGAAAATTCGCGACACATATCCAACTTTAAATATTATTGCAGGAAATGTCGCGACAGCAGAGGCGACGCGCGACTTAATTGAGGCAGGAGCGAACATTATTAAAGTTGGCATTGGTCCGGGATCCATCTGTACGACACGGGTTGTCGCAGGTGTCGGCGTGCCACAAATTACAGCGATTTATGACTGTGCAACAGAAGCGCGAAAATACGGTGTCGCTATTATTGCTGATGGAGGAATTAAATATTCTGGTGATATTGTAAAAGCTTTAGCAGCTGGTGGACATGCCGTTATGCTTGGTAGCTTGCTTGCAGGTGTGTCTGAAAGCCCTGGAGAAACAGAAATCTACCAAGGTAGACGATTTAAAGTGTATCGTGGTATGGGATCAGTTGGAGCAATGGAGAGAGGAAGTAAAGATCGTTACTTCCAAGAAGATAATAAAAAATTTGTCCCAGAAGGTATTGAAGGACGAGTGCCTTATAAAGGACCGCTTGCTGATACGATTTATCAACTTGTTGGCGGATTGCGTGCAGGAATGGGCTACTGTGGCACGAAAAACTTAGAAGAATTGCGAGAAAAAACTCAATTCGTGCGCATGACCGGAGCAGGATTAAGAGAAAGTCACCCGCATGATGTTCAAATTACGAAAGAAGCTCCAAACTACTCATTTATGTAATAACAAATAGACAGAGGTGGAAGATTCCTCTGTCTATTTTTTTTTACAAGAGTATGTTAAAATAACGGTTATGTAAAACAGAGTTGGAGGGTTTGAGCGTGAAAACATGGTACAAAAGCTTCATCATTTCGATTGCAGTAATGTTTTTATTTATGGTGACGTTACCGCAAAATATAAAAGCGGAAGAAGACGTGCTAAATATTGAAGCAGATGCCGCTATTCTTGTTGAAGCGGAGACGGGGAAGATTTTATACCAAAAAAACATTGATGCGGTTTTAGGAATTGCTAGTATGACAAAAATGATGACGGAATACTTGTTGCTAGAGGCTATTGATGAAGGACGCGTGAAATGGGATCAAGAATATGCAGTAAGTGAGTATGTATATCAAATTTCCCAAAAGCGCGATTTATCGAACGTTCCGCTGAGAAAAGACGGGAAATATACAGTGCGTGAGCTATATGAAGCGATGGCGATTTACTCAGCAAACGGGGCGACAGTTGCCATTGCAGAAATTGTTGGTGGTTCGGAAACAAATTTCGTTAAAATGATGAATGAAAAAGCGAAAGAGTTAGGATTAAAAGATTACAAGTTTGTCAATGCAACAGGATTAAATAACAAAGATTTAGGAGGATTGCACCCAGCAGGTGGCGGAGATAACGAAGAAAATGTGATGTCTGCTCGTGCTGTAGCGACATTAGCGTATCATTTATATCACGAGTTCCCAGAAATTTTAGAAACCGCAAGTATTCCTCGTAAATACTTTCGGGAAGGAACAGATGATCAAATTAAAATGGATAACTGGAACTGGATGCTTCCGGGACTTGTTGCAGCATATGAAGGTGTCGATGGGATTAAAACGGGATATACAGAATTTGCAGGATATTGCTTTACAGGTACGGCAGAGCGAAATGGCATGCGCTTTATTACTGTTGTGATGAATGCGAAAACGAACGGAAAAGGTACGCATTTGTCGCGTTTTGAACAGACGAGAAAAATGTTGGACTACGCGTTTAGCAACTATACTGTGCAACAATTGTATCCAAAAGGTTATATTACAAAAAAACATGAAACGGTAGCAGTAAAGAAAGGGAAAGAAAAAGAAGTTGCGATTGCAACAAAACAACCGTTGTCGCTTGTCATTAAGCGAGGGGAAGAAAAAAAATATAAGCCTGTTGTCGTCATTGAAAAAGAAACGTTAACAGCCCCTGTGAAAAAAGGACAAAAAGTAGGGTATATGTACGTGAAATATGAAGGAACAGACTATGGTTACTTAACAAAACAAGGAGAAAAGGTAGATATCGTAACAAAGCGATCTGTAGAAAAAGCGAATGGCTTTGTTTTGGCGATGCGAGCGATCGGTGAATTATTTAGTGACATTTGGAATGGTGCTTCAAATGCGATGAAAGGATTATTTTAAAGCTCTCTTTTTTAGAGGGCTTTAAAATTTTTATTGTGATTTTTAAAAAAATTGAGTTAAAATAAAGAAATGTAGCTATTGTTTCTATACTTTTACCTAGTAAAAACGTATGCTAGAATATGGATAGTGTACTGCAGTGATGAATAGTTGTCGCTGGACTGATTTTTCAGTACAATATCACAATAACGATATACATAATGGGAGGAATGAACGGTGGCGGTTACAGGTACAGAACGTGTAAAACGCGGAATGGCGGAAATGCAAAAAGGTGGCGTCATTATGGACGTCGTGAACGCAGAACAAGCAAAAATTGCTGAAGCAGCAGGTGCAGTAGCTGTTATGGCTCTTGAGCGTGTTCCAGCTGATATTCGTGCAGCAGGTGGTGTTGCACGCATGGCTGATCCGACTGTGATTGAAGAAGTGATGAAAGCAGTATCGATTCCAGTCATGGCGAAGGCGCGTATCGGTCATTATGTTGAAGCGCGTGTATTAGAGGCGCTTGGTGTAGATTACATCGACGAGAGCGAAGTGTTGACGCCGGCAGATGAAGAATTTCATATTGATAAACGTCAGTTTACTGTACCGTTCGTATGCGGTTGCCGTGATTTAGGTGAAGCGGCTCGTCGTATTGCTGAAGGGGCATCTATGCTTCGTACAAAAGGCGAACCGGGAACAGGAAATATTGTTGAAGCTGTTCGCCATATGCGTAAAGTGAACGCTCAAGTACGCAAAGTTGTTAGCATGAGCGAAGATGAGTTAATGACAGAGGCAAAAAACTTAGGCGCACCATTTGAAGTATTGTTACAAATTAAACGTCTTGGTCGTCTTCCTGTCGTTAACTTTGCAGCAGGTGGTGTCGCAACACCAGCGGATGCGGCGTTAATGATGCATTTAGGTGCTGACGGTGTATTTGTCGGTTCAGGTATTTTTAAATCAGACAATCCTGAAAAATATGCGCGTGCCATCGTTGAAGCGACAACTCATTACGAAGATTACGAATTAATTGCTCATTTATCAAAGGGATTAGGTGGAGCGATGAAAGGCATTGATATTTCTTCGTTGCTTCCTGAACAACGGATGCAAGAACGCGGATGGTAATGTAAAGGAGCAATGAACATGGTGAAAATAGGGGTACTCGGATTGCAAGGAGCCGTACGTGAACACGTACGTTCAATTGAAGCGTGTGGTGCTGAAGCGGTAGTTATTAAAAAGGTCGAGCAACTAACACATGTTGATGGTCTTATTATTCCAGGCGGAGAAAGTACGACGATGCGTCGTTTAATGGACAAATATGGGTTTATTGAACCGCTGAAGCAATTCGCTCGTGAAGGAAAGCCGATGTTTGGAACGTGCGCAGGCTTGATTATTTTAGCCAAAAAAATTGTTGGTTACGATGAACCACACCTTGGTTTAATGGATATTACAGTCGAACGCAACTCATTCGGACGCCAACGCGAAAGTTTTGAAGCATCGTTAACGATTAAAGGTGTTGCGGACGATTTTATTGGTGTATTTATTCGAGCTCCGCACATTGTCTCTGTAGGGGACGACGTTGATGTGCTTGCGACATATGAGGACCGTATTGTCGCGGCAAGGCAAGGACAATTTCTAGGATGTTCGTTTCACCCCGAATTAACGGATGATGATCGCATGACACAATATTTTATAAACATGGTTAAAGAGGCGAAAGAATAAACAGGTTGCATTTTGTTTAAACTTATAGTACATTATTTCCAAGAAAATGATATAACGAAAAAGCGATGACAGGAACTAGTAACAAGCCCTCTTCCTTTCAGAGAGCCGATGGTTGGTGTGAATCGGCAGGAATGACTTGTGAATCCATCCTGGAGCGAAATGCTGAACGCGTGAAGTTAGTAGGCATTTCCGGTGAGAACCGTTACATGTCTCGAGTGGAAGACGCGCGTCTTCAACTAGGGTGGCAACGCGGGAATACTCTCGTCCCTTTCTTTTGGGACGGGAGTTTTTTGTTTCATAAATCAAAAAGGAGGAATGCTGATGTTAGACTTAAAATTTTTACGTGCCAATTTTGAGGAGGTAAAACAAAAGCTTCAGCATCGTGGTGAGGACTTAACGGATTTTGAACAATTCGAGCAGCTCGATCGTCGTCGCCGCGAATTAATCGCACAAGCAGAGGAACTAAAAAATAAGCGCAACGATGTGTCACAACAAATTGCCATCTTAAAGCGAGAGAAAAGAGACGTTGACCATCTCATTGCTGAAATGCGTGAAGTTGGTGATCGTATTAAAGTGCTTGATGATGAATTGCGTGAAGTGGAACAACAGCTTGAGACGTTGCTTTTATCCATTCCAAACGTTCCTCATGACTCTGTGCCGATTGGTGAATCAGAAGATGACAATGTAGAAATTCGTAAATGGGGAGAGCCACGTTCATTTTCTTTTGAACCGAAACCGCATTGGGAAATTGCTGATCAACTCGGGATTTTAGATTTTGAACGGGCAGCGAAGGTGACAGGAAGTCGATTTGTGTTTTATAAAGGCCTTGGGGCACGATTGGAACGTGCGTTAATTAACTTTATGTTAGACGTACATGTGGAACAACACGGATATGAAGAAGTTTTACCACCGTACATTGTGAATCGAGCAAGCATGACAGGAACAGGACAGCTTCCGAAGTTTGAGGAAGATGCGTTCCGCATCGAGAGTGAAGATTACTTTTTAATTCCGACAGCAGAAGTTCCTGTGACTAACTTACATCGCGATGAAATTTTATCAGCGGATGATTTGCCGATTAAATATGCTGCTTATAGCGCATGTTTCCGTTCAGAAGCGGGATCAGCAGGAAGAGATACGCGCGGATTAATTCGTCAACATCAGTTTAATAAGGTAGAGCTTGTTAAGTTTGTAAAACCAGAAGATTCCTATGAAGAACTCGAAAAGTTAACAAATGATGCAGAGCGCATTTTGCAATTATTAGGTTTACCGTATCGTGTCATGAGCATGTGTACAGCTGATTTAGGTTTTACTGCAGCCAAAAAATACGACATTGAAGTATGGTTACCAAGCTATGGTACGTATCGAGAAATTTCTTCCTGCAGCAATTTTGAAGCGTTTCAAGCTCGCCGTGCAAACATTCGTTTCCGCCGAGACCCGAAAGCAAAGCCAGAACATGTGCATACGTTAAATGGATCCGGTTTAGCCATCGGACGAACAGTTGCAGCGATTTTGGAAAATTATCAACAAGAAGATGGAACAGTCGTGATTCCAGAAGTGCTTCGCCCATACATGGGAGGAAAAAAAGTGATTTCATAAGGGGAGAATTTGCTCCCCTTTTTTAATAAAAAGTGTTGACATGGGGTAATGATTATGATAAAGTGATACATGTCGATACGGAGGAGTACCCAAGTCTGGCTGAAGGGGTCGGTCTTGAAAACCGAGAGGCGTCGAAAGGCGCGCGGGGGTTCGAATCCCTCCTCCTCCGCCATCATTCGAATGTTTACAATCCACAGCGCATAAAATGGAGATTGTTTATCGAATAATTCGTTACATATCGTAACGAATTTTTGTTTTATATAAGCAAAACAAAGGATGCCCAAAATGAAGCGAGGGCATCCTTATTTTTTTAATTTGCGATATTGTTCAATCATGTAACTAATTTTTTCGACGATCGGCTCGATCGATCGGGCATCGCGAATAATATCGTATTCATTAATGTTAATACGCAAAACAGGACAAGCATTAAAACTGTTGATCCATCTCTCATATCTTTCATACATTTCTTTCCAATATTCAATTGGTGTTTGTTGTTCCATTGGGCGACCGCGTTCACGAATACGTTTAATGATTTCCTCGAAACTTCCTTCTAAATAAATAAGTAAATCAGGGTGTGGGAAATACGGTGTCATGACCATCGCTTCAAATAAACTTGTATAGGTTTCATAGTCGACTTTTGACATCGTCCCTTTTTCAAAATGCATTTTTGCAAAAATGCCAGTATCCTCGTAAATGGATCGGTCTTGAACAAATCCTCCACCATATTCAAAAATGCGTTTTTGTTCTTTAAATCGTTCAGCAAGAAAATAAATTTGAAGATGGAAACTCCAACGTTTAAAATCGGCATAAAACTTATCTAAATACGGGTTTGTGTCTACCTTTTCAAAAGAGGTGCGGAATTGAAGTGCATCAGCTAACGCTTTTGTCATCGTTGATTTTCCTACACCAACTGTTCCGGCAATGGTAATAACAGCATCGCTTGGAATGTGATATTTTTCTCGTAAATTCATTGTTCTAAGCTCCTTTTAAGAACAGATTGCAGTTCATTTAAAATGAAAAATCGGTCTTGGTCACGATGAACGAAATCGAGCTCATCTCCGTTAAAACGTAATACAGGGATGTGAGGGTGGGCTTGCTCAAATTGCTCCATTGCTTGTTCGTAAGCATGTGATAGTTGTTGTAAATAGTTCGGATCAATGTTTTTTTCAAATTCGCGACCTCGCATCGCGATACGTCTGAGTAACGTGTGCAATGAAGCATGCAAATAAATGACGACATTTGGTTTTGGCATGTCGTTTGTTAAAATGTCATAAATTTGCACATACTTTTCGTACTGCTTTCCCTTTAAAGTCTGTCTAGCAAAGATTAAGTTTTTGAAAATATGATAGTCAGCTACAACCGGTTTCCCATTGCTTAAAAACTTTTTTTCGACATCTTCTAGTTGTTTGTAACGGTTGCATAGAAAAAACATCTCTGTTTGGAAGCTCCACTCTTCAATGTTTTCGTAAAATTTACCCAAAAAGGGATTTTCATCAACAATTTCTTTTAACAATTCATATTGAAAATAGTTTGAAATGACCTTTGCTAATGATGTTTTTCCAACACCGATTGGGCCTTCAACAGTAATAAAGGGCACGCGGGACATTGTGTAACCTCCTTTAGGTGAAACCGTCTGTGTAGACAGACAAAATTTATTTTAACATAAAATGATTACTCTGTATGTTGCTTTTTTATTTTGATATACTCTATAAAATAGATGATAAAAAGTACGGGAGTCTCAAAAATGAGAAATGATGAGTATTATATGCATTTAGCTATTGAAGAAGCAAAAAAGGCGGAGAACATCGGAGAAGTGCCTATTGGTGCTGTTGTTGTATACAATGACGAAGTGATTGCGCGAGCTCACAATTTGCGTGAACGGGATCAACGATCAATTGCACATGCGGAGCTTTTAGCTATCGATGAAGCATGCCGAAAACTAGGGACGTGGCGACTAGAAGAGGTGACGCTGTATGTGACGTTAGAGCCTTGTGCAATGTGTGCTGGAGCGATTGTTCTTTCCCGCATCAAGCGGGTTGTGTTTGGAGCGAGCGATCCGAAAGGAGGATGTGCCGGAACATTAATGAATTTATTGCAAGAGCCACGGTTTAATCATCAAGTGGAAGTTGTTAGCGGGGTATTAGCTGAACAATGTGGTGGAATGCTGAGCGAATTTTTTCGGCGTTTACGTCAACAAAAAAAGGAAGAAAAAAATAGAGTAAATTCCAATTAAATTCCATTGTGTAGTCATTGCAATTTATATAAAAAAGAGATATACTTATACTTGCGTTAGTGATAACGCATTGCCGTGCTAAGCGGGGAGGTAGCGGTGCCCTGTACTCGCAATCCGCTCTAGCGAGGCTGAATTCCTTCTTTAGGTTAGTTTGCTGTAGAGTCTGCCTAGAGTAAGTGGTGTTGACGTTTGGGTCCTGCGCAATGGGAATCCGTGAACCCTGTCAGGTCCGGAAGGAAGCAGCAGTAAGCGGACGCTCCCATGTGCCGCAGGGGTGCCTGAACTGAGCTAACTGCTCTAGTAACGTCTATGGCAGCTAGTCGACAGAAGGTGCACGGCAATTTACATACATTGAATCAAAGCACTTGCTTAAAAGGCAAGTGCTTTTTTCGTGCGTTTTTTAATGATATAATGAATGAGATATGAGCAAAGAGGAGGGCAGTTTCGTGAGTTATAAAGCTTTATATCGTGTCTTTCGACCGCAAAGTTTTAAGGATGTTGTCGGTCAAGAACACGTGACAAAAACGTTGCAAAATGCCCTGCTTCAACAAAAGATTTCACATGCATATTTATTTTCAGGCCCACGTGGGACAGGAAAAACGAGTATAGCTAAAATTTTTGCTAAAGCGGTAAATTGCGAACACCGTCCAACAGCAGAGCCATGCAACGAATGTCCGACTTGTCTAGGCATTACGAACGGTTCGATTTCTGATGTGTTAGAGATTGACGCAGCATCAAATAACGGCGTGGATGAAATTCGCGACATTCGAGAGAAGGTGAAATTTGCCCCAACGTCAGCACCGTATAAAGTGTATATTATTGACGAAGTGCATATGTTATCCATCGGAGCGTTTAATGCGTTATTAAAAACGTTGGAAGAGCCCCCGAAACATGTAATTTTCATTTTAGCGACAACGGAACCACATAAAATTCCTTTAACGATCGTTTCTCGATGTCAACGATTTGATTTTCGGCGCATTGAGTTGAAGTCGATTGTGTCGCGGTTAAAAACAGTTGTTGTGGAAGAAGGCATAGATGTAGAGGAAGAGGCACTATTTGCGATTGCACGTGCTGCCGATGGTGGAATGCGTGATGCGTTAAGTTTGCTCGATCAAGCTATTTCTTTTAGTGAAGATCGCGTGTTGCTTGAAGATGTGTTAGCGGTTACAGGTGCAGTTTCACAACGAAAAATTGCAGATTTAATTTATGCGATATACGAAAAAAAGACCGTTGAGGCGTTGCGTCTTTTTCAACATTTAATGGAACAAGGGAAAGATCCGAATCGCCTTGTCGAAGATTTAATTTACTATTATCGAGATATGCTTTTATATAAAGCAGCACCTCAGCTAGAAGATGTGACCCATCGTGTGCTCGTTGATGAACGATTTCGTGAGCTTTCTGACATGATTCCAACATCGCTTATATATGAAGCGATCGACTTGTTGAGTAAAAGTCAACAAGATATGCGCCTAACGAACCATCCGCGCGTGCATATGGAAGTTGCGATTGTGAAGCTTTGTTATGAAGAGGAACGAGTAATGAAAACTTCGATTTCTCCAGCGTTGGAGGAGAAAGTGAAACAGCTTGAAGAGCAATTAGCGAAACTGAAAGAAACCGGTGTGAAGCTCTCCTCTGCAGAAACAAGCGAGCCGGTGAAAAAAACAGGAAAAAGCATTCGGACAGACTATAAAATACCGGTGGGGCGCATTCATGAAGTGCTTCGCCAAGCAACACATCAGCATTTATCTCTTATTAAAGGAAATTGGCTACATGTGCTTGAAACGTTAAAAAAACAAAATAAAGTGTCACATGCTGCATTATTACAAGAGAGTGAACCTGTAGCAGCAAGTGGCACAGCTTTTGTGTTAAAATTTAAATATGAAATTCATTGTAAGATGGTTGCTGATAATAGTAATTATGTTAAAGATAACTTAGAGCACGTATTATTTGAGTTAACAGGAAAGAAACTTGATACGATTCCTGTTCCCGAAAGTGAATGGCTTCAAATTCGCGAGCAGTTCATTCGTCAACAAACAAGTGGAAATGAACAACATGAACAAGAAGATCCATTCATTTCGGAAGCGAAAAAATGGTTTGGTGAAAACTTAATTGAAATTAAAGAATAATGGAGGAATGATGAAAATGATGCGTGGAATGGGAAATATGCAAAAAATGATGAAACAAATGCAAAAAATGCAAAAAGATATGGAGAAAGCGCAAGCGGAATTAGCTGAAAAAACAGTTGAAGGAACAGCAGGCGGTGGAATGGTTACCGTTATTGCAAATGGTCATAAACAAATTTTAGAAGTGAAAATTAAAGAGGAGGTCGTTGATCCGGAAGATATCGACATGTTGCAAGATTTAGTGCTTGCTGCCACGAATGATGCGTTAAAAAAAGTAGATGAGTTAACCGCAGAAACGATGGGGCAGTTTACAAAAGGATTGAATATACCGGGATTATTCTAGGAGGCTATTATGTACTACCCAGAGCCGATATCCAAATTAATCGACAGCTTTATGAAATTGCCAGGCATCGGGCCGAAAACGGCCGTCCGTCTGGCGTTTTTTGTGTTAAATATGAAAGAAGATGTAGTATTAGATTTTGCAAAAGCGCTTGTAAATGCAAAAAGAAATTTAACGTATTGTTCATCGTGTGGCCATATTACAGATAAAGATCCTTGTTATATTTGTGAGGATGACAAGCGAGATCGCTCGATCATTTGTGTTGTTCAAGACCCGAAAGATGTTATTGCTATGGAAAAAATGAAAGAATACAACGGATTGTATCATGTGTTACATGGAGCGATTTCCCCTATGGAAGGAATTGGTCCTGAAGATATTAAAATTGCTGAATTGCTTAGACGTCTTCAAGATGAAACGGTTCAAGAAGTGATTTTGGCGACGAACCCAAATATTGAAGGGGAAGCAACGGCTATGTATATTTCCCGGCTATTAAAGCCAACAGGTGTTAAAATTACGCGCATTGCCCACGGATTGCCTGTTGGTGGCGATCTGGAATACGCTGATGAGGTGACTTTATCTAAAGCTCTGGAAGGAAGAAGGGAACTATAGTGTTTTGGAAACGAAAAGGGTGGCTGCGCAAACAATTTAACAACCAGCTCATTGAACGATTGCAACATTACCGGGATGAGTGGATGGATAAGAAGCAATTAATAGAAAGAAGTGTTGAGCCGTCTGAAAAGGTCATATTTGATTTAAAAATTGCTGAAGCAAAATATTTATTTCTTCTTCGAGAAGCAAAAAAACGAAAAGCATCGATTGGGAAGGGATGATACCCCTTCCCTTTTTGTATAGGCTTGTCATACAGAAAAGAGGTGAACATATATTTAAAAATAAAAAAGTTTAAGGAGAGAAAAATATGGATGAAACGATTGTTATTGTGTCGATCGTCAGTCTTATTGTCATTCTTTTGCTTATTGGTATCCCGGTACGTTTGACACGGCTAATTGGTGAAGGAATTGCTCGTCTTGTCATCGGGGCTTTATTTATTTTTTTAATTAATGTTGTTGGAGATGTATCAGGTATCCATTTGCCTATTAATTTGTTTACAGTAACGGTGACAGGTTTTCTAGGTGTTCCAGGTGCTTTAGCACTCATTTTTATTCAACAATATGTCATTTCATAAACGGACATATCCGTTTATTTTTTTATTGACTAATAGAGATATCCGTGATATATTAACATACGTCGTTGTCGAAATGAAAAAAACATATTGACAAAAGATTGTTGATTTAGTACAATAGAAAATGTCTTTGTTGTTCTTTGAAAACTGAACAAAACAGCAGCGTAAAAGCTAAGGATAACTTTTCTATGGAGAGTTTGATCCTGGCTCAGGACGAACGCTGGCGGCGTGCCTAATACATGCAAGTCGAGCGGACGATTCAAAAGCTTGCTTTTGAATCGTTAGCGGCGGACGGGTGAGTAACACGTGGGCAACCTGCCCTGTAGACGGGGATAACACCGAGAAATCGGTGCTAATACCGGATAACACGAAAGATCGCATGATCTTTCGTTGAAAGGCGGCGCAAGCTGTCGCTACAGGATGGGCCCGCGGC
>NZ_JXTH01000065.1 GCF_000836725.1 Anoxybacillus thermarum | reverse complement strand
AGTCCAAGCGGGTTGAACAGGCCAAACGGAAGGCAGGACGGTTGTGGGCAGATGTGGTGCGTCAGAATCTACCGTGTCTGCAGCGGTCATCCGGGACGCCGATCCATCAAGCGTTGTCGGCGCTTCGGGATTTTGGTTGGGTGTAAAAAAATGGAATACAATATCATCACTTCAAGATGAGGGATGAGAGTCCAAAAGCGCTTACGATATCAATTCCTGAAAATGGTTCGCTAACTAGTGATTGACAACACCCGTAGTGAACCGAAAAAATGTTCTCCACAAAGTCTTGACTGACTCGCCGGATTTACCGTATTGACAGCTTATGATGGGGAAGAAGGGCTTCATAAAGCATTGGAAGAACGACCTGATTTTATCATTCTCGATTTAATGTTACCAAAACTAGATGGCATCGAAGTATGTAAGCAATTGCGTCAAAAAAAAGTGATGACACCTATTTTAATGTTGACGGCAAAAGACGATGAGTTTGATAAAGTGCTTGGTCTTGAATTAGGTGCTGATGATTATATGACGAAGCCGTTTAGCCCACGCGAAGTTGTCGCACGTGTCAAGGCGATTTTGCGCCGAACGACTATTCATGGAAATGAAGAAAAACAAGAAAATAGTGACGATTCGCTCATTGTCGGGCAACTAAAAATTTTCCCAGATCGTTATGAGGCGTATTTTGCAGAACAAAGATTAGAATTAACTCCAAAAGAATTCGAGCTATTAGCATATTTAGCGAAATATAAAGGGCGTGTATTGACGCGCGATCAGTTACTTAGCGCCGTATGGAATTATGATTTTGCTGGAGATACGCGCATTGTTGATGTGCATATTAGCCATTTGCGTGAAAAAATCGAACAAGATACGCGAAAACCCGTATATATTAAAACAATACGCGGATTAGGGTATAAGCTAGAGGAGCCGAAAGCGGATGAATAAATTTCGCTCTCGGCTATTGCTCGGGCTCGTTTCGGTCATTTTATCTGTTTTATTTGGTCTTGGGCTGTTATTAGGTCAATTATTTCAAAAATTTTATGCGGATACCGTCCATGAACGTATGGAGAAGGAGGCCAAGCTTTTAGCTCTATATATAGAGAATAAATCGTTCCAATCCTCATCGTTTGAGCAAAAATTGCGTGCCATTAGCGATATGTTGTCTGCTCGCATCACCATTGTTGACCGAGATGGGAAGCTTATGTTTGATACGAACAATTACGTATCCATTGATGAAAAACGTCATAAAAAATTGATTCAAACGTTATTAAAACAAGAAGATCGGTCCGTTATATTTGAAGAAGAGCAAGATTTATATTACTATGCGGTCACGTTTTGGCAACGAGATGAACAACTGGGGCATATTGTTCTCAGCTTACCGATATATGCGATCGAGCGGGTAAATGAACAAATTTGGATTTTGCTTACATTCAGCTTAAGTATTGCATTTTTCATTATTCTTTTATTAGGTATTAAAATTACAAATCAATATACAAAACCGATTGAGGCCGCAACAAAAGTGGCGATGGAACTTGCACGCGGCAATTATAAAGCGCGAACGTACGAAAGTCGAGAAGATGAAACGGGGATGCTTAGCCAGTCGCTTAATATTTTAGCGCGCAATTTACAAGAGATGGTGCGCATGCAAGAAATGCAGCAAGATCGTTTGCGAGCATTAATTGAAAATATGGGGAGTGGCTTAATTTTAATTGATCAACGTGGTTACATTTCGCTCATGAACCGTGCGTATAAGGAAATGTTTCATATTGATCCGTCCGACTACGTTCATCGTTTATACTATGAGGCGTTTCCGCATAAGGAAGTTATTGCGCTTGTCGAAGAAATATTTATGACGGAAGTAAACGTACGGAAACAATTGCTTCTTCCTGTCGGTATTGAGCGAAAACATTTTGAAGTATACGGAACACCGATTATTGGAACGAACGATGAATGGAAAGGAATTATTGTTGTGTTCCACGATATTACTGAGCTAAAAAAGCTTGAGCAAATGCGAAAAGATTTTGTAGCGAACGTTTCGCACGAATTAAAAACGCCGATTACATCGATTAAAGGTTTTGCCGAAACGTTGTTAGATGGGGCAATGCATGATGCTCAAACACTTGAATATTTTTTAACGATTATTTTAAAAGAAAGCGAACGATTGCAACATTTAATTCAAGATTTGCTTGATTTATCAAAAATTGAACAACAAGGATTTACATTAAATATATCGGTTGTTGACTTGTACGACGTATTAAAAGAAGTCATTGTCATGCTTGAAGGGAAAGCGAACGATAAACAAATTGCATTATCATGCACATCGAATGCCCCGATTTGTTATATGTATGGAGATTTACATCGTTTAAAGCAAATTTTTATTAATTTAATTAATAACGCCATCGCGTATACGCCATCAGGTGGACGCGTCACTGTTTCCATCGAAAAAGACGATAAACAATTGCATGTTCATGTCAGCGACACAGGGATTGGTATTGAACAAAAAGAAATTCCGCGCATTTTTGAACGTTTTTATCGTGTAGACAAAGCACGAAGTCGCAATTCAGGGGGGACAGGCCTTGGTTTAGCGATTGTAAAACATTTAGTGGAGGCACATCACGGAACGATTTCTGTAAAAAGTGAAGTAGGTGTAGGAACGACATTTACTGTTCATTTTCGCGTTGATGCTTGTTTAGATGAATGATTTTTAACGATATATTTACAAACGATTTACCATATATTAAAAAAATACTGGTAAGATAACAGATGAAAACCCCTTCATCCAAGAAGCCGATTGTCTTGGAATAGGCGAGGACAACGAATGTTCTCGTCTTTTTTCTTTTTTAGCGGGTATCGTGGTAAAATAAGCGTAAGTGAATAAAGAGGAGGTTTTCGGCTTGGCAAATAAATTAGTATTGATCGACGGCAATAGCATCGCTTACCGCGCTTTTTTTGCTCTGCCGCTCTTACATAACGATAAAGGGATTCATACAAATGCGATTTACGGTTTTACGATGATGTTAATGAAGCTCATTGAAGAAGAAAAACCGACGCATATGCTCGTTGCGTTTGACGCAGGGAAAACGACATTTCGTCATGAAGTGTACACAGAATATAAAGGGGGAAGACAAAAGACGCCACCAGAACTATCAGAACAGTTTCCATTTTTACGTGAGTTGCTTGATGCATATAACATCCGCACATATGAACTTGAAAATTACGAAGCGGATGATATTATTGGGACGCTCGCGACAAAAGCGGAAAAAGAAGGATTTGACGTTGTGATTATTTCAGGAGATCGGGATTTAACTCAATTAGCATCTGATCGTATTCATGTGCATGTGACGAAAAAAGGAATAACAGATATAGAACGATATACGCCAGAGCATGTGGTTGAAAAGTACGGATTAACGCCCGCACAAATTGTTGATTTAAAAGGGTTAATGGGTGATGCATCAGATAATATCCCGGGTGTTCCGGGAGTCGGAGAAAAGACAGCGTTAAAGTTGTTAAAGGAGTACGGAACAGTTGAACACGTACTAGCATCACTTGAACATATTTCAGGAAAAAAACTAAAAGAGAATTTACAAACGTATCGTGAACAAGCGCTACTAAGTAAGCAGTTAGCGACCATTCATCGCGACGTTCCGCTCACACTATCGCTCGATGAATTAGCATGGCAGTCATATGATGTCGAACGACTGGCAGCATTGTTTCAAGAGCTAGGTTTTACGTCGCTTATGGATAAAATTGGACATCCTTCACATGAACAACGATCGTTAACGAACATCTCTTTCGTAACGGTACAAACGATTGACGAGCACATGTTGACGAAAGATAGCGCCCTTGTTATCGAAGTGCTTGATGAAAATTATCATCAAGCACCGATTCTCGGATTTGCACTTGTGAATGAGCGAGGACATTTTTTTATCCCGACAGACGTTGCTTTTGCATCTTCTTTATTTCGAGTATGGCTTGAGAATGAGCAATGTAAAAAAAGTGTGTTTGACGCGAAACGAGCAATTGTTGCGCTAAAGTGGCACGGCATTGAATTAAAAGGAATCGATTTTGATTTATTATTAGCGGCATACTTGCTCAATCCGACAGATGCAAACGGGGATATCGCAGCCGTTGCAAAAACGAAGCAATATACAGACGTACAAAGCGATGAAGATGTGTACGGAAAAGGGGCAAAACAGACGGTTCCGCCGACAAATGTATTAGCTGAACATCTCGTACGAAAGGCAAAAGCGATTGCTTCTCTAAAAGAAACATATATTCATGAACTAAAACAAAATGAACAATTTGAATTGCTTATTCACTTAGAGCTACCACTTACGTTCATTTTGGCGCAAATGGAGTTTTACGGTGTAAAGGTGGATGTGAATTGCTTACAAAACATGGGGAGAGAGTTCACCGCTCAGCTCCAACAAATTGAGCAACGCATTTATGAATTAGCAGGAACAACGTTTAACATTAATTCCCCAAAACAACTTGGAACGATTTTGTTTGAGAAATTACAGTTGCCGATTGTAAAAAAAACGAAAACAGGTTATTCCACATCGGCGGATGTTTTAGAAAAATTAGCGCCATACCATGAAATCATTGAGCAAATTTTACATTATCGTCAACTCGGAAAATTACAATCGACGTATGTAGAAGGATTAATGAAAGTAGTGCGTCAAGATACAGGAAAAGTGCATACAATTTTCCAACAAGCATTGACGCAAACAGGGCGCTTAAGTTCAACGGAGCCTAATTTACAAAACATTCCGATTCGCATTGAAGAAGGAAGAAAAATTCGTCAAGCGTTCGTCCCATCTTTTGATGATTGGGTCATTTTTGCGGCTGACTATTCGCAAATTGAGTTGCGCGTGTTAGCCCATATTGCCAATGACGAAAATTTAATTGCCGCATTTCATCATGATCTCGACATTCATACGAAAACGGCGATGGACATTTTTCATGTAAAGGAAGAAGAAGTCACCGCACATATGCGCCGGCAAGCGAAGGCGGTCAATTTTGGTATCGTTTACGGCATTAGCGACTACGGATTGTCGCAAAACTTAGGCATTACACGCAAAGAAGCAGCGGAATTTATTGAGCGATATTTTCAAAGTTATCCAGGTGTCAAACGATATATGGAAGAGATTGTACAAGATGCAAAACAAAAAGGATATGTCACGACGCTACTTCACCGTCGTCGCTATTTACCGGATATTACAAGCAGCAACTTTAATATTCGTAGCTTTGCTGAGCGGACAGCGATGAACACACCAATTCAAGGAAGCGCTGCCGATATTATTAAAAAAGCGATGATTGATTTAGCGACACGTTTACATGAAGAACAGTTACAAGCGCGTCTATTATTGCAAGTACATGATGAACTTATTTTAGAGGCTCCAAAAGATGAAGTTGATTTGTTGAAAAAAATTGTCCCAGATGTGATGGAAAATGCGGTATCATTACGTGTTCCACTAAAGGTCGATTACCACTTTGGACCGACGTGGTATGATGCGAAGTAAGGAAAGGATGAACAAACATGCCAGAACTACCTGAAGTGGAAACGGTGCGGCGCACGCTTATTCCGCTTGTTGTAGGCAAAACGATTGAACGTGTGAAAGTACATTGGGAAAAGATCGTCCAACATCCTGACGTAGAAACATTTTGCGATCGATTAAAAGGACAGACGATTTATGATATTGAGCGACGGGGGAAATTTTTAATTTTTCAATTGGATGATGTCGTTCTTGTGTCCCATTTGCGTATGGAAGGACGCTACATATACGAAAAAGAAAATGCCCCATTTGATCGCCATACGCACATCTTTTTTACATTTACAGATCGTACCGAACTTCGTTATCGCGATGTGCGTAAATTTGGAACGATGCATTTGTTCAATAAAGGGGAAAACGTTCCACCTTTATCAAACATCGGCATCGAGCCGCTTGATGAACAGTTTACTGTTTTATGGCTTACCGATCAGCTTCAACGAACAAAGCGAACAATAAAAGCGGTATTGCTTGATCAAACGGTTGTTGCAGGGTTAGGAAATATTTATGTTGACGAAGTGCTATTTCGTTCCTCCATTCATCCAGAACGTATCGCAGCTACGTTAACAGTGCAAGAAATAGAAGCGTTACATGAAGCGATCGCTGAAACGATACGAGAAGCAATTGAAAAAGGGGGAAGTACGGTTCGAACGTACGTCAATACGCAAGGGAAAATAGGAACATTTCAAACGCAATTGTACGTATATGGGCGTGTAAACAAGCCGTGCCGACGATGCGGGGAGCTCATTATCAAAACAACGGTCGCAAATCGCGGTACGCATTATTGTAAACATTGTCAAACATAGTGTAAGAACATTGCCTAGGCCTCTTCCATATACTATGGTAGTTTTTCAAAGGAAGGGGCAGGCGCTTATGATCACATGGTCTTTATTTTTACTTGCTTTAGCTGTTAGCATCGACGGTTTGACTGTCGGCATTACGTACGGTATGCGGAATGTACATCTTCCGCTTCGTTCGTTACTCATTATTTCGCTTTTTTCGTGCCTGACTTTTTTAGTGGCGATGGGCATTGGGCGCATCATATATACGTTTTTTCCATCAACTGTTGCGAATGCAATGGGTGGAAGTATATTGATCGTATTAGGATTATGGATGATCATTCAATTTATCCTTAAACGAGATGACAATGAAGAAAAGTTTCTTATGAATGTAGAAATTCGTCCGCTCGGTATTGTTATTCAAATTTTACGCAAGCCAACGATGGCTGATTTTGACCGATCAGGTACGATTACAGGGATGGAAGCTGTATTTTTAGGTGTTGCTTTGTCTCTTGATGCGTTTGGGGCAGGAGTGAGCGCAGCGCTTTTAAATTATTCTGTAACGTTTACGACATTTCTCGTTTGTTTGCTTAGCTTTAGCTTTTTATTTAGCGGTTTAAAAATTGGTAAGTCGTTTAGGAAATATGACTGGCTACAAAAATATTCGTTTTTACCTGGAATTATGCTCATTGTACTTGGCATTTTTAAAATGAGGTAGGAGGGGACAGTAAGTGTTAACGATCGGTTTAACAGGGGGGATTGCGAGCGGAAAAAGCACGGTCGCGGCGATGTTCCGCGACTTACATATTCCTGTCATTGATGCAGATGAAATCGCTCATCGTGTCACAGCAATAAATGGTGAAGCGTATAAACCTATTGTTGAAACGTTCGGGCACGACGTTTTGGATGCAAACGGCGCGATTGATCGCCGCAAGCTCGGTGCGATCGTGTTTGATAATGAACAAAAACGAAAACAGTTAAATGCCATCGTTCATCCTCTTGTGCGCAAACATATGCTACAACAAAAAGAACAATATGCGAAACAAAAGGAAAAGGCAGTTGTTCTCGATATTCCTCTTTTATTTGAAAGCAAATTAGAGCATCTTGTTGATCGCATTCTCGTTGTATATGTCGATGAACAAACCCAGCTTCATCGACTTTGTGAGCGCAATGGCTTTTCGGTTGAAGAAGCACGGGCTCGCATGAAAGCACAAATGCCGCTTGAAGAAAAAAGAAAGAAAGCCGATGCAGTGATCGATAATAACGGAACGATAGAAGAAACGAAACGACAATTGTATGCATGTTTAGTACGTTGGGGTGTTCTTGGAAAATAGGACGCCCTTTTTTTATTTTTTTATAGCATAAACATTTTAAAAGTGTTATACTATTTTTGTAGATAATGAACAAATAGTATAACATATATATTGAAAGGAGCTATATAATGAAAGCGAGAGTAGCGATTAACGGATTCGGACGCATTGGACGGATGGTGTTCCGAAAAGCGATAATTGAACAAGATTTTGATATTGTAGCGATTAATGCGAGCTATCCGCCTGAAACGTTAGCTCATTTAATAAAATATGATTCAAACCATGGCAAATTTGATGGGGAAGTCATTCCGGTTGAAGATGGACTTATTGTGAACGGGAAAAAAGTACAGTTGCTCAATTCCCGCGATCCACGCCTGCTTCCATGGGGAGAGCTTCAAATCGATATTGTCATTGAGGCGACAGGAAAGTTTAATGCAAAAGAGAAAGCAATGATGCACATCGAAGCAGGGGCGAAACGCGTCATTTTAACAGCCCCAGGAAAAGATGAAGATGTAACAATTGTCATCGGTGTAAATGAACATATGCTTTCTCCCGAACATATCATTATTTCAAATGCTTCATGCACAACAAATTGTTTAGCTCCGGTTGTAAAAGTGCTTGATGAAGCATTCGGCATTGAAAATGGGTTGATGACAACTGTGCATGCATATACAAACGATCAAAAAAATATTGATAATCCGCATAAAGATTTACGCCGTGCCCGTTCGTGTGCACAATCGATCATTCCAACAACGACAGGTGCAGCGAAAGCGTTGGCGCTCGTATTGCCACATTTAAAAGGAAAAATGCACGGCATGGCATTGCGCGTTCCAACGCCAAACGTTTCGCTTGTTGATGTCGTTGTCGATGTAAAAAAAGATGTAACGGTCGATGAAGTAAACGAAGCATTTATGCAAGCAGCACGTGGATCGTTAAAAGGCATTTTAGATGTGACGATGGAACCGCTCGTATCGATTGATTTTAATACGAATCCACACTCCGCGATCGTCGATGGATTATCAACGATGGTGATTGAAAATCGGAAAGTAAAAGTATTAGCATGGTATGATAATGAATGGGGTTATTCGTGCCGCGTTGTTGATTTAACAAAGCTTGTTGCAAAACAGTTGTCAAAAAACGAAGCGGTTGCGATGTCATAACGCTGGCATTCCAGCGTTATTTTTTATGCCTAATTTCATAAAAAACAAAAAACAATATTGAAAAAAAGATATAAACGAAGTATACTATTTTTCGTGAACTTCTTGAACGCATGGTAATGTGACTACTTAAAGGGTTAGGACCTCTTTGGACTAACTTTCCCCCGTGGTAGTTATACATTCCAGAAAGCAAAAGAAATTCATCGTTTATTTTTTTCAAAATTTATTAAAGGGGGATACGATCATGGATACAATGGGTCGTCACGTTATCTCAGAACTTTGGGGATGCGATTTTGATAAGTTGAATGACATGGAGTTTATTGAAAAAACATTCGTTGATGCAGCGTTAAAGTCAGGTGCGGAAATTCGTGAAGTTGCATTTCATAAATTTGCACCACAAGGCGTTAGCGGCGTTGTGATCATTTCTGAATCACATTTAACGATTCACAGTTTTCCTGAACACGGATATGCGAGTATTGATGTGTACACATGTGGAAATTTAGATCCAACGATTGCTGCTGACTATATTGCAGAAGCGTTAGGTGCGCAAACACGTGAAACAATTGAATTGCCTCGTGGCATGGGTCCGATTGAAATTAAACAAGCAAAAGCTTTATAATAAAATGTAAGAGGAAAAGAGGTGTAGATTCTGCACCTCTTTTTTATCATTCATTGAAAGGTGAGGAGACGAAAGGTGAAGTGGAAATACGTATTAACGAATCATAATGAGACATCGGAACGTCATCCGGATGAGCAGTTGAAAAGCCGTTATTATAAAACGACGCAAGCGGCTGCATTAAAAGAAGTGAAACAATTGTTCGAGCAAATGGACGGCTATCATATTGTGGCGATCTCAGAAGAAAGAGGAGAAATGAGCGTATCGCTTACGAAAGGAAAAAAAGCATTTATCGTCGTCACAGTCATTTCTGTTCGACCGTTTGAAACAGCTATTGATTTTTCTGTGACGACAGAAACAAAGTGGTTGCCAATCGACTTTGGATTTAGCCGTCAACTTATTATTCGTTTATATGATCAATTAGCTAAACGATTAACATACATCGGATCGGGAATATATAGTGAGAAGTAGTTGTGCATGCGCCTTTTTTTGTCTACTATAAGGGTAAGATTACTGTCAGGAGTTGATACATATGAAATGCCCATCGTGTCACCATCATGGGACGCGGGTACTTGATTCCCGTCCAGTCGATGAAGGGCGTTCCATTCGCCGTCGGCGCGAATGTGAACGTTGCCATTTTCGTTTTACAACGTTTGAAAAGGTAGAGGAAACACCGTTAATTGTCGTGAAAAAAGAAGGAACGCGAGAAGAATTTAGTCGTGAAAAAATATTGCGTGGGCTGATTAAAGCATGTGAGAAGCGACCGGTTGCCCTTGAACAATTAGAGCAAGTGACGCAGCAAATTGAGCGAGAATTGCGTAATAGCGGCATAAATGAAGTCAAAAGTGAAACGATCGGTGAAATGGTAATGGAAAGATTATCAAAAATTGATGAAGTCGCTTACGTTCGTTTTGCCTCTGTATATCGACAATTTAAAGATTTAAACGTCTTTATTGAAGAATTAAAAGAGCTCATTAAAAAAGAACAAGGAGAAAGGGCATAATGTGCTCTTTTTCATATGAAGAAGGTCGATAAGATGGAATATAGTTGGAAAGAGTTAATTGCGGTCGACCGATATATTGTACATGCGAATGGAATTTTAAGCGAATTAGACCGAAAAGTATTGACGCTTTTATATCAACCTTTGATTGGCGCTCAAGCGTATAGCTTATATATGACGTTATGGAGCGAACTTGAGCAGGCGCGTTTATGGAGCGAGGAGACGACGCATCATAGCCTAATGGCGATTATGCAATGTAGTTTGCCGACGATATATGCCGAGCGTTTAAAACTTGAAGGAATCGGGTTGTTAAATACGTACATGAAACGAACGAATGAAGACGATGAACGGGTATTTATTTATGAGCTGCTTCTTCCACTTACACCAGAACAATTTTTCAACGATGGCGTTTTAAATGTATTTTTATATGACCGTGTCGGAAAAACAAAATTTCAAAAGCTGAAAAAGTTTTTTTCCGATCGTGCCATTGATCGTACGTCATTTACACCGATCACTCGCTCATTTCACGATGTCTTTTCATCTATCCAACCCGAAAAAATGATTCATAAATTAAGTGATGAAGCGAAACAAGAAGTGATGCTTCAAGATGGACAGCAGTATATAGGAAAAGAACGAGCGATATATAAGATGCAAGATGATATATTTGACTTCGATGCCTTTTACGCTGGACTATCTCATCACCTCGTACCACGACGTGCGATTACTGAAAAAGTAAAAGATGCAATTAAAAAGCTTTCTTTTCTGTATGGGATCGGTCCTCTTGATATGCAAAAAATCGTGATGGGCGTCATCGATCCCGCTGAACAAATTGATATTGAAGCATTACGAAAAGCAGCGCAAGAATGGTATCAATTTGAACGTGGTGAAGCGCTTCCGCGTCTATATGATCGTGTACAACCGTTAGCAGAGCGAACGATGGCACATGCCGAACCAAAAAATGAAGAAGAATATTTAATGAAACAGCTTGAAACCGTTTCGCCGAGACAATTGCTTATGGATTTTTCTGGTGGAGTTGAACCGGCATTAGCTGATTTACAGTTGATTGAAGATATTATGTTTAAACAAAAATTGCCGCCAGGTGTCATGAACGTGCTCATTTACTACGTCATGCTGCGGACGGATATGAAGTTGCCGAAAAAATATGTTGAAAAAATTGCGAGTTCATGGGCGCGAAAAAAGGTACGTACGGTGAAACAGGCGATGGAATTGGCGAAAAAAGAGGCGCGGGAATATGAAACATTTATGAAAGAAAAAGAGCAAAAAGGCGCTAAAAAACCGATTCGTACCGAACTGTTGCCAGATTGGCTGCAGACGGACTATTCACAATTTGAGCGAAAACAAGTGAAATCAGAAGAAGAGCTAGAACAAAAACGGCGCGAGTTGGAAGAACGGTTGAAAAAACCGAAAAGTTAGGGGATAAACGATGAAACCAATTCGGGAAACAATTCACCATTTGATGAATCGTCACGATTTTAAAGAGCGGTATGAGGCGATGAAGCGCGACATTTTACGTGATCCTCATGTTCAAACATTTTTGCGTGGCCATCACGTGACGGATGCGATGTTAAATCGTCATCTCGGTAAATTGTACGAGTTTGTGCAACAAAGTAAGCATTGTGAACGTTGCCAAAGCTTAGAACAATGTCCGAACTTACTGAAAGGTTATACGCCTCATTTAATTTGGCAAGGGAAAAACATTGACGTGCAGTATGAGCGGTGTGCTCGTAAAGTGCAAGATGATGAACGAAAAAAACAACAGTCGCTTATTCGTAGTTTATTTATTCCGCGCGATATGTTGCAAGCCTCGTTTGACAAGCTAGAAACGGACGATCTTGGGCGAATCGAAGCGATCGAGCTTGCGAACACGTTTGCATCGACATATGAAATAGGCAAGCGAATGAAAGGACTATATTTATATGGATCGTTTGGCATCGGAAAAACATATTTGTTAGCGGCGATGGCAAATGAGTTAGCCCAAAGGCACATTGCATCATTTCTTGTGTACGTGCCAGAGTTTGTTCGCTCGCTAAAATCATCACTTCAAACGGATGCATTTCAAGATACGATTGAATATGCAAAGCAAGTACCCGTTCTGATGCTTGATGATTTAGGAGCAGAATTAATGTCAAGCTGGTGGCGCGATGAGGTGCTCGGTCCGATTTTACAATATCGTATGCTTGAACATTTGCCGACATGTTTTACATCAAATTTTGATTTAAAACGTCTGACGCATCACCTTGCTCACTCACAGCGAGGGGAAGAAGAGCAAGTAAAAGCGGCACGAATCATTGAACGAATTGTCTATTTAGCTACTCCGATTGAAATGAAAGGAAAAAATCGCCGAATGGAACTGTGATAAACAAACGGTGTTCCCCATATATATAAAACAAGCATGTTTCGGGAAAAGGGGGGGCACCGTTGATTTATATCGTATTTCAAAATGGACAAGATGCACAACGCCTATTTGCACAGTTAAGCAAAGCACCGCAACCATATGGGAAGTTGCTTTATGATGACAAGACAATTACCGTTTTTTTTCATGAACGGGATGTTGCGCATATGCGCGCATTGTTCATTCCTATTTTTGCTTCATGTATCATTCGAACGTTTGAAGCACGTTGGATTTTATCGATCATTTCGCGAACGTTTTTTTATGAAAATGAAGAAGAACAACAACAAATTTTGCAGCTTACGTATTCGTTTATTGATGGCGAAAGGCATGATTATCGTCTCGGAAAAAAGATGAATATACCGCGTGAGCAACTTATTGCTCAATCGTTACATGAATGTTTACATGAAGGGGTGTTTTCGTTTGAGTCGCTTATGACTTTTCGCTTAAAGCCGTATTATGATCGGCTTATGCATTATGTCGAATTAGCGATTGACGAATATAAATTAGAACAAGAATACCAATCGTTTGTTCAACTGTTGCGCGAAATCGTGGTGTCGCGCCAGCCACAAATGAGCATTCTTCATTTAGTATATGAAAACGAAACGTTTCAATTTTTTGATGACCAATTTTTTTACTTGTCGCCTCAGCAATTAAAGCAGTTTATTGACCGTCGATTGATGGTGAGTCAGCCGATGTACATTGATACGTCTGTATTAGCGCCGCTCGTATCGATAGCGCCAGAAAAAATATATATGTATACAAATGTGACAGATGTCGGAATGATTCAAACGATTCAAAATGTGTTCCAAGAGCGAATGGAGCTGCGAGAGTCAGTCAAGACTTTGTGGAGAACATTTTTTCGGTTCACTACGGGTGTTGTCAATCACTAGTTAGCGAACCATTTTCAGGAATTGATATCGTAAGCGCTTTTGGACTCTCATCCCTCATCTTGAAGTGATGATATTGTATTCCATTTTTTTACACCCAACCAAAATCCCGAAGCGCCGACAACGCTTGATGGATCGGCGTCCCGGATGACCGCTGCAGACACGGTAGATTCTGACGCACCACATCTGCCCACAACCGTCCTGCCTTCCGTTTGGCCTGTTCAACCCGCTTGGACTT
>NZ_JXTH01000064.1 GCF_000836725.1 Anoxybacillus thermarum | reverse complement strand
CTCCAAAAGGGCCGCCAACAAGACAGCGAACACCTTTTGAAGAGTTCTGACTAATTGTTCCTCCAGCTCTTTTAATAAAGGCCATTCTGTGGTAAAATGTTTCATGGACTCTCTCCCTCCTGTTTTATTGATGTTGGTCATCACCATCATAGCAGGGAGAGAGTCCTTTTTGCATGACATTTGCTTTTTTCTACCGCGCTTCGCTTGGTGGCCCCGACGAGCGTCGCGAACAAAAGTTCGCAACCCTCGTCGGGGAATCATTCCTGAATGTCACCCACAAATATTTTACTCACACTTTCATTTGCTTCATTTGAGTAGTCTGCTAATAAAAGCGACGAAAGAAAGAGTGTACTTGTAATCGCAAAAGCGATAAATGCATATTCATGTGGGCTTGTAAATAAGCGATCAAGCCGGAGACGACTGACACCATTCATTGTTTCAACAAAAGATCCATGTGTAATTGGCAAGACGCTAATTAAAAACGCTGGAATAAGCAAACCGCTTATGCCAGAAATGTAAACGAGCACTTTTTCATATTTAGGAGCAACGTGCGAAAAGACGAGGAACGCACTACGTACAGTAAGCAAAAGTAAAATAATGCTTCCCGGTATAAGTAAAATGGTTCCAAGCATAAACGTTGCTCCAGGAAAGAAGCTGACGAGCGCCACGACGATGGCAACGATAAAGACGTTTGTCACTTCCCATGTCGGCGACAAATATCGGTTTGCGATTTTCGTTGCTTTCGTTTGTGGGCGATTGATATATACCATTGACCAAAACCCTGCTCCAAAGTCCATTGTCGCCATGACCGCGTAAATAAAAATAAATCCCCATAAAATTGAAATGGCAATTAATTCATCTGTCATCATCTTGCTCCTTTCTACATGTGCGTAGATAAATGTTGTTCAATCGGATGGCGGCGGAAATACGAGCGCAAGACGAGCACGACCGCGATGAGTAAAAATACGTAAATGGACGTAAACAAAAGAAAAAGCGTTCCTAAATTTGTTGATTGTGTTACAGCTTCTGCCGTTGTCATCATGCGATAAATGACCCAAGGCTGTCTCCCTGTGCAAGCAAAAATCCAGCCAAATTCAATGCCGAGAAGAGCGAGCGGTCCAGCAGTAACAACCGTCCACATAAACCAGTTCGGAAATATGTGTTGTTTTCTTATGCGATGCCAAACGAATCCGACAATCGAAAGAAGGAGAAGAAACATGCCAATTCCGACCATTGCATTAAAAAGTGTATGGACAAACAGCGGCGGCCACCATTCTTCTGGAAAATCATTTAACCCGACAACGACGGTATCGAAACGATTGCCTGCTAAAAAGCTAAGCAACCATGGAATTTCAATTCCCCATTTGACTGTTTGTGTTTCGCGATCTGTAAAACCGCCGATGACGAGCGGGGCGTGCGACTGTGTTTCAAACAATCCTTCAGCGGCAGCTAATTTTTCTGGTTGATATTCATGAAGAAGTTGAGCCGATTCGTGACCGTTTATGGCTGTTAGTAAAGAAAATACCCCGCCAACTGTTAAACCGAGCATGAGCGCTTTTTTATGAAAAAGTTGGATGCGTTCATGGTGTCTATTTTTCAACATGTGATATGCTGCGATTGAAGCGATCGTAAACGCACCTGTCATATACGCTGACAAAACGACGTGTGTTGCTGTGACGGCAAAGCTTGGATTAAAAAATGCTTCCCACGGATTGACGTCAACAATTTGCCCATTTTCGATACGAAAGCCTGTCGGTGTTCCTTCAAAAGCGTGAACGTTCGTAATTAAAATGGCAGAAGCGGCTGCTCCGATGGCAACAAGCGTCAAGCTGATGATGCGCATCGTTGGAGAAATGCGGTCAGCTGCGTATACGTAAATAGATAAAAATAAAGCTTCGACGAAAAACGCATAAATCTCGATTTGAAACGGCAACGCCATCACTTTACCGACCACTTCCATAAAGCCTGGCCATAAAAGTGAAAGTTGTACTCCTGCGATAGTACCAGACGGAATCGCTACGCCAAGCAAAATAGCGAGCGCTTTTGTCCAACGATTTGCCATAAGGGCATAGTCATTGTCTTTCGTTTTTTGATATAGTAGCTCCGCCAATAAAATCATGAGCGGAATACCGACTCCAAGCGTCGCAAAAATAATATGAAACGCCATCGTTGTGCCAAATAACGTTCTTGCTGTTAATACGTGATCCATACCGAAATGTTCATCCCTTTCCATACATTGTCGTTTCATAGTTTGATTTGAAAAGGGAAAAAATATGCAAAAAAATAAGCGACCGTAACGATCGCTTATTGTAATGCTTTTTTTAATGCGGATATATTGTCATTCATGATCGCAAAGTAATCTTTGTTGTTTGCGATATCATCATTTGTGCGCGCTTCTAAGTTGTGAAGAATGAGTACATCCGCTCCAATTTCATTTTTTACGACTTCAGCAATTTTTGATGTAACATTTTGTTCAAAAAAGATATACTGTATGTCGTGCTCTTTTGCTTTTTTTATTATAGAAGTAAGCTGTTTTTGTGACGGCTCATTTGTCGGTGATAGTCCAGTCACGCTTATTTGTTTTAAGCCGTATCGTTTCTCCCAATAGCCGTATGCCGCGTGAGAAACAAGAATATCTTTTCTTTTTGCCTCTTTCATCAATTGTTGAAATTGTTGATCGAGTTGTTCAAGCTGCTGTTTTAACGAAGTGAAGTTTTGTTCAAAATCGTCTTTCGCTTCAGGTTTAAGTTCTGTTAACGTTTGTTTAATCGTTTCGGCCATTTGAATGGAATAAATCGGATCTAACCAGACGTGCGGATCGATATCTCCGTGAACATGTTCATCTTCATGAGCATGTTCGTCTTCATGAGCATGTTCATCTTCATGAGCATGTTCGTCTTCATGGGCATATTCTTCTTCATGATTATGATTGATCAGAAGCGCTTGTATATTTTCTGTTGCTTGTACGAACTTCACACGCTCATTTTTTAGCGTTTTGCTCATACGATCGACAAATCCTTCCATTCCTTCACCGATGTAAATGAGAGCGTGCGCATCAGCAATTTGTTGCATCGTTTTTGCTGTTGGTTCATATGTGTGTGCATCGACGCCAGGAGGGTATACACTTTCGACACGAACGTGCTCGCCACCAATTTTTTCGGTAAAGTCTTGAAGCGGGTACACCGTTGTATAAATGATAAGTTGACCGTCTGTTTCTTTGCTGGTTGATGGAGTTGCATTGTCCTTTTGATTGCAACCAAATAATGTGAGTGTGCTTGCAAGTATAATAGTTAACATCGCACGTAATTTCATATTTTTTCCTCCTCTCAAAAAAGAAGAATGTTTATGAAAACATCCTTTTTCTCCTAGTTTATTATATCGTAATCATTACGATTTGAAAACTATGATGCACTTGTAAATGGTGGAAGTGGATCAACAAAAGTAGACCAATCTTGTTTCATTTCTTCGTCTGTTAATAAACATGCATCAAGAGAAGAAACGATCATTTGTTCATCCATACCAATGCCGATCAATACGAGCTCTGTCATGCGATCGCCGTATGTATCGTCCCATTTTGCACGCAATTCATGTTCTTCTTGCAAAATTTGTTCCCTTTCATGTGGAGGATATGTTGCAATCCATTCCCCAGCCCCTTGAATCATAATGGACGGTCCAGCTTGTGAAAGCAGTCCGCACATATTGTTGCGGGAAGCAAGCCAGAAGAAGCCTTTAGCGCGAACGATTTCAACTGGCCATTGTTCGAGCCAACGCATAAGCCTTTCTGGATGAAATGGGCGACGGCGGCGATATACGAAAGAAGAAATTCCGTATTCCTCTGTTTCTGGTGTATGCTCTTCATTTAGTTCTTTGATCCATCCAGCTGATTGACTCGCTTTTTCGAAATCAAATAAACGAGTGTTTAAAATGTCATGAAGCGCCACTTTTCCGTATGTTGTCCGAATGATTTTTGCTTCTGGATTTAATTTACGAAGGAGTGCTTCTAGCTCGTCTGCATCTTCTTGAGAAATGCAGTCGATTTTATTTAAAATAAGCACGTTCGCAAATTCAATTTGATCAATTAGTAAATCGACAACTTCACGCGTATCTGTTTCATCGACCGCCTGTTTGCGATCTAATAACGTTTCACCGGACGAGAAATCATGCCAAAAACGATTGGCATCCACGACGGTAACCATCGTATCTAATCGACATATTGACGTTAAGTCAATGCCAAACTCCTCATCGATGTACGTAAACGTTTGAGCGACAGGAATCGGTTCGCTAATGCCGGATGATTCGATGACGATGTAATCAATGTCTCCAGCGTTAACAAGTTTTTCGACTTCTTTCATTAAATCTTCTCGTAACGTACAACAAATACAGCCGTTTTGAATTTGTACAAGCTTTTCTTCTGTGCGTGAAAATCCGCCTTGTTTAATGAGCTCAGCATCGATATTCACCTCGCTCATGTCGTTGACGATAACAGCAATTTTTAATCCTTCACGATTGTTTAAAATATGATTAAGCAATGTCGTTTTTCCAGAACCTAAATATCCGCTTAATACGGTTACAGGAACTTTCATATAGGTTTCTCCTTTCTCAAAACGTAATTATTACGATTTACAAAGTCTATCATATCGAAAAAAAAGAGAAAGAACAACTATTTTTGCTCTTTCTCTGGGACAGGATCAAATCCACCAGGATGAAGAGGATGGCATTTTAAAATACGTTTAATCGTTAAATAGCCACCTTTCAGTGCACCGAAACGGCGAATGGCTTCTAATCCGTAATGTGAACAAGTCGGATAAAAGCGGCACGTCGGCGGTTTTAAAGGGGAAATGAACCGTTGGTAAAAACGAATAAGTAAAATGAGCATATGTTTCATATCATACACCTACCCCTATTTTTGCTTATTTTAACATAGTTGAATGAAGTCATTCCAACAAAAAAAGATGAAAAAAGTCGGACTTTTGTGTATGATAAAAACGTAACAATTGAAAAAGAGGTGAGAGGTATGCCTTCAGTAGAAAGTTTTGAGCTTGATCATTGTGCGGTCAAAGCACCGTACGTTCGCCATTGCGGCGTTCACAAAGTTGGCAGCGACGGTGTTGTGAATAAATTTGATATTCGTTTTTGTCAGCCTAACAAAGAAGCAATGCAGCCTGCAGCGATTCATACGCTCGAGCATTTGCTAGCGGTGCACATTCGTAAGCACGCCGAAAAATATGACCATTTTGATATCATTGATATTTCGCCAATGGGATGTCAAACAGGCTATTATCTAGTCGTTAGCGGCACGCCAACCGTTGAAGAAATTATTGACTTGCTAGAGGCAACGATGAGTGAGGCGCTAACAGTCACAAAAGTGCCAGCTGCAACAGAAAAAGAGTGTGGTCAAGCGAAGTTGCATGATTTAGAAGGAGCAAAGCGACTCATGCGCTACTGGCTATCGCAACCAAAAGAAGAATTGAAAAAAGTGTTTGGCTAAAAAACAAAGGTTCAGGCGTCACATGTCTGAACCTTTGTTTTCTTCAGTTGGCAACTCATCGATAGTATGTTTGTATTTGTATGCTTTTGAAATCGTTAAAACGCTTAAGATGAGCACGACAAATACGATGATGATGGAAATGATAAAAGTGAGAAACATATGCACCCCCCATATTCTATATTAATGTAAAAGCATATTATTTTCCAAAATTTTTTGTGTTTGTTACAATGAAGAAGGGGAAAGTTTATACTTGAGGAGGGAATGAAAATGAAGGAAAAATTAATTGGCATTGTAAACAAGCAAATTGCGAATTGGAACGTATTGTATATTAAACTGCACAACTACCATTGGTATGTGAAAGGTCCACAATTTTTTACGTTGCATACAAAATTTGAAGAACTATACAATGAAGCTGCGCTACATATTGATGAATTAGCAGAGCGTTTATTGGCGCTAGGTGGAAAGCCGTTAGCGACGATGAAAGAGTATTTAGCGGTAGCGTCTGTACATGAAGCAAAAGGAAATGAAACAGCTGAAGAAATGGTGGCAGAAATCGTGCGCGATTTTGAAACGATGATTGAAGAGTTGAAAGACGGTATGAACTACGCTGGGGAAATTAATGATGAAACGACTGGAGATATGCTTTTAGGCATTCATCAAAGTTTAGAAAAACATGTGTGGATGTTAAAATCGTTTCTTGGATAAGGCGGGATTCCCCGCCTTTTTCTTGTTCCATCACTTTAAAGGTAATAGGGGATTGTCCTATGCTTTTTTTGCATGAAAACAAATGGATCGACTCACACTAACCGTAATGAATGGAAAAGAGGTGGGGCGATGAAAAAAACGTATTATGTGTCGGTGGCACGCGGTGAAATTTCACAGGTAAAAACTGCTTCGCCGTGGGAATTTCGAATTGAAGCGACAGATGAAGAAATTATTCAATTACGAGAGTATTTTGATGAAATGTATTCATCCGATTGGCAATCGTTTTGGCGCGCACATGTGCCATATGTGCAATATCATTATGACCGTCCGAATGATGGGTATGATCATGCGATAAAAAAAGTGTACGAACTCATTTATGAGCTTGGAGATGAAGAAGCG
The DNA here is from genome assembly GCF_000836725.1 of Anoxybacillus thermarum. GTDB lineage: Bacteria > Bacillota > Bacilli > Bacillales > Anoxybacillaceae > Anoxybacillus > Anoxybacillus thermarum. The sequence goes on along the minus strand of NZ_JXTH01000064.1, from coordinate 7,690 downwards.
AGACAACAAATTGAAACGATGGGAGTCATACAGTCATAAAAGCTGTCCGCCATTTGATTGTGTGGTACAATGAAGAAAACATGCAGTTGAGGGTAGACGGCGATGATTGTATTTCAAGATGACTACGGATACGACGTTCGACTTTCTTTTTCTGACCATCCTTTTTCACGACACCCGAAACATGTCCTTGTTATTTGTCGGTACAACGGTCGTTGGTTATTGACTAATCACGCTGTACGAGGCTGGGAATTCCCGGGGGGTAAAGTAGAAGAGGGAGAGACGGCGGAACAGGCAGCGGTTCGTGAAGTAAGGGAAGAAACAGGAGGAATTGTTCAAAAGATCATGTACATCGGGCAGTATGAAGTCAAACGTCCGAATGAAACGATTGTAAAAAATATTTATTTTGCTCATGTTGAATCTTTGGAACAAAGGGAGTCGTATTTCGAAACAAATGGTCCTGTGCTCATTGAGCATATGCCAGATGACATAGCGAAAGATGGACGATTTAGTTTTATTATGAAGGATGGCGTATGGACATATACGAAACAACAGTTAGAGCGGTGGGAAATGGTTTAAAGCCCCACCGCCTTTTCTTTTCATGTGGGGCTATGCACGTTTGATTAGCTTTTTTTCAAACCAACTGACAAGTTGATACATGATGCTTGAAAGTAACGCAATCATAAGCAAACTTAACAAAACGAGCGTAAAGTTAAACACTTGGAATCCGTAAATAATCATATAACCGAGACCTTGTTTCGAAACAAGAAATTCCCCGACAATGACACCGACCCAAGATAGACCGACGTTCACTTTTAACGTTGAAATCATTGTCGGAAAGGAAGCGGGTAAGATGGCTTCTGTGAACCATTGTCGTTTCGTTGCACCGAATGTTTGAAGCACTTTGATATAGTTGGCATCTACTTCTTTAAACGATGTGTAAACGACAATCGTCGTAATAATGATGGAAATGATTGCTCCCATCGCGACGATCGACGTCATATTCGGCCCGAGCGCTACAATGAGAATCGGTCCAAGTGCCACCTTTGGCATGGCATTTAAAATCACTAAATATGGATCAACAATTTTGGATACGCGTGGAAACCACCAAAGTAGCGCAGCGAAACAAATGCCTGCGATCGTGCCAACAATAAAACCGAGTACGGTTTCTGTTAATGTGATAGTTGTATGTGAAAACAATGTGTGATCGCGCACTTTCGTGATGAATAAATGCCAAATGGAAGACGGTGAGCTAAATAAAAGAGGATCAATCCAATGAAAACGGCTTGCGATTTCCCATAGGCTAAAGAAGGCAATGACAATGATCGTTTGAAAAAAACGAACGATTCGTTTTTCGCGTTTTTCATATGCTATATGTTGATCGTATATACGTTGCAACCATTCATGTTTGTTCAATGCTCTCTAACTCCTTCCAAATCATTTGAAAAATCGGTGAAAAATCTGGGTGTTGGCGGGCTTGAAACGGTGTACACGCTTTTAATGAATCGGGAACGGAAACAACTCGCTTAATTTTTCCTGGTTTTGCTGTAAATAAAACGATGCGATCGCTCATGGCAATTGCTTCACCGATGTCGTGCGTGACGAGAAGCGCTGTTTTCCGATATTGCTTTAACGTCTCCCATACGAGATCCTCTAGTTTAAGCTTTGTTTGGTAATCAAGTGCTGAAAACGGTTCATCCAACAATAAAATTTTCGGGTCGGTTGCCAAGGTGCGAACGAGTGCAGCGCGCTGACGCATCCCTCCTGATAATTCATAAGGATAGCGATCATCAACGTCGCGTAGACCAATTTGATGTAAAAGGGCGAGCGTTTGTTTTCTCGTTTTCTCGCTATATTTGCCTGTCAGTTTTAATCCGATTGTGACGTTTTGTTCAATTGTTTTCCACGGAAACAAATAATCGTGTTGTAGCATATACCCAATCGTTTGGCGCATCGTTTTTGCTTCTTTTCCTTCGATAAGCACACGTCCTTTCGTCGGCTCGATTAGTCCAGCGATAATGGAAAGAAGCGTCGTTTTTCCACAACCGCTTGGGCCGAGAAAGGAGAGAAATTCTCCCCTCTCGACAGTTAGCGATAGATGATTAAGCGCCAAGACAGCCGATTGGTTTGTGACGTAGGCATGCATCACTTGATCAATCGTTAAAATGGGCATGGTGTTCACCTCTTTTGTGCGTTTTCGGCAAACGATGTATTCACTAAAATCGAGTGATCAATGTACGATGGCAACTCATTTGCTTCTTTCATGATGTTTTGAAGATGGTTCCATTCTTCTTCATCTAAAATAGGGTCTGTTGCATAGGAGCCTTGTTTTTTATAGCGATCGACGACTTTTTCAATAAGAGCGATATCTGTATTTTCAAAGTACGGTTGAATGACTGTTGCGATTTCTTTTGCCTCGTGTGTTTGCACCCATTGTTGGGCTTTATAAAGAGCGCGTGTAAATTTTTCAATAACATCTTTATTTTTCTCAATAAAACTTTGTTTTGCCATAAACGTTGTGTACGGGAGATGGCCGGATTCCGTTCCAAAGGAAGCAACAATATATCCTTTTCCTTCTTGTTCAAAAATGCTAGCAGTCGGTTCAAATAGTTGGACGAAATCGCCTGTTCCGCTCGCAAATGCATTGGCGATATTAGCAAACTCAATGTTTTGAATGAGGTTTAAGTCTTTATGTGGATCAATTCCATGTTGTTTTAAAACGTACTCTCCGACCATTTGCGGCATGCCGCCTTTTCTTTGACCTAAAAATGTACTTTCTTTCAGTTGATCCCACGTGAAGTTAGCGATCGGTTCGCGCGAAACTAAAAATGTTCCGTCCGTTTGTGTTAATTGCGCAAAGTTGATGACAGGATCAATGGCTCCTTGACTATACACATAAATAGACGTTTCCGAACCGACGAGCGCGATATCCGCTCCGTTCGATAAAAGCGTCGTCATCGTTTTATCGCCGCCCCACGTCGTATTTAGTTCAATATGAAGCCCTTCTTCAGCAAAAAAACCTTTTTCAATTGCGACGTACTGAGGTGCATAAAAAATAGAACGAGTCACTTCCGCAACGCGTAACGTTTTTACATCATGAGATGAGCATGCTGAAAGCAAAAACATAAAAGCAACGAGCAAAAACCCCCATTTTCGCATTGTTTTCCCCTCTTTCGTTTCGTTTGCTTTATCGTATGCGCCTAATAAAAATGTGTGAATGACCTAAAAAGAAAACCGACGAGCACATTGCTCGACGGTTTAATTAATGGAGTGCAAAGCAATTAATTCATATGTAACGATCGTTGTTCTGTTTTCAAGGACGAGTTTTTTGACGACAGCTTGTCCTGTTGCTTCTCCGTGTTTTGTTCGTCTTACTTCTAACGGCACGTCAAGTGGATATAAGCGATAACCTTCTTTTTGTAATACAAATAAGTTGTGTTCCATTCGTTTTTCTTTTCCATTTGTGACGATCATCGTTTGTATCTCTAACGGCATCCCCATCTGTTTCACCCCAAATTGATTTGGTATGTTTACTTCCATTGAAACACATTTATCGCTATTGTACAACTGCATTCATATTGATACTAAATAATATAAATAAATAATATGATCAGGTAACAAATGTTGTTGACAGGACAAGAATATAAATGATACGATGGCAATAAGCTTTAAAGGGAAATGTTTGAATATTCATTTCTTTTTGAAGTGAAGTTTTTACGTATGAGGGGAGTTTTTTTTTACATGAAACAATTTCATTCATTCGGGTGGTACGCGGCTCGCATTGCCCCGTATTTGCCTGAGGAAGCGTTCCGTCCCGTTCCGTCTCGTCTGTTTGGTGGCCTTGCTTACATGCTCGTTTTAGTGAGCAGCATTGTAACGATTTCTTTATTTGACCTCCATTGGTTATGGAACGGATTGCTTTCAGTTGTTATTGGATTTTGTTTTGCTGGATTAGGGTTTTTAGGGCATGAAATTTTGCATGGGACGGTAGTCAAACGGGCGTGGCTTCGTGATTTATTAGGTGGCATCGCATTTTTACCGCTTTGCACAGGTCCGAAGTTATGGCGAAAGTGGCATAACGCGACACATCATGTGCATACACAACATGAGGAACTTGATCCCGATGCGTGGCCGACGATAAAACGTTTAGCTCAAAGTCGTTTCCTCCGTTGGATTTATCGCATTCCGTTTCCGATTCGTGCGGCTTTTTCGTTTTTGTCTTTAGCAGGGATGTTTACCATTCATTCGCTTCATATGCTTCTTCATTTTTGGAAGGAGTTTGAAAAAGGAAGTCGTCGCGCAGTATTTTGGCAGTTTGTATTGCCATGGTCGGTATGGGTTGGGTTATTGCTGATGATCGGAGTGGAAAAATGGCTCTTTGCGTTCGTTATTCCTTTGCTCATTGGAAATGCGATCGTTATGGGATATATTTCAACGAACCATCGTTTAAATCCGCTCGTTCCAGTTAACGATCCGCTAGCTAATAGCTTAACGGTCATCGTTCCAAAGTGGGTAGATGTGTTGCATTTCAACTTTTCACACCATACAGAACATCACTTATTCCCAGCGATGAGTTCAAAATATTACCCGCTCGTCAAACAATATATTAAACAACTATGGCCGGAACGATATCATGAAATGCCGATGACAAAAGCGTTAATTGCGTTATGGAAAACGCCACGGCTCTATTATGAACAAACAGAACTCATCGAGCCTCGCGAAGGATATGTATACGGAACGCTCGGAAACGGACTAAATATAGATAATCTTTCGTACAAAACGAAAGAAAATAGTGTAGTCAAACAAAAAATGGTGAAGCAAAAATAAAGCGCGGCCAATGAGCCGCGCTTTATTTTTTCCCTTGCAACATAAGGGGAAGTTCTAAATGATGTTCGTGTAAAAACGGTTCGTTCGTTAATACAGTTTCTGTTGGACCGTCATATGCGATCGTTCCGTTTGCGAGTACAATTGTTCGCTCGCAACATTCAAGTACAAAGTCGAGATCGTGCGTTGTTATGATTTTTGTATGTGATAACGATTGAACGAGATGAATGAGCGTTCGTCTTGCTCTCGGATCTAACGCTGCCGTCGGCTCGTCCATCAGCAATATTTTTGGTTCCATCGCAAGCACAGTTGCTAAGGTGACGAGCCGCTTTTCTCCTTCTGACAAACGATAAGGTGGGCGGTCTTTGACATGAATCGCACCGACAAGCGTTAAAGCGTTTATTACTCGTTGCTCCACTTCATTTTCGTTCATTCCTTTATTTCGAAGCGCAAACGCGACGTCATCGTAAACGGTTGGCATAAATAATTGATCATCTGCTTGTTGAAATGTAAAGCCAACGATGCGACGAATATGTCGTAACGTTTGTTTCGACATGTGCATATTATCGATGACGATATGTCCGCTTTGCGGCATATATAAACCGACGAGCAGTTTTAATAACGTTGATTTTCCTGCACCGTTTGCTCCAATGATGCCGATGCATTCTCCTTGTTGAACGGAAAAAGAAACCTCACGAATGGCTTCATGACTATCTGGGTATGTGTAACAAATATTCGATACGTTTATCATCATATGACCACCAAACGATAAACGATGAACAATATAACTGTGACGTACGTGTAAATTCTCTCTTTTGTTGTCCATCGTTCTATTTTTATATGCATACGTTGAATAGAAAACCCGCGCAATGTCATCGCTTCATACACGCGCTCGGCACGTTCAAATGTTCGCAGCAACAAATGTCCAACGAGCGATCCCCAAACGGATAATTGGATCGCGCGATGTTGTGATGCACGCAACATATACGCTTGACGAAGTCGTTTTGCTTCCTCTAAAAGTAAAAAAATATATCGATGTGTCAAAAGTAATTGTATAACGAGCAAACGAGGAATACGCAACGAAAGGAGCGCACCTGCAAGTTGCTCGATCGGTGTCGTCAAAAACAACACTGTTGCTGCAAGAACGGCAAGCGTGTTTTTTACAAGCAAAGTGGCAAACACGAGCCATCCTGCTTCTATACGCCAATGAAAAAACGATACGTGTTCATGAATGAAAAAGAGCTGTGAAGCCCCTATAACTGTAATAAATGGTAGAGAAGCGAGCAGTACGCGTTTGATATGGCGAATAGAAAGACGATAAAAAACGATCATTGTGATCGGATAAACCGATAATGGAACGAGTTCAATAAACGCATATGTGTGAAACGAAGCGACGACGAAAATGTATGTAAACGTTATAATGAGCATGCTTAACGGATGAACATCATGTCGTCGCTCTTTCATATTTGACACATGTACATCAATCACGTTTCTTTTCTCCATTTTTTCATCATGTATGGTACGAACAGTGCTATTGTAACGATAAATACACCGACGATGCCAGAAACGCTTGTCCCGATGTCTAACCACCCGATCGAAGCGCCTCCATTTTTCAAATTGTAATCAGGCAACAAAGCGAGCGATTGTTGGAGACGTTCTAGTGTGGTGTGGAGTGTTGTTGTTGCATGTAGTTCCTCCGTACCTGCAGTGCGAAAAATAGACCATTCTAATCCATCTGGTTTGGACGAAGCGATGGATGAAAAAATACCACCGATGAGAAGCGCAAGCAAACCGAGTGTCCCGATGAGACGATTTGTCGGTGTATTTGTTGTTGTTGAAAGTTCTGGCTTTGCTTTCATCACAAATGAGATGACAGCCGCTGTAGCTATTCCTTCTACAATACCAATCGCCAAATGAATCGGTTGCATAAATAAAGCGAACGTAGTAAATGGTAATTCGACTTTTTCGGATAACAACGTTTGAACGACAACGCTAAATGCTCCGAGTTGCAATCCAACGACGGCAGCGATGATGGAAGCAAACCAGATGTTTGTTCGGCGAATGAGTCGTCTGTAAAGTGGATATGCGATAAAACATGTGTAAAAGCCGAGATTGAACACGTTGCATCCGAATGCTAACAGTCCCCCATCTGCAAAAAAGAGTGCCTGAATAAATAAAACGACGGCTAACGTCAAAAACGCCGCATAAGGCCCTAGCAAAGCGGCAAGTAACAATCCGCCACCCAAATGTCCGCTCGACCCTGTACCAGGAATCGCAAAGTTAATCATTTGCGCTGCAAATACAAATGCTCCAAGCACCCCCATCAGCGGCAGTTTTTTTTCATCTGCTTCCATGTTTATTTTTTTTAATGAGTAGCTTGCTACACCCGCCGTAGCCCCCCACATCGCAATTCCTACTGCAGGTGAAATAAGTGCATCTGCCATATGCATAAAAATATCCCCCCTTACACCTTATTATAGGGGAGATATGTCATGGAAAGCTATTTCATTTTTTCTTTCAGTTTGCTTATTATATAATTTTTCGTCTTTTCGTCATAAACACCATTTTTATTTGAGTCAGTCAAGACTTTGTGGAGAACATTTTTTCGGTTCACTACGGGTGTTGTCAATCACTAGTTAGCGAACCATTTTCAGGAATTGATATCGTAAGCGCTTTTGGACTCTCATCCCTCATCTTGAAGTGATGATATTGTATTCCATTTTTTTACACCCAACCAAAATCCCGAAGCGCCGACAACGCTTGATGGATCGGCGTCCCGGATGACCGCTGCAGACACGGTAGATTCTGACGCACCACATCTGCCCACAACCGTCCTGCCTTCCGTTTGGCCTGTTCAACCCGCTTGGAC
>NZ_JXTH01000063.1 GCF_000836725.1 Anoxybacillus thermarum | reverse complement strand
CCCCGCCTGCCGATCATAGTAGTAGTTCCGTCGAAACGTCACTTCTCCAAACAGCGTTTGGATCGTGGTCGGCCGTTTGTCTTTCAGCTGATACCGGCGCTTGTCCCGCGCTTCCGCCAGTTGTTGATCAATCTCCTCCAAAAGGGCCGCCAACAAGACAGCGAACACCTTTTGAAGAGTTCTGACTAATTGTTCCTCCAGCTCTTTTAATAAATGCCATTCTGTGGTAAAATGTTTCATGGACTCTCTCCCTCCTGTTTTATTGATGTTGGTCATCACCATCATAGCAGGGAGAGAGTCCTTTTTGCATGACATTTGCTTTTTTCTACCGCGCTTCGCTTGGTGGCCCCGACGAGCGTCGCGAACAAAAGTTCGCAACCCTCGTCGGGGAATCATTCCTGAATGTCACCCACAAATATTTTACTCACACCTATTTCCTTTGAAAAATAGTATATATTTCTCGTTTTTTGGTGATTATGAAAGTAAAAGAATGCGAAAGGGGTTTTTTTCATGACAAAAAAACGACAAGATGCTTGGACAGAAGAAGAAGATTTATTGCTAGCTGAAACGGTGTTGCGCCATGTGCGCGAAGGTAGCACGCAATTAAATGCGTTTGAAGAAGTGGGCGATAAGTTGAATCGTACGTCAGCGGCATGCGGGTTTCGCTGGAATGCGGTCGTTCGCCAACAATATGAGGAATCGTTACAAATGGCGAAAAAGTTCCGAAAACAACGGCAGCGAGCACTTGGAAATAAACACGCATTGCGAAAACGGCCGCTTTATACACCACCCATTCCTTCCCTTGAAGAGTTAGGAATGGAACCGCTAGAAGTGCAAGCAAATGAATATGAACATGTCGAAACAGATCATTTGACGCTTGACCATGTCATTGCTTTTTTACATTCTTTAAAACAATCGTATATCGGGCAAGAAACAGCGCTAGTGGAAAATAAACAGCTGAAGATTGAGCTCGAACAACTACAACAACAATATAAACAACTAGAACAACAATTTACAAAACTTCAAAAAGAAAATGAAGAATTACGCGAAGATTATGGAACGATGGCACGCATCATTAACCGTGCAAGACAAATGGAAATTTCAGAGGATGAGTTTAAACCGCCTATTTTCAAAATGGATCGTAACGGAAATTTAGAAAAAATCGAAAAGATTGCCGAGTAAAAAAGCTGTCGCATCGGACAGCTTTTTTATTTCGGCAACATCATCTCGTTTCGGTCAATCATACGTTGAAAATACATGCCATATCGCTCCCATTCTTCCGGGGTGAGCGATGATGGCTCGAGCCTGCTCCCGAGCGCCTGAAGCGCTTCGTATAGGCGAATAACGAGCGCAGAAACTGTCATTTCTTTGCCGAGTAATTCACTAAGCGACGCCATCGTATGCGGAACGACCGTCGGATACGCAAACTTCGTTTGTTCTCCCGCAAGCGCGCGCTCATAAAACTGACGAATAAACTCCGCTCTTGTTGCGCCGCTTCCGTTTGCACATATATACACTTGCACAGCAACACCGCCTCGAATGCGGCGCTGTGAAATGCCCGCAAACTTTTTTCCATCAATGCTTAAATCAAAACTTCCTGGACAATACGAGCCAATAACTTCCCCTGCTTGCACGCGCGCTTCTGGCAACATGCGTGCAATGAGTGCGGCCATCGCCTCATATCCACGATCAATGTCAATTCCTTTTTTTGTATCAGGAAAAATAAGTGAAACGTTTAAAACCCCTTCATCTAATACGACCGCCAATCCACCAGAGTTGCGAACGATCGTACGCCAACCGTGCTCATGTAAGTAGGCGAGTCCTTTTTCAATATACGGCAATTTCGTATCTTGAATGCCAAGCACAACGGTCTGATGATGCACCCATAAGCGAACGATCGGATACGATTGACCGTTTCCGACCGATTCGCAAAGCGCATCATCAAACGCAAATGACTGCTTCGCATCAAACGATGGACCGAGCGTTGTATGGTCAATCATTCGCCACGTTTGTTGTCGCAACAATTCGCTCATTATTCCATCGCCGCAAGCGCCTGCGCTGCTGTGATGAGTGATAGTTTGTACACATCTTCGGCGTTACATCCGCGCGATAAATCGTTCACCGGTTGGTTCAATCCTTGTAAAATTGGACCGACCGCTTCAAAGTTGCCGAGACGTTGTGCAATTTTATATCCGATATTTCCCGCTTCTAAGCTTGGGAAAATAAAGACGTTCGCATCGCCTTGGATGACAGAGTCTGGCGCTTTCTTTTTCGCCACAGACGGAACGAATGCGGCATCAAATTGAAACTCGCCATCGAGCGTTAACTCTGGTTCCATTTCTTTTGCGATGCGCACCGCTTCAATCACTTTTTCTGTTTCTGGCGATTTTGCCGATCCTTTCGTAGAGAAGCTAAGCATCGCTACACGTGGCTCAATATCGAACATTTTCGCTGTTTGTGCGCTCTCAATAGCGATTTCCGCTAAATCTTGGCTATCTGGAGCAATGTTGATAGCGCAATCGGCAAATACATATTTCTCATCGCCGCGCACCATAATGAACACGCCAGACGTTTTGCGAATACCTGGCTTTGTTTTAATAATTTGTAGCGCGGGACGAACTGTATCCGCTGTCGAATGCGCAGCACCGCTCACAAGCCCGTGCGCTTTCCCCATATACACAAGCATCGTACCGAAGTAATTTTCATCAAGTAAAATGTTGCGCGCATCTTCTTCTGCCACTCTTCCTTTGCGACGTTCAATAAATGCGGCAACCATCTCATCCATTTCTTCGTACGCACGTGGATTGATGATTTCTACTTTCTCAAGCGTCAAACCAAGTTCTTTCGCCTTTTGGACGACAGCTTCTTGCTCGCCGATGACAATCGGGCGCAATACATCTTCTGCCGCTAGACGTCCGACCGCTGTTAAAATACGTTCATCTAGTCCTTCCGGAAACACGATCGTTACATTTTTTCCTGCCACCTTTTGCTTTAAGGCTGCAAATAAATCACTCACGAAATGTTCCTCCTTAGTTTTAAAAAATTCGTCTATCTATTAGAATACTCTTATTGAGACGAAAAGCAATGAATTACACCACAAACGAAAATAGTCTTTTTTTTATAACAATTCTGTTTTTTATCTTGAGTGATATATAGCCTAAAAAGTGATATATTTGTTAAGGAACATGTACAAATAAAGGAGCGTTATCATATGTCACAATGGATTCATCATCTTGAACAATGGTTGCTTGAGTTTGGCGTCATCGGTCTCGTTATCGTTTCGTTTACAGAATCTTCATTTTTTCCGATTCCGCCTGATGTGTTATTAATTCCGTTAAGCATTGCCCAGCCGGAGAAAGCGTTATGGTTTTCCTTTTTAACAACGGTCGCTTCTGTATTCGGTGCGCTGCTCGGGTGGTACATTGGGAAAAAATTCGGCAGACCGATTTTGCGTTATTTTATTTCTGATGAAAAAATGGATAAGGTAGAACAATATTTTCAACAATACGGGGCAATGGCGATCGTTATCGCTGGGTTTACTCCGATTCCGTATAAAGTGTTCACTATTTTCTCGGGCATTTCTAACGTAAACATTCGCACGTTACTTTTTTGGTCGTTCATCGGTCGTGGGGCGCGCTTTTTCGCAGAAGGGCTTATTATTTTCACCTTAGGTGCTCAAGCGAAAACATTTATTGAACAACATTTTACAACGATCACGATCGTCGGCGGCATTGTCATTATCATTGCTTTTCTTATTTATAAACGGTTCAAATAGTGCGTTTGGCATAAACGAAACACATATGATACAATTTCGGTAGTACATAACAAAAGGAGTGTTGGGCATGAGCGAAGCAGCACAAACGTTAGACGGTTGGTATTGTCTGCATGATTTCCGCACGGTTGATTGGGCGGCTTGGAAAACGCTCACAAATGAAGAGCGACAAGAAGCGATACAAGAGTTTTTAACACTAGTGGAAAAATGGGAAAAGACAGAAGCTGCAAATGAAGGCAGCCATGCGATTTACACAATTATGGGACAAAAAGCAGATATCATGTTTATGCTTTTACGTCCAACGATGGAAGAGCTTCATGAAATTGAAACAGCAATCAATAAAACAAAGCTCGCTGAATATCTCGTACCTGCTTATTCATACGTCTCTGTCGTTGAGCTAAGCAACTACTTGCCGGCAGAGGCAGGCGACCCATACGAAAATCCAGAAGTGCGCCGCCGTTTATATCCGATTTTGCCAAAAACAAACCACGTTTGCTTTTATCCGATGGACAAGCGCCGTCAAGGAAACGACAACTGGTACATGCTTCCGATGGAAGAGCGTCGCAATTTAATGCGCGCACACGGCATGACGGGAAGAAAATATGCTGGAAAAGTCGTACAAATCATTACCGGTTCGGTCGGCTTTGATGACTATGAATGGGGCGTGACGCTCTTTTCAAATGATGTGCTTCAATTTAAAAAGCTTGTGTACGAAATGCGTTTCGATGAAGTGAGCGCACGATTTGGCGAATTCGGCTCTTTCTTCGTCGGCAACATTTTACCGAAAGAAAAAATGGAACAGTTTTTACATGTGTAGGCCTCCGATTGGGAGGTCTTTTTTTATTATCCCTTTCATACATATAACAATGACGACTTTCCTCACATTTTCGTATGTCTCATCATAGGCTAATAGCGATTTTCATGGAGTGAGGTGAAGGGATGGCTGTTGTTGCGTATACAGAAGAAGATGTCAAATTGCTTGCCCGTCTTATGCGCGCAGAGGCAGAGGAAGACGGACAGCTCGGCATGTTAATGGTTGGGAATGTTGGAGTGAACCGCGTGCGCGCAAACTGTTTAGACTTTGAAGGGCTTCGTACCATTCGTCAAATGGTATTTCAAAGCCCTGGGGGATTTGAAGCGGTACAAAAAGGGTATTTTTATCAACGGGCGCGTGAACAAGACATACGTCTCGCCCGTCGCGTCATTCGCGGGGAACGTTTTCACCCGGCAACGAATTCGCTTTGGTTTTTCCGGCCAGATGGCAATTGCCCGCCACAATGGTTTAATCAATGGAATACTGGACGTTTTAAGGCACATTGTTTTTATGCACCGACGCGTTCTAATTGTCCACGCGTATATTAGAAGGAGGGATTTCAATGAGTGATGAACGTCAACAAATACCTTATTATTCGTATCCTTACTACTATCCATACCAAATGCCAACATATCCGTTTGGCATGCCTACACCAACGTTTACACCACAAACAGGGGCGATGCAAACCCCGACAACCGCCAGCCAGCCGCTTCCAGGCATGCTTCCGATCGAAGAATCGTACATTGAAAACATTTTACGCTTAAACAAAGGAAAAATTGCGACTGTTTATATGACGTTTGAAAACAATCGTGAATGGAATGCGAAAATTTTCCGCGGTGTCATTGAAGCAGCGGGTCGCGACCATCTCATTTTAAGCGATCCACAAACAGGAATGCGTTATTTGTTGCCAATGATTTATCTCGACTATGTCACATTTGATGAAGAAATTAATTATGAATACCCATTTGCATCTGGTGTCGGATTAAGCACATATGCTCCACGTTAAAAACGAGGCGTCGACGGCGCCTCGTTTTACATTTGTTTAATCGCGATATATGCTAAAAATAGCCACGCAACGATGAACGATACGCCTCCAAACGGCGTAATCGCCCCGAGTATTTTTATTTGTGTTAAGCTTAGTACGTACAAACTACCTGAAAATAAAATGATTCCCGCAAGCATAAACCAACCAGCAGGCGTCACTTGCGGCCATTTTGTTGCCAGCAGCGCAACGAGAAACAAACCGATCGTATGGAACATTTGGTATTGCACGGCTTTTTGCCACGTGTCTATATATCGATCTGGAATTCTTCCTTCCAACACGTGTGCTCCGAACGCTCCTAGCGCCACACATAGCGCTGCACTAATTGAAGCGATGATTGTAAATAGTTTCATGTTTTCCCCCTCCTAAAAATCAAGTAATGATCGTCCGTTCGCATCGGCACCGATGTCTAATCGTTCGGTTGTTGTCGGTTGTGGCAAAGCCGCTTCCTGCGTGGTTGTTGATGGTTGTTGCAAAATAACGTCGCACAATGCGCGAACAGCATATATATGTTCACGCACCGCTTGCGGTGATGACGCATGTTTTGCTTGTGCGATTTCTTCTTCTATCTTTGCGAATACATTTGTCACCGATATGTCCAAAACGTTTTCACTCCCTACTTCTTTTTCCTTTACAACAATGGTATCTTATACATAGCAACTTTTCAAATTGAAAACGCTTAAAAAAGGAGTGACAACAAATGAAACGGACATGGTGGAAAGAAGCCGTCGTATATCAAGTGTACTGGCGCAGCTTTTTTGACTCAAATGGTGATGGGTATGGCGATTTAGAAGGGCTTATTCAAAAGCTCGATTACATTCGCGACTTAGGGGTGGATGTCATTTGGCTGAATCCGTGCTATGAGTCGCCTGATAAAGATAACGGATACGACATTTCTGATTACTATCGCATCATGGATAAAGCAGGGGATATGGAGACGTTTGAACGCTTGCTGAACGAGGTGCATAAACGTGGAATGAAATTAATTATGGACCTTGTCGTGAACCATACATCTGATCAACATCCTTGGTTTATTGAATCTCGTTCGTCAAAAGACAATCCGAAACGCGATTGGTACATATGGCGCGACAAACCGAATAACTGGCGCTCGTACTTTACTCCATCCGCATGGGAATATGATGAAAAAACAGGACAGTATTATTTCCATTCGTTTGCGGTAGAACAGCCAGATTTGAACTGGGAAAACGAAGAAGTTCGTGAAGAAATTTATAAAATGATGCGTTTTTGGTTAGATAAAGGGATCGACGGGTTCCGTTTAGATGCAATTGCCTTACTAGCCAAGCCTAAAGGATTCCCAGATGCCGAAAACCCGTATGACATTCGTTATTTAACGAACAATCCAGGCGTGCATGATTATTTACAGGAAATGCACGAAAAAGTATTAAAAAATTATGATATTTTCACGGTCGGAGAAGTCGCTTTCGTATCGCCAGAGGAAGGATTAAAATATGTCGGAGAAGACCGGAACGAACTACATACTTTGTTCCACTTTGAAGTGTGCGACGAAATGCCGACATGGGATCCGATTCGTTTTAAACAAATTCAAAAACGTTGGTACGAAGGATTGTGGGGCAAAGGGTGGAACTCGCAGTTTTTAAACAATCACGACCATACGCGACAAGTGACGCGCTACGGGAACGATAAACAGTTCCGCGTCGAATCAGCAAAATTGCTCGCTACGCTCGTGCATACGTTGCCTGGAACGCCATATATTTATCAAGGAGAAGAAATTGGCATGACGGGCGTCAAGTTCGACACGATCGAAGACTATAACGACATTGCGATGAAAAATAAATATGCCGAAGAAGTCGCAAAAGGTCGCGATCCGAAAGAAGTGCTTGAAAGCTTGCAGCCACTGAGCCGAGATAACTCGCGTACGCCAATGCAGTGGGACGATAGCGAACATGCTGGATTTACAACAGGAACACCTTGGCTAAAAGTGAATCCGAACTATAAAGAAATCAATGTAAAACAAGCATTAGCTGATCCGAACTCTGTATATTATTACTATAAAAAGCTCATTCAATTGCGCAAGCAACATGCAGTCATGGTATACGGAACGTTCTGCGATTTTTCGGAAAATGATCCGTACATTTATGCCTACACGCGCGAACTCGATGGCGTTCGTTGGCTCATCGTCTTAAACCATTGCGACAACGACAACGTATATGAGTTACCAGAAGAGCTTGCTTCCGCTCACCGCCATCTTTTGCTTGGCAATTATACAGATGTAAAAGAAGAAGGCGCAACGCTTCATATGCGTCCGCACGAAGCAAGAATTTATGCATTACAATAAGCAGCCCGATTTGGCTGCTTATTTTTTATTTACCGCCTGTTCAAACGCCTCTAGCGCTCGTTTTTCACCGAATACGATCAGGACATCTCCAACGAAAAACCGCTCCTCTGGCGTTGGGTTACCAATCATGTTGTTTTGACGCTGAATTGCAATAATCGTCACATAAAAGCGTGTGCGCACCGCTTGATCGCGGACAGATGTCCCAACAAATAAAGAATGCGGCTCAATTGTCACTTCTTCAATCGCGTATTGCTCTGCATGGCCGTGAAAAATCGTATCGACATAATCGACACTGACAGGCTTTAACATTGTCATCGCCATGCGTCGACCGCTCAAAAACGATGGGTTAATGACTTTATCAGCACCTGCACGCCGCAACTTTTCTTCCGACTCCGGTCGCTCGGCGCGCGCGACAATTTGAATGTCGCGATTTAGCCCTTTTGCTGTGAGGGAAATAAAGACGTTATCGGCATCCGAAGGCAATGCTGCGACTAATCCTGCAGCTCGTTCAATACCCGCAGCAATCAACATGCCATCTTCTGTCGCATCCCCTTCGACATACGGAATCGGATCATTCATTTCTTCTAGCCGATCCGTATTCCGCTCGATGACAACGACAGCTGTCCCGTTTTTGACAAGTTCACGCACGACTTGTTCGCCAACACGACCGAACCCGCATACGATAATATGGTTTGTCATCGCTTCTATTTTCTTTTTCATTTTTCGCCTCCGAACCGTTTTTGAAAATTCCCCTTCCATCATCATCGACACGACTGCTCCTGTCGCATATGTTACAATTCCAATACCAATCGGAATAATGATAAGGGCAAACAGTTTGCCATAAAACGTTTGGGGCACTGTATCGCCATAACCAACCGTTAAAATGGTAACAACTGTCAACCAAAGTGCATCAAAAAACGTTAATTGTTCCGAAAACATAAATCCAATCGTTCCTGCGATAATGGCGACAATCATCGCGATGACGGAAACGACGATCGAGCGCGATGAACTCATCCGTTTCTCCCCTTATGTTCTTTTTGTACAAACTTCATGCAAGACGCACCAGATGATTGCTTGACGACAATAGACGGCAACATCGCGCTTTTAAAACCGAATGCGCGACAACCGCGTGGCATCTGTGCATCCCACGTGACATAAAAATGCTTGCATGCATAACAATTTACTTGCTCATTATATGTTTTCGATTTGCCAGTCAATTGGCTCTCTCCCTGTCTGTTGTAAAAAAATATTCGTTTTTGAAAAAGGGCGGCTTCCGAAAAAGCCTCGTGCTGCAGAAAATGGACTCGGATGCGGCGCTTCAATGATATAATGGTGCTCATTTGTGATGAGCTCTTTTTTCGCTTGCGCATGACGCCCCCATAAAATGAAGACAACAGGTTCGCGCTTTTCGTTCACGCGTTCAATGACGCGATTCGTAAAATGTTCCCACCCCTTTCCTTTATGCGAATTGGCCTCCCCACGTCGTACTGTCAATACTGTATTTAAAAGCAATACTCCTTGCTTTGCCCATTTTAATAAGTAGCCATTGTTTGGAATATAGCACCCTAGGTCATCTTGTAACTCTTTAAAAATGTTTAATAACGATGGAGGCAAAGCGACGCCCGGTTTGACGGAAAAACTTAATCCGTGCGCTTGATTTGGCCCATGGTATGGGTCCTGTCCTAAAATGACGACTTTTACATTCGCATACGGGGTGTAATGGAGGGCGTTGAAAATGTCGTGCATATCCGGATAAATCGTTTTCGTTCGATATTCTTCTTTTAAAAACTGACGCAATTTCACATAATACGGTTTTTGAAACTCCTCTTCTAATAAAGGAGCCCAATCGTTTTTCAATATGCTCATCATCGCACTCCTTTCTAATACAAAGGCTACCCTACTTTATAGGATAGCCTGTTTTTGCTTAAAACTGAATTTTTTCTTCTAAAAAGCTTTTTAATTCCGCAATTGGAATGCGTGTTTGTTCCATCGTATCGCGGTCGCGCACGGTAACCATGCCGTCCTGTTCTGAATCAAAGTCATACGTAATACAGAACGGTGTTCCAATTTCATCTTGACGACGATATCGTTTTCCGATCGAACCGGACTCGTCGTAATCGACCATAAAGTGTTGTGAAAGTTGTTCAAAGATCGCACGCGCACCTTCTGATAACTTTTTCGATAGTGGCAATACAGCCGCTTTATATGGCGCTAATGCTGGGTGAAGGTGCATCACTGTGCGCGTCGTACCGTCTGCCAGTTGCTCTTCTTCATACGCATCGATCAAAAATGCGAGCGTGACGCGATCTGCACCAAGTGAAGGCTCAATACAATATGGAATAAAACGTTCGTTCGTTTCTTGATCAAGGTAGTGGAAGTCTTCTCCTGAATATTCCATATGGCGACGCAAATCGTAATCTGTACGCGATGCAATGCCCCATAGCTCGCCCCAACCGAACGGGAACTTATATTCAATATCTGTTGTGGCGTTGCTGTAGTGGGATAATTCGTCTTCCGAATGATCGCGCAAACGAATGTTTTCACGCTTCATACCAAGCGATAAAAGCCATTGTTCACAATATTGTTTCCAATAATCAAACCACTGTAATTCTTCTCCTGGCTTACAGAAAAACTCAAGTTCCATTTGTTCAAATTCACGTGTGCGGAACGTAAAGTTTCCTGGTGTAATTTCGTTTCGAAAGCTTTTTCCGATTTGTGCAATACCGAACGGCAATTTTTTGCGCATCGTCCGCTGCACATTTTTAAAGTTTACAAAAATGCCTTGTGCCGTTTCAGGACGAAGGTAAATTTCGTTTGCGCTCGATTCCGTTACTCCTTGGAACGTTTTAAACATTAAGTTAAATTGACGAATGTTTGTAAAGTCGCGACTGCCGCAATCTGGACAAGCAATGTCGTGCTCTTGAATGAGCTGCTCCATTTTTTCAAAAGGAAGCCCATCGACAACCATTTCAATCCCTTTCGCCTCAAGCGCGCTTTCAATTAGCTTATCCGCCCGATGACGTGCTTTACATTGTTTACAGTCAATCATCGGATCGTTGAAGTTCCCTAAATGGCCAGATGCTTCCCACGTGCGTGGGTTCATTAAAATAGCCGCATCTAGCCCGACATTGTATGGCGATTGTTGAACAAACTTTTTCCACCATGCGCGCTTAATGTTGTTTTTTAATTCTGTCCCTAACGGACCGTAATCCCACGTATTCGCTAACCCGCCGTAAATTTCCGAACCCGGAAAAACAAAGCCTCGATGTTTCGCGTGTGCTACAATTTGATCCATCGTTACTGACATCGTTCATCCTCCTTAATAATAAAATATAAACAAAAAACGCTCTCATCCTTAGGCCTTTCGCCTAGGGACGAGAGCGTAACTCCCGCGGTTCCACCCTAGTTGATGCATAACGCATCCACTTTTGCGTGAAGCAACTCCAGACTGCCATTTCGCTAAGCGTCTTTACTAGGCTTCCACCGCCCCTAGCTCGCTATAAAAGAACTCCCTTAGCTACTATCCATCTTTCATCGTTGCACCTGTATTTCATTTGGTTGATATTGTATCAAACGGCAATACGAGAGTCAAGAGGAGAAGCAAAACCCGCTTTACTGCTTATGTAAAGCGGGCCAAAAGTGAGTTAAGGGGTTGATTATATTAATTTCGAATTAAATAGTCAAACGCTCCTAAAGAAGCTGTTGCACCTGAACCCATGGAAATGATAATCTGTTTATATGCGCTATCTGTACAATCGCCAGCAGCGAAGACGCCAGGGACGTTTGTCGCTCCGCGCTTATCGACGATAATTTCGCCGAAGCGATTCCGTTCTACCGTTCCTTCTAACCATTCAGTATTCGGTACAAGTCCGATTTGCACGAATACACCTTGAAGTTCAATATGGTGCTCTTCGCCTGTTGCGCGATCAATATATGTGATACCGTTCACTTTATCTGTGCCAGTAATTTCTTTCGTTTGTGCATTTTTGATTACTGTGACGTTCGGTAAGCTGTATAAACGATCTTGCAACACAGCATCTGCTTTTAATTCTGGCGCAAATTCAAGCACCGTCACGTGCTTAGCAATTCCCGCAAGGTCAATTGCTGCCTCAACGCCAGAGTTTCCACCGCCGATAACCGCGACGTGCTTTCCTTCAAATAGAGGGCCGTCACAATGTGGGCAGTAAGCGACGCCTTTATTTTTAAACTCCGCTTCGCCTGGGACACCGAGATTGCGCCAACGTGCGCCTGTGGCGATAATGACCGCTTTGCTTTTTAAAATCGCACCATTCTCAAGCTCTACTTCAATAAGTTCTTTCTTTTCTAGCCGTTTTGCACGCTGCAAGTTCATAATATCAACATTGTAATGTTTCACATGTTCCTCAAGGCTCGCAGCAAGCTTCGGACCTTCTGTATATTTGACGCTAATAAAGTTTTCAATGCCTAACGTATCTAAAATTTGACCGCCGAAGCGTTCAGCAACAATTCCTGTGCGAATGCCTTTACGCGCTGCATAAATGGCAGCTGTTGCACCGGCAGGTCCTCCACCGATGACGAGCACATCAAAAGGATCCTTGTTCCCAAAAGTAGAAGCATCAGGCGTGCTTCCTAATTTCGCAAGAATTTCCTCGAGCGACATGCGACCGCTTGCGAACGGTTCACCGTTTAAAAAGACCGTTGGCACAGCCATAACATCTTTTTGTTCGACTTCTTCTTTAAATGCTGCTCCATCAATCATCGTATGTGAGACGTTCGGATTCAATACGCTCATGACGTTTAACGCTTGAACGACGTCTGGGCAGTTATGGCATGTTAAGCTGACGTATGTTTCAAAACGATACGTCCCTTTTAAATTTTTAATTTGTTCAATGACTGCTTGATCGACTTTCGGCGGTCTTCCGCTCACTTGAAGCAATGCAAGCACGAAAGAAGTAAATTCATGTCCTAAAGGCACGCCCGCAAATACAACGCCTGTTTCTTCCCCAATGCGATTGACGCTAAAACTTGGTGTTCTTTCTAGCGTTGTTTTTTCTACTTTGATTTTCGATGACATCGTCGTAAGTTCATCGACTAAAGCAAGCATATCGCGGGAAACTTGATCGTCCCCCGCGCTCACTTTTAACACAATGTCATTTTCCATCAATTGTAGATATTGGGCGAGCTGTGCTTTAATTTCAGCATCCAATATCATTTACGTAAGCCTCCTTAAATTTTGCCTACAAGGTCAAGGCTTGGCTTAAGTGTTTGGCCACCTTCTTGCCATTTCGCCGGGCATACTTCGCCAGGGTTGTTGCGCACGTATTGTGCTGCTTTAATTTTGTTTACGATTGTGCTTGCATCACGGCCGATGCCGTCAGCGTTAATTTCAACAGCTTGAATGACACCGTCTGGATCGATAATGAACGTACCGCGTTGTGCAAGACCTGTCTCTTCATCAAGCACTTCGAACATACGTGATAATTTTTGAGAAGGGTCACCGATCATCACATATTCGATTTTGCTGATCGCTGGTGAATGGTCGTGCCATGCTTTATGTGTGAAGTGTGTATCTGTTGAAACAGAGTATACTTCTACACCAAGCTCTTTTAATTTTGGATATTCGTTTTGTAAATCTTCTAATTCTGTTGGACAAACGAACGTAAAGTCTGCTGGATAGAAGCAAACGACGCTCCATTTTCCTTTTAAGTTTTCTTCTGTTACCTCAATAAATTCTCCGTTATGAAACGCCATCGCTTTAAATGGTTGTACTTGTTTTCCTACTAGTGGCATTGTTAATCATCCTCCTACATCATTTTTTGCATGTTAGTAGTATGCTTCAGCCATACGAAAAATATGACTGAAAACAAAATTAAATTATAACAATTATAATTCGATATAAATTATCATATAGGAATGTTTATTTGTCAAGTAAAAACTATGCAACTGTCTTAGTTTTTCGACACGTTTTATTTTTATTCCTTTTTTCATAAACAAAAAGCAGAGCCTTTTGAAAGACTCTGTCATGCAACAAAAGCGAAGCCAAGCAAAATAAGTATGTTACATAATACGGCCGACATAAAAAACGACTTCGCTTTTTTATTTTTCTTTACTTCATGCTCAGCGAATAAAGCAATGGAAAACGTTAAGCAAACAAACAGCAAAAAACGTATCCCATATCCGTCAAAGACGTGACGAACAAGCAGTGGGGAAAACAAAAGCAAAATAAATAATTGCTGGACGCTCCACCAATACATTTGTCATCCCCCTAACACATGACAATATGTGCTAAGCGCGAGCGAAACGGCTCACCGTTCCATACGATTTCACTTGTCGCTCTTCTTTTTTGCACTTCCGATTCACATAAAAGAAGCCAAAAGTTTTTTGTCGGTAAATGACCGAGCTGATGTTTCTCACTTAATCGATTTAAATACATTTGTCTCGTTTCATTCATTTGCTTCGATAAATGATCGCCTTCATTCGAAAAAGCATAAAGGACGCTCGCTGTCGCTACACGTTTTACACGGAACTCGTTCGCCACGCGTAAAAAGAAATCCCAGTCCCAATAGTTATGAACGTACGGATCAAAATACCCAATTGTATCATGAATTGTACGCCGATACATACTCCCCGAAGGAACATGAGTCAGTCAAGACTTTGTGGAGAACATTTTTTCGGTTCACTACGGGTGTTGTCAATCACTAGTTAGCGAACCATTTTCAGGAATTGATATCGTAAGCGCTTTTGGACTCTCATCCCTCATCTTGAAGTGATGACCTGAATCCGTGATGAATTGAAATTGACTTTGATTTTGTTGTAATTTTTATGGATGTATAATCCATAAAACCCTTTTTGTGCTTATGACCTATGTCATCTCTATTTCTGAAAATGAAACAAATCTCTTTTTTGGGTGTGCAAACCAAAAAATAGACAAAAAA
>NZ_JXTH01000062.1 GCF_000836725.1 Anoxybacillus thermarum | reverse complement strand
GTCCAAGCGGGTTGAACAGGCCAAACGGAAGGCAGGACGGTTGTGGGCAGATGTGGTGCGTCAGAATCTACCGTGTCTGCAGCGGTCATCCGGGACGCCGATCCATCAAGCGTTGTCGGCGCTTCGGGATTTTGGTTGGGTGTAAAAAAATGGAATACAATATCATCACTTCAAGATGAGGGATGAGAGTCCAAAAGCGCTTACGATATCAATTCCTGAAAATGGTTCGCTAACTAGTGATTGACAACACCCGTAGTGAACCGAAAAAATGTTCTCCACAAAGTCTTGACTGACTCTAGGTATAGCCTAAAATTGTCTCTTTTTTGTGTGTTATGATATAATCAGTTTTAGAAAAAATATATCAAAAATCAAGGTATGAAGTGATGTGGTGTCGATATGGCAAACAAAGCCTATCAGTTCCGTCTATACCCAACAAAAGAACAAGAACAACGGCTCGCCAAAACCTTCGGCTGTGTCCGTTTCGTGTATAACAAAATGCTTGAAGAGCGCATACAAATGTTTGAAAAGTCCAAGGACGATCAAGAATCCTTGAAACAGCAAACATTTCCGACCCCTGCCAAGTACAAAAAGGAGTTTCCTTGGCTAAAAGAAGTGGACAGTCTTGCGCTGGCAAATGCTCAACTAAATTTGCAGAAAGCGTTTCAACACTTCTTTTCTGGCCGTGCTGGATTTCCCAAGTTCAAAAACCGCAAGGCGAAACAGTCGTACACCACAAATGTGGTAAATGGCAACATCAAGCTCTCAGATGGCTATATCAAGCTGCCCAAACTGAAATGGATCAAGCTCAAGCAACATCGGGAAATTCCTGCCCACCATATCATCAAGTCTTGTACGATCACGAAAACCAAAACAGGAAAATACTATATTTCTATTCTCACAGAGTACGAACATCAACCTGCCCTAAAAGAAGTACAAACGGTTGTTGGGCTTGACTTTTCCATGAGTACGCTATATGTCGATAGCGAGGGTAAGAGAGCCAATTATCCTCGATTCTATCGCAAAGCATTGGAAAAATTAGCGAAAGAACAGCGTAAATTGTCTCGTAAAAAGAAAGGCTCGAATCGTTGGCACAAACAGCGTCTGAAAGTAGCGAAGCTGCATGGGAAAATTGCCAACCAGCGCAAGGACTTTCTGCATAAGGAGTCGCACAAATTAGCGAAACGGTATGATTGCGTGGTCATCGAAGACCTCAACATGAAAGGGATGTCACAAGCCCTCCATTTCGGTCAAGGCGTTCATGACAACGGCTGGGGCATGTTCACCACTTTCCTTCAGTACAAGCTGGCCGAACAGGGGAAGAAGCTGATCAAAATCGACAAATGGTTCCCCTCGTCCAAAACGTGTTCGTGCTGCGGTCGAGTCAAGGAGTCTTTATCGCTTTCTGAACGGACATTCCGCTGTGAATGTGGATTCGAGAGCGACAGGGACGTCAATGCGGCCATCAATATCAAACATGAGGGCATGAAACGATTGGCGATCGTCTAATTTGTCCTCGAACCGTGGGGCACACGGGGATCGCTCGGTCAACTTCCCATCATGAGATGGGATTACCCGAGAAGCCCCCCACCTCTAAGCGAAGCGTAGGTGGTGGGAGTATGTCACTGCGCTGACATGGTGGATGTTCCAAAAACGCGACGTCGCGGCTTAAACGATAAAAAGAAAAAGGCTGCCCAATTAGCTTGTGACTCGGCTATTGGCTGCCTTTTTTATTGAAAAAATAATCGCTTCGCTTCGAGAGAAAAATCCGTAAATAGGAAAGATGTAATCGTGTCATTTTCTCCAAATGCTTCTCTTTTTTTAAAAAAACCATCCTCTAATCCAAATACTTCAACTGTTCTATACAAAGGATCAACAATCCAATATTCTTGCACGTTAAACTGCTCGTATAGCTTAAATTTTTCATTTCGGTCTTTTAAAGCTGTAGATGGAGAAAGAACTTCGACAATAAGTGTTGGTGCGCCTAAACAGCCGTTTGGTGTTAAATTGTTTCGATTGCAAATGACGGAAATATCTGGTTGTACGACATGTTTTGCATGCGTGTAGTCATCGCTGTCAGAGAGACAAACATCAAACGGAGCAATGGCAACGTAGCAATTTTTATTTTGAAAATGCGAACGAAACGCAAACGATAGTTCCATGACAGTAAATTGATGCTCCCATGTTGGTGAAGGACTCATGTTGTAAGCTTTCCCGTCAATGAGCTCCCAACGCCCGTCCCATTGAATATAATCGGCATACGTATACAGTTTGGATGATTCTGGCTTCATCGCGTATCCCTCACTTTTTTCACCATTATATCACACCTCACTTTATCATTGACCATTCCGTGTTTTATCGTTATATTATTAAATAGTTAAACAATTGAACTATTTCGATAGGAGGCATTGACCGATGGAGCGAAGCATACAACAATTTATTGAGCGTTATTTATCCGTTTCGTTTCTTGTTCATAAACGAGGGGCTGCGTTGATGAAATGTGAATTGGATGATATTACGCACGATCAATATTATGTATTGCGCTACATACATAAGCGTGGGATGTGTACATCGACGGAATTGGCGGACGTGTTTGCGGTAAATAAAAGTGCGATTACGGCGATGACAAACCGTCTTGTTGAAAAAGGAATGATTGCACGTGGCAAAGATGAAGATGATCGTCGTATTATTGCTCTTTCACTCACAGAAAAAGGTGAACAATGGC
The DNA here is from genome assembly GCF_000836725.1 of Anoxybacillus thermarum. Taxonomy (GTDB): domain Bacteria; phylum Bacillota; class Bacilli; order Bacillales; family Anoxybacillaceae; genus Anoxybacillus; species Anoxybacillus thermarum. Next base: position 12,161 of record NZ_JXTH01000062.1, on the reverse strand, counting down.
TCGTTGAAACAGAACGAAAAGTATATGAACTTGTTGAAACAATTATGACAAAGCTTTCACATGAAGAAATTGAACAGTTTATTCAAACGTATGAGAAGCTAGCAATGATTTTACAAGAAATGGAGGAGAAAAAATGAAAACGATTATTCGCGGAAAATGGGTCGTTTTACTCGCGTGGGTTGTCGCCGCTGTCGTGCTCGTTATGACTGCTCCGAATATGGCACAACTTGTGCGTGAAAAAGGGCAAATTACCGTCCCAGACGGCTATTCGTCTTCGCTTGCTAGCGAGTTATTAAAAGAAGTACAAAAGCAAGAAAATAAGGAAGGGGAAATGAGCGCCGTCCTCGTCTTCCATCGCAAAGAAAGATTGCAAGAAAAGGATTGGAACGAAATTGAGAAGGCTATTGAACAACTGCAAGCGAAAAAAGAATCGCTCGGTTTAATACAAATTGTGTCACCGCTTGATGACGGACAGTTAAAAGAAAAACTGGTGTCAAAAGACGAGACAACAGCGCTTGTTTCCCTTCAATTAGAACGAAACAAACGCACTGCAAAAGAAATAACCACAGCGCTTTATGATGTGATCGAGCATATTGATGTACCGCACTATTACACAGGTAGTTGGATGATTGATGAAGATGTCATTCAAAGTTCACAAGAAGGGTTGAAAAAAACGGAAGGTATTACCGTCATTTTTATTTTAGTCGTTTTATTTCTTGTGTTCCGTTCGCTCGTCGCTCCGTTTGTGCCGTTGTTAACGGTCGGATTGACGTATATCGTGTCGCAAGCGATTGTTGCTTTTCTTGTTGATCGTGTTGATTTTCCACTTTCTACGTTTACACAAACGTTTTTAGTTGCCGTTTTATTCGGAATTGGCACAGACTATTGCATTTTATTGCTTAGTCGCTTTAAAGAAGAGTTAGCGAAGCGGGAAGATCGAACTGAAGCGATTATCGCGACGTATAAAACAGCAGGAAAAACGGTTATTTTCAGCGGATTAGCGGTCATGATCGGATTTGCGTCCATCGGCTTATCGACGTTTAAATTGTATCAGTCCGCCTCCGCCGTTGCGGTTGGTGTCGTTGTGTTACTTGTTGCCCTTGTTACGCTTGTGCCGTTTTTTATGGCTACACTTGGTGAAAAGCTGTTTTGGCCGATGAAAGGGGCGCTTGAACATAAACCGAGTAAATTATGGGATGTGGCAGGGCGTTTTTCTTTCGCTCGTCCGCTATGGGCGCTTGCGATTGTCGCGATCATTACCTTGCCGATTTTATTGACGTACGACGGCAAGCTTTCTTTTAATTCGATGGAGGAAATAGGGGATCGTTACGCGTCTGTTAAAGCATTTAACATCATTTCAGCCCACTTTAGTGAAGGGGAAGCGATGCCGACGAAAATCGTCATGAAAAATGATGAAGCGATGGATGATGAACAATATTACTACTTGATTGAAAAAATTAGTCGCGAAGTAGCAAATATTGATGGCGTGGAAGCTGTTCGTTCAGTAACTCGCCCGCTCGGAGAGCCGATTGATCAATTGTTTGTGACAAAACAAGCGGAACAGTTAAAAGATGGACTTGGAAAAGGAGCGGACGGCATCGGGCAAATTCGTTCCGGTTTAAGTGAAGCGAGCAGCGAAATGGCAAAGTCAGCTCCAAAGTTAGCTCAGGCGACAGGTGGTATTCGCGAGCTCGTCAACGGAACGTCAAAATTGAAAACGGGAATGACTGATTTACAACAAGCATTGAAGCAGCTCGAAGATGGGGTGCGAAGCGGAGCGATCGGAGCTGCTGATCTTGAAAAAGGGTTACAGACGATACAAGCGAATATGAAAAAGCTGCATGATGGAGCGGATGAATTGCGAAAAGGATATGAGCAAGCAACCGGTGGACTGCGTCAATTAAGTGAACGATATGAACAAATTGAAAGTGGATTGCAAGCCATTTCTGAACAGTTGCCGCTTCTTTCTCAGTCGTTGAATCGTATTGAAGAGCGTCATGCGGGCTTGCGTGAAGATGCGGAGTATGCACATGTAAAGCAAGCTGTTCAACAGATGAGCGCACAAATAAATACGTTATCTGATGCGTTTATTCAAGTGAACGACGCGTTACAAAATGTTCAACGCGGCTTACAGCAAGCAAACGAATCGTTTGCGACAGTAGCGAATGGACAGCGGGCGCTTATTACGGGAATGGATCAACTGATCGATGGACTTGGGAAACTTCGTCACGGATTAGAGCAAGCAGCGGATGGTCAAGGGCAAATCGTTCAACGATTGCCAGAAGTGACAAATGGGCTAGCGAAAGTAAACGACGGACAACAGCAATTGCTTACAGGTTTTTCGCAACTCAATGGTCAAATGGATCAACTCATTTCAGGACTAAATCAAAGCGTCGATGGATTGCGACAAGTGGAAAATGGATTACAGTCCGCAAAACAGTACGTTTCTGACTTAGCGAATGCGCCAGACGAAGAAATGGCAGGATGGTATATGCCGCCACAATTGTTGACGAGCGAGGAATTTGCGCAAGCGAAGGAAGCATATATGTCGAAAGACGGAAAAGTCGTGACGTTCGATGTTGTCTTTTCATCCAACCCGTATGAAACAACAACGATGAAAAAAATCGCAGAAGTGAAAGAAGCGATTGGTCGGGCGGTGAATGGCACAAAACTTGAGCATGCGAAAGTAGGCGTTGGTGGCGTAACAAGCATATATTCGGATTTAAATGACATTTCTGCTGCCGATTATGCTCGAACATCGGTATTTATGCTTGCAGGAATTGCGATCATTTTAATCGTTCTTCTTCGTTCGTTCATTATGCCTGCGTACTTAATGTTATCGCTTATTTTAACGTATTATACGTCGATGGCATTTACTGAACTTGTGTTTGTGAATATGCTTGGATACGAAGGAATAAACTGGGCTGTTCCGTTTTTTGCGTTCGTCATTTTAATGGCACTTGGCATTGACTATAGCATTTTTTTAATGGATCGCTTTAATGAATATCGCGGCAAAAATGTTCAAGAAGCGATGCTTGAAGCGATGCGTCATATGGGAACAGTCATCATTTCTGCTGCCATCATTTTAGGAGGAACGTTTGCGGCGATGTATCCATCGGGTGTGCTATCACTCTTGCAAATTGCGACGATTATTTTAACAGGTCTTTTCTTATATGCGCTTGTCGTTTTGCCATTATTCATTCCGGTGATGGTGAAAACGTTTGGACGGGCGAATTGGTGGCCATTTATGAAGTAAGAGCGGGTGTCGATGCCCGCTCTTTTGTGATATAATGTGAAAAATAGTTGTTGGAGTGAAACGAAGTGAGAAAAATGAATATGTCTGAACTAAACGATTGGATTTTTTCACGCAAAGGAAATGTGGAACGAGATATATTAAAAGGTGGAAGAGAGCAACATGTACGTTTACGTCCACGCGACAAAGAAGAAATGCGTATATTAGATGAATTATGCATCAAAAGATGGAAAAAAGCTGAACAAGAAGGAAAAATTCGATATTTGAATGAACGAGTGTGGTATTATGAATTCGATTAAAGAAGCGAGAGAAAAACTTCAGTCGCTTCAAACGAAAACATCGTTTGAAAAAATGGTTCAAGTGACAGCCATTTTAACGAAGCTGTTGGAGCCACATCGCATACGTCCGATTATTGTTGGCGGGCTTGCGGTTGAAATATATACGCGTGGAGATTACACGACCGTAGACATCGACTTAATTGTTAGTGATCGTGAAAAAGCGGGACAATTGCTTCACCAACTTGGTTTCACTCTGTCAGGAAGACATTGGTATCACGATGAATTGTTTGTTAGTGTGGAAATTCCAAACGATGTACTAGAAGATGCTGATGATGATAAAGTAATTGAGTTGAAGTTAGAAGATGGGTTGCATGTATATGTCATCGGAATTGAAGACATTGTATTAGATCGCCTGCGTGCATGTGTCCATTGGAAATCGAAATCCGATTGCGAATGGGCAAAAAGAATGGTTCTTCTTCATAAAGAGCGGCTGGATTGGGCATATATGAAACAAGTAGCGAAAAAAGACGGAACGAGCGAACAACTGGAGCAATGGTTTTAGATGAGAGCGGGTGTCGATGCCCGCTCTTCTTTTCGTATATCTTTTCATCGTCTTTGGCGAGGAGACCCCCACTTCAACGACCAAAGAGAGTAAGTGGGGGAGAAATCGCTTTTTTGTATGTTTTTGTATCACTAAAAAATATGATATAATATATTTAGTGAAAGAGAGGTGAGACAAATGGACATGACGTTAACAGCCAAAATCAAAATTTACCCAACAGCGGAACAAGCAGAAGTATTGAAAGCCACCCTTTCCGCTTATCGACAAGCGTGCAACGCTGTGTCTGTTGTGATTTTTGACACAAAAGTGCTTGCACAAGCCAAGTTGCACGACATGACCTATCGTCTACTTCGATCAAACTACGCTTTGCGTTCGCAAATGGCGCAATCTGTGATTAAAACGGTGATCGCTAGATACCGTTCCCTAAAAAGCAATGGTCATGAATGGACATTGGTTCGCTTTAAAAAACCTGAATATGATCTCGTTTGGAATCGAGATTACTCCATTGTTCAAGGGTTATTTTCTGTCAATACACTAGAAGGGCGGATCAAAGTGCCATTCGAACCAAAAGGTATGGAACAATATTTTGATGGCTCATGGATGTTTGGCACAGCCAAACTCGTCTATAAGCACAACAAATTCTTTTTGCACATCCCCATGACCAAAACGATTCCAACCGTAGATGAACACAACATTCGCCAAGTGGTCGGTGTCGATGTAGGGGTTAACTTTCTTGCAGTAGCTTATGATTCGCAAGGGAAAACCACCTTTTTTAACGGACGAAAAATCAAGCATATGCGTGCGAAGTACAAACGAATGCGAAAAAACCTCCAGCAAAAAGGGACGGCTTCTGCGCGTCGGAAGTTGAAAACAATCGGACAACGAGAAAACCGTTGGATGACGGATGTGAACCATGCTGTCACGAAGGCACTCGTTCGTCAATATGGAGAACGTACCCTTTTTGTATTAGAAGATTTAACAGGCATTCGTGAAAAAACAGAACGTGTACGTATCCATGACCGATATGAAACTGTATCGTGGGCGTTCTATCAGTTCCGTCAAATGTTAGAGTATAAGGCACGTTTGCATGGGTCAAAAGTGATTGTGGTTGCTCCGCATTACACCTCTTTGACATGTCCGAAGTGTGGTCATACGGAAAAAGCCAATCGAAAGAAACGTACACACACGTTTTGTTGTCGAACATGCGGATATACCTCAAACGATGACCGCATTGGTGCCATGAATCTTCAACGAAAAGGAATCGAGTACATCGTTGAAGAAACAACAAAAGCATGACTTTTGTTGTTGGGCAGTTGTCAACCTGCCCTGATGCAACCCCAAGTGAAGGAAGGAGGATAACATCCGCTTGTACTTCTGGGGAGTTGCAAGCCTCCACTTCAAGCGTTAGCTAAGTGGGGGTAGTTGACGTATCTACAAATCATGTTAAGATAAAAGGTGGAATTTTGCCGAAACGGGAGATCGGATGAATGGGGGAAATAATTTGGCGGAGCAGAAAAAAACGCGTATTACGGTAGATATATACGGACAACAATATTCGATCGTCGGAACGGAAAGCTCCAGTCATATTCGGCTTGTTGCTTCCATTGTCGATGACAAAATGCGTGAAATTAGTGCCAAAAATCCGACGCTTGATACGAGTAAACTCGCTGTATTAACGGCTGTAAATATCGTTCATGAATATATTGAACTAAAAGATGAATACGAACGCCTTTTGCGAAAAATGAATAAAGAAAAGGATGATGACAGCGGTGATTGATTTGGTTATTTGTTTCATCCTTCTCATGGGACTGATGATTGGATTGAAACGAGGATTTATTTTGCAATTTATTCATATGACCGGTTTTTTGATCGCGTTTATTGTTGCATATAACTATTATGATCAACTAGCACCAAGACTAAAATTATGGGTGCCATATCCGAGTTTTGGCGATGGGGAAACGATAAAATTGCTCATTGAAAGCACAAATTTAGATGAAGCGTACTATCGTGCGATTGCGTTTGCTGTTTTATTTTTCGCTGCGAAAATTGTGATGCAAGTGATCGGCTCAATGCTAGACTTCGTCGCACAGTTACCCATTTTAAAAAGCGTAAACCGTTGGGCAGGTGGAGCGCTTGGTTTTATAGAAGTGTATTTGCTTTTATTTTTACTTTTATATGTGAGTGCACTTGTTCCTATGTCTATCATTCAACAGCCACTTCACGACTCATTCATCGCTAGTTTGATTGTTAAACACACACCCGTTTTATCAAATTTTGTAAAACATATGCTCGTGCAATATATGGCGTAAAAACTTCTCCGTCCGAGAGAAGTTTTTTCGTCGAAAGGAAGGGAATGGGATGGAAAAAAATAAAAAAGAGGCGATTCGCCTGCTTGAAACGATCGCTTTATATATGGAAATCAAAGGGGAAAATCCGTTTAAAGTATCCGCTTTTCGTAAAGCAGCTTCAGCGTTAGAGCGAGATGAACGTGCCTTAACAGATATTGATGATTTTACGTCCATTGCAGGAATCGGAAAAGGAACAGCTGCCGTTTTGCGACAATGGTTGCAGACGGGAACGAGCGATGTATTGGAACAGCTAAAACAAGAAATTCCTAAAGGATTGTTTCCACTTTTAAAATTGCCCGGACTTGGAGGGAAAAAAATCGCAAAACTGTATCATGAACTAGGTGTAACTGATGTGGAAACATTAAAAGAAGCGTGCTTAGCTCAACGTGTAAGACAATTAAGTGGCTTTGGTGCAAAGACAGAAGAAAACATTTTAACTGCGCTTGCCAATATGAATGCGCGCCCTGAACGGTTGCCAATTGCGTTTATGTTAGAAGTCGCTTTAGACATTGAACGGCAACTTGCAAATATAGATGATATCGTACGGTTTTCGCGAGCAGGCAGTTTGCGTCGGGTGTGCGAGACAGTAAAAGATTTGGATTTCATTATCGCAACAAACAATCCTTTGTATGTTCGGGAGCAGTTGTTGCAACTTGAACATATTTATGACGTTGTCGCAAACGGAGAAACGAAAGTATCATTGCAATTGCAATACGATTATGTTGTCAATGTCGATTTTCGTCTCGTTTCCCCTGAACATTTTGCCACAACGCTCCATCATTTTACCGGTTCAAAAGAACATAACGTGCGCATGCGTCAGCTCGCAAAAGAACGCGGTGAAAAAATTAGTGAATACGGTGTAGAAAACATTCAGACAGGCGAAGTGAAAACGTTCGCGACAGAAGAGCAATTTTTTGCTCATTTTCATTTGCCGTTCATCCCGCCAGAAATGCGTGAAAGTGGAATAGAAGTCGATGCATATGACGGCACGCCGCTCCTTTCTTTATCTGATATACGCGGCGATTTACATATGCATACGACGTGGAGCGACGGGGCGTTTTCAATTGAGCAAATGGTAGAAGCATGTCGCCAGAAAGGGTATCGGTATATTGCGATTACCGATCATTCACAGTTTTTAAAAGTAGCCAATGGACTAACGGTTGAACGGTTAAAACGGCAGCAAGAAGAAATTGCCCGCCTAAACGAAAAATACGACGATTTTTTTATTTTATCTGGCATTGAGATGGATATTTTACCAGATGGAACGTTAGATTTTCCAGATGATGTATTACAAACGGTCGATTTTGTCATTGCGTCGATTCATTCTGCTTTTTCACAACCAGAAGAAGCGATTATGAAACGTCTAAAAGAAGCACTTATGAATCCATACGTTCATATGATCGCTCATCCGACAGGAAGATTAATTGGGGAGCGAAGCGGATACGCTGTAAATATAGACGAATTGTTGCAGCTTGCGAAAGAAACAAATACGGTGCTAGAGCTAAATGCCAACCCACATCGTCTCGATTTAACGTACACTTATTTACAAAAAGCACAGCAGCTTGGTGTGAAAATAGCGATTAATACAGACGCACACAACGTTCGTATGCTTGATGATATGGAGCTTGGAGTGGCGTTTGCTCGAAAAGGTTGGATTCGAAAAGAAACGGTCATCAATACATGGGATATCGAACAACTTATCTCTTTTTTGCGAAAATAAACAGCTGGAGGGTTACTTAGTGCACGCAAAAACATTACACATTCTTGAGTTTGATAAAGTGAAAGCACAGCTTGCGGAATATGTATCTTCCTCGTTAGGAAAAGAAAAAGTCGTAGCGCTTATGCCATCATCACATGTAGAAGAAGTGGTGCGCTGGCAAGAAGAAACGGACGAAGCAGCAACGGTTCTTCGCTTACGTGGTCACGTCCCACTTGGTGGTATATTTGACGTACGGATGCAAACGAAACGTGCAAGCATCGGAGGAACGCTCAGTCCACATGAACTGCTTGATATCGCAAGTACGATGCGAGCAGCAAGACAACTGAAAAAATTTTTAGAAGCGACAGAGGCAGATCTTCCGCACATGATCGCATATGCGGCGCAAATCGTTCCTTTGCCTGAACTTGAACAACGTATATATCATTGTATTGATGAAAGCGGAGATGTGCTTGATGGAGCGAGCGATCGGCTTCGTTCGCTCCGCCATCAGCTGCGCACGATTGAAGGACGAGTGCGCGATAAGTTAGAGAGTATTATTCGTTCATCATCAGCGCAAAAAACATTGTCAGATGCAATCATTACGATTCGTAACGATCGGTACGTCATCCCAGTGAAACAGGAATATCGCCATACGTATGGTGGCATTGTACACGATCAGTCTTCATCTGGGGCTACGTTATTTATCGAGCCACAATCGGTAGTGGAATTGAACAACGAACTGCAGCAATTGCGTGTGAAAGAAAAACAAGAAATTGAACGTATTTTAAGCGAATTATCTGCCTCCGTGGGTGAGCAGGCGACAACAATTATTGAGAACGTCGAGTTGCTTGCTCAGCTTGACTTTTTGTTTGCAAAGGCGAAATACGCAAAAGCGATCAAAGCAACAAAACCAGCTATCAATGAACGTGGATATATCCGTCTCATACAAGCACGTCATCCGCTTATTCCATCGGACGAAGTCGTTCCAAACGATATTGAACTAGGGAGCAACTATACGACGATGGTAATTACGGGGCCGAATACAGGGGGAAAAACAGTCACGTTAAAGACAATCGGCTTGTTCACCGTTATGGCGCAAGCAGGATTGCAAGTACCGGCGTTAGATGGATCACAATTAGCTGTATTTCGCGCGGTGTATGCTGACATTGGCGATGAACAGTCAATTGAACAAAGTTTAAGTACGTTCTCGTCTCATATGGTAAATATTGTTGACATTTTAAAACAAGTGGACGAGCATAGCCTTGTTTTATTTGATGAGCTTGGAGCAGGAACGGATCCACAAGAAGGTGCAGCATTAGCTATTGCTATTTTAGATGAAGTGCATAACCGCGGGGCGCGGGTGGTCGCGACGACGCATTATCCTGAATTAAAAGCATATGGCTATAACCGACAAGGTGTCATGAATGCAAGTGTCGAATTTGACATCGAAACGTTAAGTCCAACGTATAAACTATTGATCGGTATTCCGGGGCGAAGCAATGCGCTTGATATTTCTCGTCGCCTCGGCTTAGACGAACATATTATTGCACGTGCTCGTACGTATATTAGTGCTGAAAGCAATGAAGTCGAAAATATGATTGCTTCATTAGAACAAAGTAAAAAGCGCGCGGAAGAAGAATGGGAGCAAGCCGAAAAACTTCGCGAAGAAGCAGAGCAGCTACGAAATGAATTACAACAGCAGTGGAACGAATTAAGTGAACAGCGCGAGCGGTTGTTAGAAAAAGCAAAAGAGGAAGCAGAACTCATTGTTAAAAAAGCGATGAAAACTGCCGAAGAAGTGATTCAAAACCTTCGTGAAATGCAAAAACAACAGGCCGCTGCTATGAAAGAACATGAGCTGATTGCCGCGCGGAAAAAGTTAGAAGAAGCGATTCCGCAAATCGATACAAAAAAGAAAAAACAAGCGCAAAAAGCAAAGCAATCCTTACACCCAGGCGATGAAGTGAAAGTCATTCATCTCAATCAAAAAGGGCAGTTGATTGAGAAAGTATCCGATAAAGAGTGGCTTGTGCAAATTGGGATTTTAAAAATGAAAGTGGATGAAGAAAATTTGCAGTATGTAAGTAGCCCAGCACCGATTGAAACAAAGCCTATTGCGACTGTAAAAGGCCGCGACTATCACGTTCCGCTAGAATTAGATTTGCGTGGTGAGCGATATGAAGATGCGTTGCTTCGCGTCGAAAAATATATTGACGATGCGGTGTTGGCAGGATATCCGCGCGTGTCTATCATTCATGGAAAAGGAACAGGGGCTCTTCGAAAAGGCGTGCAACAATATTTACAAAATCATCGCTCGGTAAAAAGCATTCGATTTGGTGAGGCGACTGAAGGGGGAACAGGCGTCACCATTGTCGAATTACAATAACGGGAGGAACTATGAACGCGTTCTGGGAAAATGAAACGATTCATATTGCTGCTAATTTTAGTGTCGTCATTTTATGTTTAGTTTTATTTTTAGCTATTTTTGAACTTGTGACAAAATACAAAAACTGGGAAGAGATTAAAAAAGGAAACATGGCGGTAGCGATGGCGACAGGAGGGAAAATATTTGGGATTGCGAATATTTTCCGATACTCGATCGATCATCATGATTCACTGTTAACGATGATCGGTTGGGGCGTTTACGGATTTGGTTTGTTGTTAATCGGTTATTTTATTTATGAATTTTTAACGCCAAAGTTCAACATTGACGACGAAATTGCCAACGATAATCGTGCGGTAGGATTTATTTCTATGGTTATTTCTATCGGCTTGTCATTTGTCATCGGAGCAAGTATAAGGTGAGAGGAGAAACAGATGGAAACGTTAGCGAAAGTATTGCTCGTATTGTGCGGTGTATTTTTGCTTATTGGTGTCATATATCTCACGTTTTTTGCATAAAAGGGTGTCAGCAGGCACCTTTTTTATTTTTTAATACAAAAATTTCAGAAAATATTATAAAATATAAATAATCTTATCGAAAAGGGGGAAACGAAATGGAGAAGCCATGGCTAGCGTTATATCCTCAGCAAGTTCCTCATTCAATTGATTATCCGCGCAAGCCGTTGCAACAATTTTTGCAAGAAGCAGCGGAGCAGTTCCCGCACAAAACTGCGATTCATTTTTTAGGAAAGGAGCTGACATATAAGGAAGTATATGAGCAAGCGCTGAAGTTAGCATCGTATTTACAACAGCTTGGTTTAGAAAAAGGCGATCGCGTATCGATTATGTTGCCGAATTGTCCACAAGCGGTCATTAGCTACTACGCTGTTTTATTTGCAGGTGGTATTGTCGTACAAACAAACCCATTGTATACTGAACGAGAGTTAGAATATCAGTTAAATGATAGCGGTGCGAAAGTCATTATCGGCCTTGATTTACTTTATCCAAGAATTACAAAAGTGAAAGCGCATACAAAAATTGAACATGTGATCATTACAAGTATAAAAGATTATTTACCGTTTCCGAAAAATGTGTTATATCCATTTGTACAAAAGAAACAAACAGGGATGATTGTACGCGTCAAACATGAAGGAGATTGCCACTTATTCACAAAAGCCTTATCGCTTGCGAGTGGGAAAGTGAAAGAGACGGATGTGGATCCGATAGAAGACGTTGCGCTTCTTCAATATACAGGCGGAACAACTGGATTTCCGAAAGCCGCAATGTTGACACATCATAATTTAACAGCCAATACGCTCATGTGCACGAAATGGATGTATAAAGAGTCAGTCAAGACTTTGTGGAGAACATTTTTTCGGTTCACTACGGGTGTTGTCAATCACTAGTTAGCGAACCATTTTCAGGAATTGATATCGTAAGCGCTTTTGGACTCTCATCCCTCATCTTGAAGTGATGATATTGTATTCCATTTTTTTACACCCAACCAAAATCCCGAAGCGCCGACAACGCTTGATGGATCGGCGTCCCGGATGACCGCTGCAGACACGGTAGATTCTGACGCACCACATCTGCCCACAACCGTCCTGCCTTCCGTTTGGCCTGTTCAACCCGCTTGGAC
>NZ_JXTH01000061.1 GCF_000836725.1 Anoxybacillus thermarum | reverse complement strand
CCTCCAAAAGGGCCGCCAACAAGACAGCGAACACCTTTTGAAGAGTTCTGACTAATTGTTCCTCCAGCTCTTTTAATAAAGGCCATTCTGTGGTAAAATGTTTCATGGACTCTCTCCCTCCTGTTTTATTGATGTTGGTCATCACCATCATAGCAGGGAGAGAGTCCTTTTTGCATGACATTTGCTTTTTTCTACCGCGCTTCGCTTGGTGGCCCCGACGAGCGTCGCGAACAAAAGTTCGCAACCCTCGTCGGGGAATCATTCCTGAATGTCACCCACAAATATTTTACTCACACTATAACAATTACACACGACACATGGGCGGTCATCCCAAATGTAGATGAAGCATGGAAACGACTACATTCCGAATGGCTCCCTGCTTCTCGTTATGAACTTGCCCATGCCCCTTTGATTGAATGCTATTATCCACCAAATCATCATCCAGAAAATGAACTATGGATTCCAATTAAACAGAAATAAATACAAATGAAAGAACGCCAACGCATGCCAAAGGAGCACATATCGCTGGAGACTCCTTTGGCACATGCACATAATCAAAAATACAAATGTGCAAAGCCGATCACACTTGCTACCGTCAATGGACTAAGCAAGGTAGATAAAAATACAGCTTGAGCGGCGTATGCTGGATGATGATTGTATTCTAATGCATACAATGCTGTATTTCGCGAGCAAGGATATGCACTAGCAATAAGCAACGCTTGAGCTGTAATTCCTTCCATATGTAAAAGTAAAATGATCAAAAAAGCAATGAAGGGCGATAAGATTAGGCGGCTACAAATCGTTATAAACATGAGACGCGGAATACGTTTCACATCCATATATGCAAGTTGAGCACCTAGCGTCACCAAGGCAACCGTTAAAAAAGCATCAGCTACATGTTCAAGGGGGCGCCAAATAAATGCTGGGACGGCAATATCAAACAACTTCCAAATAACAGCGAGAACGAGTGCATAAATAATCGGATTTTTTAACATGTCACGTGTTATTTTCTCCCTATTTTCACTCGCCGAAATAAATTGAAACACGCCGTATGTGTTCGTTAAAAAGTTTTGGAAAATCGTTACAACAATTTGAATCGACATCCCTAACGGTTCATGGCGAAATACGAGCTGGCTAACCGGGATGCCGAAATTGCCGGAGTTATTAAGCACGATTGTGTTTTGAAATGTTGCTCCTAGACTACGGTCAAGCTTTAGCCATTTCGCCATGGCAGCGCTAAGCGCAATGAGCGTACCGTTTTGTAAAACGAGAAAGAAAAGAACGTGAAACAACACCTCGCTTTTCATATCGCTTTTATACACGTTCACAAAACCAACAGCTGGAAGCAAAAAATACGTCGTCATTTTCGACAACGTATTCATATCAAAATGAAACAACCGATGCAAATAAGCCCCTGCGCCAATCAATAAAAATAGCGGCAAAATAACATCAATCACAATGCGGATGAAAATGTCCAATGAACATCCTCCTTAACTCCTTTTTAACCGATAAATTCTTTCCGGTCTTCCGACGGTTCCATAAGAAACGTCTGCGATGACGATAGATGCAGATACCAAATATTCCAAATACCTTCTCGTAGTCGTTCGGCTTGCACCAATTAATTTCCCGACTTCTTCTGCTGTTACCCCATCATGATATTGCTTCATCACAGTTAACACTTTCTCTAATGTCAATCGATGAATTCCCTTTGGAAGCTCGTCACTCGCATCACTTAATACGTAGTCTCTACGAATCAGTTCATCAATTTCTTCTTGACTAATAATCTCTTTTTCCTTCGTCATCAGCTGCATTTTGTCATGATACTCTTTATATCGAACTAATGTTTCTGTAAATCGTTCTAACATAATTGGTTTAATAATATAATCAAACACTCCTCCACGCATCGCTTGCTTCAACGAATCAACTTCGCGGGCAGCCGTAATCACAATCACATCAATATTCATAAAATGCTCCCGTATCCACTTCAATAAATGCAAACCATGCATATCTGGAAAGTAAATATCTAATAAAACTAATTCTGGTTGAAGTACGGTGATAAATTCTTTTCCTTCTTGTTCATTCGTAGCGATCCCCACCACTTCATATCCCGGAACTCGCACGACAAATCTCCGATTAATTTCTGCAATTCGTTTATCGTCTTCTACAATAAGGACTCGAATCGGTTTTGGCATCTCTCATCTCCTCCGCTTTGGAATCACAACGGTAAAGACAGTTCCTTTTCCTTTTTCTGTATGATACGTAATATGACCTTGCAATGCTGCTAACGATTTTTGAACTAAATCAAGCCCATATCCGCGATGCTTCCCAGGTTTTGTGGAAAATCCTTTACTAAATATTTCCAACTCTAATCCTTCCGCAATCCCTACTCCTGTATCCTCGACCTCAATAATTAAATCCTCGCCAAGATCGGTAAAAAATGCCGTAACACGCTTTTCTTCCCGACCGTTTTCTACGACCGCCTCCATCGCATTATCAATAATATTTCCGATAATGGTGACAAGGTGGTCACGGTCAATATTAGAAATATCACGAAAACTACTTTGCCGATCAATGTCAAACGTAATTTTTAGCTCGCTTGCTTTGTTAAATTTTCCGATTAACAATCCCCCGATGACAGGATCAGGAATTTCTTTCATGACAAACCGGACAATATCTTGTTGGACGTTTGTTTCTTTTGTAATGAGCTCTAGCGCTTCTTCATAAGATTCTAGCTGAATTAACCCAGAAATAACATAAAGTTTATTAGAAAACTCGTGCGTCTGCGCCCGAAGTGCTTCGGCGTAGCTTTTTACTTGAGACAACTCTTTTGCTAGTCGATAAAGCTCGGATTTATTACGAAACGTCGACACCGCCCCGATGACAGCACCTTTTTTGTCGACAATGGGAATGCGATTAGCAATCACCGTTTGTTCCCCTATTTCCATTTCCACGTCGTACTCTGCTTTGCCCGTTTTCATCACATCTAACAGTCGGGAATGAGGGATAAGGTGCAAAATATACTTTCCTAGGAGATGTTCCTCCATTTTACATCCCAACATCTCCATTGCCGTCTTATTAACCATTGTCACTATACCATCTTGATTAACCGCAATAAGCCCTTCACGAATCGCTTCTAATATCGCTTGTTTTTCTTGGTAAAGAATCCCGATCTCTTTCGGTTCTAATCCGTGAATTGATTGTTTTACCGTTCGGGCAATAAGTACAGAACCAACCACCCCAAGTAATAGCGCAATAATCGAAAAAAGGAAAATTTTCACCGTATACGCCCGAACGATTTTTTGTATATCTTCGAGCATAAACCCGACCGACACAATCCCAATCACTTGGCCAGATTCATCAAAAATCGGCGCTTTCCCGCGAATGGCTGGTCCAAGTGAACCGACAGCTTCTGAAATAATCGATTTTCCTTGAAGAACCTCGTCGTTATCTCCACCAACCATTTTTTTCCCGATCCTCTCTTCCACCGGATGAGAATAACGAATTCCTTCTTTATTGCCGACGACGACATACTCTGCGCCTGTTTTCCGACGGATCGTTTCAGCAAACGGCTGAATTTGTTTATGCGGCTCTTTTTGTTGAAAAGCGTCTCTTACTAATTGAACAGCCGCTACACTCTCCGCTACGTTCAATGCTCGCAATCCAATCTGTTCTTTTAAAGTGGAGGCTAGCATATGCTGAAAAAACAGTGATAAAAACACAATGACGACAATAATTAATGAACAAATGATAATAATAAGCTTCGTTTGTAATTTCATCGTACCACCCTTTAGAAAAAAGAGAAAGACCGACTGCTTAACGCAGTAAGTCTTCCATTTTTACATATCTTCGTTTACGATGACCGATTTTCCTTTTAATTTCATTATAAACGGAACAACAATCCATAAAATGGCGGCGATTAGCAGAACAAATGAAATCGGTTTTTCAATAAATACAAAAAAATCCCCATTCGATGTTGTAAGTGCTCTACGCATATTATTTTCAATCATCGGTCCTAACACAAGACCTAATACAAGTGGTGCAAGTGGAAAGTCATTCGCAGCAAGCAAATATCCTAACACCCCGAAACCAAGCAACAGAAAAATATCAAATGTTGTAACTTGAACAGCATATACACCGAAAATAGAAATAGCAATAATAAGTGGTAATAAATATTTAGTTGGTGTCTCAATAATTTTAGCAAATATTTTGACAAGCGGCATATTCAAAATAAGAAGCATAATATTTCCAATAAACATACTTGCAATTAAGCCCCATGCCACATCTGGATGTTCATCAAAAAGCAGCGGCCCGGGTTGAACGTTATACATCATCAATGCCCCCATTAATATCGCAGTCGTTCCTGAACCTGGGATTCCTAATGTTAAAAGAGGAATCATTGCTCCACCGGAAGCTGCGTTATTCGCGGATTCCGGTGCAGCAACTCCAGCGATTGCTCCTTTTCCAAATTTCTCAGGATGTTTACTTATTTTCTTTTCCAACATATAAGAGAAAAAAGAAGCTAACGTAGCTCCGGCTCCGGGCAATATTCCGACCAAAAACCCAAGGAGTGAGCCGCGGGCAATCGGACCCGTACTTTC
Organism: Anoxybacillus thermarum; assembly: GCF_000836725.1. GTDB lineage: Bacteria > Bacillota > Bacilli > Bacillales > Anoxybacillaceae > Anoxybacillus > Anoxybacillus thermarum. The sequence goes on along the minus strand of NZ_JXTH01000061.1, from coordinate 10,828 downwards.
TTTTAATTCTTCCCTTGACGGAATAATCCTCCCGATTTTTGCAATACCGTCATTATTTTGCTCGTTATGGAGAATGGCTTTAAACACCTCCCCAAGCGCGAAAAGCCCAACCGCAACTGTTAAAAATTCCAATCCTCCATAAAGAAACGAAATATTATACGTAAACCGTGCTACTCCTGATACACTATCAAGCCCAATCGTTGAAAGCAATAATCCAAAAACCGTCATCATCCAAGCTTTCGTCATTGAATTCCCAGCAAGTCCACTGACTGCTGCCAGCCCAAGAATCATTAACGAAAAATATTCTGCTGGTCCGAACTTTAGCGCTACGTTCGAAAGGGGTTCCGCTAGCAACACAAGGGCGATTAGAGAAACGATTCCAGCTGCAAACGAACCAATTGCTGCAATGGCTAATGCAGAACCCGCTCTTCCTTGCTTCGCCATTTGGTACCCATCAAGCGCGGTGACAACTGATGACGATTCCCCAGGCGTATTAAGTAAAATCGAAGTCGTTGAGCCTCCATACATAGCTCCATAATACACACCAGCAAGTAAAATAATGGAACTTGTTGCAGCCTGTGCTGGATTGAGCCCTGATGTCATGGAGGCTGTTACAGGAATTAACAGCGCCACCCCGCTCATCGGGCCTATTCCTGGCAAAACGCCGACAGCCGTTCCAATCACTACACCAAGAAAGGCAAAAAATAAATTATGCAACTGCAATGCCGTTTGAAATCCTTCAAGAAGAAATGCCACACTCGTTCCCCCTTACTTCAACCAAATCGGCCAACTTGGCAACGTACCTTGCAACATCTTCACGTATAGTCCGTACACCCCGAACGAAAAACAGGCAGCAATCACGATTGACTTCCATATTGAACCTTTTTCTACCGTCTGAAATCCGATAATAAGAAAAAGAAACGTGGTAATTACGTATCCGATTGGTTCAAGTAATATAGCGTAAAAAATGGCGGAGATGAATATCATCCAAAATTTTTTATATTGCAACCGTTGCTTTTCCCCGCGAGTTGACGGATACCCGATCGTTTCGAATAATAACTTAATACTAAGCACTACAAGAATAAGTCCCAACAAAAATGGAAATACGTTCGGACCGACTACACTTCCGTAGGTACTCTTTGAAATTTGTAAACTCTCTATCATAAACAATACTCCTATTGCTAAAAACGTCAAAGCCGCGACGCGGTCAAACGTTTTGCTCATCGCCACACCTTCCTTTCGATTTAGAAAAGGGGAAGAAAACTCCCCCGTCCATTTATTTATGCATGCCAAGCGACTTTAACATATCACTAATTAATGTTTCTTGTTCTTGTAAAAATTTTGTAAATTCCTCTGCATTTTTGTAGTCTGACTGCCATCCTTGCTTCTCTAGTTCTTGTTTCCATTGGTCGTTCTCTACTAGCTTTTGGAACGTTTCTTCCCAAAACTTTTTCGCATCTGCAGACATTTCTTTCGGGCCGAACACCCCTCGCCAAATCGTAAACTCTGCATCAATATTAATCTCTCTCATCGTCGGAACGTCTTGCAAATCTCCACCGAGGCGTTCCGGCGCAGAAACAGCAAGCACTTTCACTTTCCCTGCTTTCACATACTCGCCAACCGAAGAAGCATCTGTCGCAATAACGTCTGCGTTTCCGCCAAGAAGAGCTGCAATCGCTTCGCCGCCTCCATCGTATGAAACGTATTTGACCATTTTCGGATCAATTCCTGATTTATAAATCGGAAGAATTGCCACTAAATGATCCATTGAACCTGGTGCCGATCCACCAGCAACCGTTACAGATTTTGGGTCTCTTTTAATTTCAGCAAGCAACTGAGCTAATGATTGGAATTTAGAATCTGCTTTGACAACAATCGCTCCATAGTCTTTCGTTAATTGGGCAAGCGGAGTAGTATCTTTATAGCCGAACGGGCTATTTCCTTCCGCTTTCAAGTTGTTAATAATAATCGGTGGAGAATTTACAAATAGCTTATAATCATTTTTTGTATCTTGGGTGGCATACTCTGCCATAAACACTGCTCCCCCACCACCCGGCTTATTCTCAACTGTCATCGTCTGCTTCACTAAATTCGTTTCACTTAATACTTTCGTAATCGCCCGTGCGGTTAAATCCCATCCCCCTCCAGCCCCTGAAGGTGCGACAATCACAATCGGTTTCGTCGGATAATTCAATTTTTCTGATGCTTTCGTTGTCGTATTCGCTTCTTTTGTTGTGGAACTGCTTCCACACGCACTAAAAATTAGTACAACCAACCCTATAACCAACCAACTGACCCATTTTCTCACCATTTTCTTCCCCCTTGTTTTTGATAACGTTTACATATTCGAAAGTAATTATAGCAACAATTTTCTGAAAAATAAGTTTTTGAAAATAAAAATAATTTTGTGCATTTTGTGCACAAAACAGTGAAATGATCCTTTAACTTGGAGAATAAGTAACTATTCATCCACATGATCAAGTGGGCTGAACATTTTTTGTATTTCTTGTCTATGATGTGAATACTCATAGACAGGGAGGCGAATCGCATGTTGACGGTACAACAAGCTGTATTTACAGTAGAGAGCCTCATCGGCAAAGTCCAACAACAAAAAAAGTTGATTGCTCATCAACAACAAGTCATCGATCAGCTTTTGACAGAAATCCAGCAACTACGCAAAGAAAATGAACAACTCAAGTATCGTATTCAAGAGCTGGAAGCACGAAAAAAAACAGCTCCAATAGCCATTTGCCCCCATCCTCCGACCGTTTTGCCAACACACGTTCTTCACGCGAGCCATCTGGCAAAAAGCCAGGTGGACAAGAAGGACATCATGGAACGACGCTCCGTCAAGTGGAACATCCATATCATCGTGTCGTCCATCGTGTGAACATGTGTCAAGGATGTGGGACTTCTTTGCGTGAAGTCAAGCCTTTCAAGGTCGATGTCCGTCAAGTTGATCGCATCTTAGCGGAAGTACAGCACCGATTGGAAACGATGACACCTCTCCCGAAAAAGGCACTTGCCTTTGTTCGACGGCTTCAAAAACGAAAGGAAGAAGCGCTTCGTTTTTTGCGAGAAGCTCATGTTCCCTTTGACAATAACCAAGCAAAACGAGATCTTGGCATGGTCAAAGTGAAAGAGAACATCTCCGGCACGTTTCGTGAAGATACATTCGCCTAGTCTTTTCGTATCACAAGGAGCATCGTTTCCACACTCACGAAGCAAGAAAAAAACGTGTGGGACTCGCTGTGTCTTCTGTTAACAGGCGAAACACTCGCTCAAGCTCTTTCTAACACGTAGGGCATTTTCTGTAACAGAGATGCCCTATTTATGCTTTTTTTTTACATACTACTATCGGGGTGAATAGTTACAAGAATAAACCCGAAAACTATGAAATAATTCGAGAAGATACGCTCTATCCTAACAGTTGTCTAGAATGCAGTAATTTGAAGAATGACAAAATTAAAACCCAAAGAATGTTGATTTTACAGCATTCTTTGGGTTTGCTTTTTTTAGATTTCGGGATTAAATACTACTTTTCGGACAGTCCCGAGCATGTTAAGTTTTTACCGGTTCCGATTGAAGATAATCAGCTTTAACTCTGTCATTTCTTCGATTGCGTAACGAATACCTTCGCGTCCAAATCCGCTTTCTTTTACCCCACCGTACGGCATATGATCGACACGGAACGTTGGAATGTCATTAATAAGAACCGCGCCGACATGTAGTTTCTCTGCCGCTTCCCATGCGTTATGAACGTTCTCTGTATATATGCCTGCTTGCAACCCATAGCGCGAATCGTTGACAAGTGCAATCGCTTCGTCGACGGATGAAACTTTATTAATCAACACAATCGGTGCAAACACTTCTTGGCATGATACTTTCAATGCTGGTGATGCGTCTAAAATGACTGTCGGCAACAAAATATTTCCTTGTCTCTCTCCACCAATTGCAACGGTAGCACCTCCTTGTTTCGCGTCCTCGATCCATTGTAAAGAACGCTCCACATCTTTTTCAGAAATAAGAGCCGAAACGTCTGTCTTCGGATCAAGCGGGTCACCGACTTTCAAATGCTTCACCGCTGTCACAAACTTTTCAACGAATTCTTCATACCGTTTTTCATGCACATAAATACGCTGCAAGGAAATACACACTTGTCCTTGAAAAGAAAAAGCACCGACGACACACCGCGGAATGATTCGATCAACGTCCACTTGCTCATCAATAATGACGGCTGAGTTTGACCCTAATTCTAGCGTCACGCGTTTTAAGCCAGCTTTGTTGCGAATAGCGATTCCTACTTCAGGACTTCCTGTAAATGTGATCATGCGAACACGCGGATCTGTCACAATTTGATCGCCAACTGTTTTTCCGCTACCTGTCACGACATTGAGTGCCCCTTCTGGCAATCCTGCTTGTTCAAACAACTCCGCGATAAAATATGCAGAAAGCGGCGTTTGGCTCGCGGGTTTCAATACGACCGTATTTCCAGATGCAATCGCAGGACCTAGCTTATGCGCTACTAAATTCATCGGAAAATTAAACGGGGTAATCGCTCCAATCACTCCAATCGGTTCTCTTACCGTAAAAGCGACACGATGTTCCCCACCTGGAGCAGCATCAAGTGGAATCGTCTCTCCATGAATTCGCTTCGCCTCTTCTGCTGCAAATTTATACGTTTGAATCGTGCGCGCTACTTCCGCTTTGGCGGTTGTGATTGGCTTTGCGGCTTCTTTCGCGATGATCGTAGCCGCTTCGTCTGCACGCTGTTGCAATAACGTCACGACTCTCTCTAAAATGGCCGCGCGTTCATGTGCAGGCATCTTCGCCATCGTTCGCCGTTCTTCATCCGCTGCCGCAATCGCCCGTTGGACATGTTGTTTTGTCGCAATTGGAATGTGTGCCAATACTTCTCCATCATATGGCGCCAAAAGTTGTGTGTACGACTCTGCTTCTACCCATTCTCCGTTAATGTACAGCTTCTTTTTTTCTATCATTGTTCTCTCCCTTCCTCATCTCTCTCAATCAAAGCGGCTGATAACCACGCTGAAGTATAGACGCTATTTATTTCTATTCTTTTTTTACAATTTATAATCCTCCATGATTTAACTAAAGCAAAAAAGCCCACTTCATCAAGTAGGCTATAATCGTTCATTCATTTGAAACAATGCAATGGCTCGTTGGCGTTGTAATGAATGGTCTACTGTCGGCTCAGGATAATCGACTTTTATGTTACTTTTCCACGGCTCATGAATATGTGCCGAAGGAAAAGAAGCAAGTTCTGGTACGTATGTGCGAATATACGTGCCGTCTCGGTCAAATTTTTTCGACTGTTCAATCGGGTTAAAAACGCGAAAATACGGTACAGCATCTGTCCCGACAGAAGCAGCCCATTGCCATCCCCCGATATTTGATGCTTCATCGTAATCGATTAACATATGTTGAAAGTATTGTTCGCCCATGCGCCAATCGATCAAATAATCTTTTGTTAAAAACGAGGCAACGACCATGCGCAAACGGTTGTGCATCCATCCTTCCTTTTTCAACTGGCGCATCCCTGCATCAACGAGTGGGAAACCTGTTTTTCCTTCTTTCCAAACTTCAAAGCGTTCATCATCATGCGACCATGGAAGATGACGATACTTTTCAATAAACGCTTCCGTCTTTGTAAACGGAAAATGTGCATAAATCATATGATAAAAATCACGCCAAGCTAGCTCTTTTATATACGTTTCTACCGCTTCGTCATAACCGTTGCCAAATTGTTGTACAACCGCATGAAAAACGGTGCGAATGGAAATCGTCCCAGTTTTTAAATGTGGAGATAAACGACTTGTCCCCACAACGCTCGGAATATCTCGTTTTCGATGATAATATGGAAGTGCCGTATCGATAAACTGCTGTAAAACATGTAAAGCGTCTTGTTCGCTCGTATGCTCCCAACGTTTCGTACATTGCGCAAGCCACATCACAAACATACGCTCATCTTGTTCGGAGAGCGGCGTGATATGTAACATATGAGCACGTAACAAATCGATGTCTACTGAAAACGGAAAACGCTTCGGGCGTTTTCGCCATGCGCGGTAATATGGTGTATATACTTTATAAGGCGTTCCATCTGCTTTTAGTACCTCAAATGTCCCATGTATATGCGCATCATCATATGTATACACTTCCACCCCATACCTTTGTAACAACGCCTGAACGTAATCATCCCGCTCTTTTCCGCGCCCAACTTCGTCTTTATTAAAAAAAATCGCACACATATTTGTATGATGAATGAGGCGAGTAAACACTTGATCCGCATCCCCGTACAATACATGCATGTGAATGCCGTACTCACATAATGACTGGCGAAAGTGCTCAACTGTTTGAAAAAAATATTCATGATGATACGTTCGCTCTTTAGCGAAATAAGGATCAAAATGAAAGAAAAAAAGAAGCTTTCCTTCCCTTTCTTTCGCCCACTGAAGCGCGTGAACGAGCGCTGTATGATCGTGCAATCGAAAATCTCGGCGAAACCAAACAACAGCTGTCTGCATATATACCATCCTTTCATATGTTACGTGTTTTTATTGTACAATATTTGTTCAATAATTGTATAATAAAAAGAAAAAAGAAGGTGAACATATTGTACGATGTCATTGTTGTTGGAACAGGATTCGGAGGGATGACCGCAAGCGCGCTGCTTGCGAAAAAAGGGTATCGCACACTCACGCTCGAAGCTGCAAGCGAACTCGGTGGATGTGCAGGAAAGTTCGAACGACAGTCGTTTCGTTTTCAAGCAGGCGCTACACTTGGGATGGGCTTTGAGGAAGGCGGCGTATTTTCACAACTATTTCATGAGCTTGACATGTCTCCCCCTCCTGTTCATTTATTAGATACGATCATGGACGTGCATTTTTCCGAACGAACGATTCGATATTACCAACAAAAAGAACGTTGGTTTGAAGAAATTGCCCGACAGTTTCCGAAAGATGGGGCAGCGATTGTTCGCTTTTTTGAAGAAATGTTTTCTCTGGCGGATGCGATGCTTTCCTTTGTGTATAAACGACCGATCGTTCCTCCCAAAACGATCAAACATTTATTTCAAGCGATGCAAAAAGCAGATCGCAAGCTAATAAGCGCTACACCATTTTTGTTTCAATCGATTGCGAAACGACTGCAACATTATGGCATCCGTGACGAAACGTTCATTGCTTTTTTAAACGGCCAACTCGTTGATAGTGTGCAAACAACGGTTGAGCGTTGTCCCGCTTTACTTGGCGCCGTCGCCTTAAGCATATTTCATCGCGGAGCGTTTTACGTTGAAGGAGGGCTTTCAAACATTGTTCATACGATCGCTGAACGTTATAAACAGCTTGGCGGAGAACTACGGATGCGTGAAAAAGTTGTGTCCATTCGCAAACAGCGCCATTGGCTTGTAGCGACAAATCGAAAACAAACATATGAAGCGAAACATGTTGTATTTAACGGCTCTGTCCATAGTATTTTTGCCATTTTAGATGATTCTATTAAACGTACATTTTCGATTCGTGAAGAAAAAGAAAAAAAGCGCCCAGCTTGGGGGGCATTTACCATTTACATTGGAGCGGACGACGACTTACAGACAGATAGCCTATACCACCAATTTATCGTCGATCGAACAAAACCGATGAGTGAAGGAAATCAATTTTTATTATCCGCTTCTGCACCGTTCGATCGGCAAATGGCGCCTGTAGGAAAACGTTCCATAACGATTTCGACCCATACCGAGCCACTTCATTGGTGGAATCGTCATGCGTATGATGAACAGAAAAAGATGCTAACAGAACAAATATTGCAACGTGTCAACAAAACATTCCCATTAACGAATATACATGTTCAATTAGTCGGCACACCTGTAACATTTTCTCGTTTTACTCATCGGGCGTTCGGAAAAGTTGGGGGGTATATTCCAAACGGTGCCTTGAGCTTGCTATCTACGTATTCACCACAAACGAATATTGAAGGATTGTGGCTTTGCGGAGACACGGTGTTTCCTGGCGCAGGATCACTTGGATGCGCATTATCAGGGTGGATTGTTGCGGATGGCATTTCAGCAAGCAAATAGCTCTATGCCCAACACATAGAGCTATTTCTTTTTTATTTCGATTGGCACAGATGTTTTTATTTTTATTGCCACTTTCGGATATGTTAACGCTTGAGTAACAATTGCATCTGGCGCTGGTTTTCGCTCTTTATAGGAGACGATCGCCTTCCCTTTTTCGTATCGCACATCAATAACTTCAACCCCATATCCGCCTGTCTTTCTTTCACCAAGATGAATGACAACATACGTCGCATCTTCTTGTTGAACGGCATACGCCTGAAATTGTTTATGTTGTTTTTCATACAACGCTTTCACATGTTGTGGGAGCTGTTCGGCTGTAACTACTTCAGACGCGATGGACTCTCCTTCTTTATACGCATATTGTTTCTCTGCTTTCGATACATTACAAGCAGAAAGAAGAAAACTCATAAACATAATTATCCATTTTTTCACCTTCATATTCCCCCTTTTTTATATTATTGTATGCATAGAAAGCAATAAAAAAGAGCTCCGAGGTAAAACAGGAGCTCCGAACATGACTCATTTACACGAACAGTTTTATTTTTTCTTTTTCATTCATAAAGTGATATTTTTTCTCGACATACACTTGATGCCAAACCATGAAAGTGAGTACCGTCCATATTTTTCGGCTATGATCCGCCCTGTTTTGACAATGTTCCTCTAGCAGACGATACAATACGTCTTTATGAAATAGATGATCTGTTTCACTTTCTTTTATCGTACGTTTCGCCCAGTCATATATTTCATCTTTTAACCAGTGCCGAATAGGAACAGGAAAGCCTAGCTTTTTGCGATGTAAAACATGATCCGGAACAATCCCTTCTGCTGCTTTCCGCAAAATATACTTTGTCGTTTTATTTTTCACTTTCATTTCCGGAGCAATTTTTGCGGCGACTTCAAATACTTTTTTATCGAGGAAAGGAACGCGTAATTCTAAAGAATGTGCCATCGTCATTTTATCTGCCTTCAATAAAATATCGCCTCGCAACCATGTATGAATATCAATATATTGCATCCGGCTAATCGGAGGATATCCTTCTGTTTCGTGGTAAAACGGCGCGGTAATGTTTGTATATGATACATGTTGATTATACATTTTCAACAACTTACTTTTTTCCTGTTCACTATACATTCTCGCATTACCGATATAGCGTTTTTCGATTGGGGTAATCCCGCGTTCAATAAAACTTTTCCCTTTTACTCCTTCTGGCAATACTTTTGCGATCATGGCTAAAATGGAGCGTATGAAATTCGGCATCCTTTCAAATATTTGTAAAGATTTTGGTTCGTGATAAATGTTATATCCCCCAAACAATTCATCCGCTCCTTCACCAGAAAGAACAACGGTTACATATTTTCTCGCTTCTCTTGCTACGAAATAAAGAGGGACAGCTGCCGGATCTGCTAATGGATCGTCCATGTGCCATATAATTTTCGGCAATTCCTCCACATATTCATTTGGAGAAATGATGTAGCTAATATTTTCAACTCCCAACTTTTCTGCCGTTTCTTTTGCTACATCAATTTCGTTAAATCCTTCTCTCGCAAATCCGACTGAAAATGTTTTGATATGCGGATGAAATTGTTTCGCAATAGCTACAATGAGGGAAGAATCAATTCCTCCTGACAAAAATGAGCCGACCGGAACATCGCTACGCATATGAATACTTACCGAATCAAACAACGCTTGTCGAATTTCTTTGACAAGTTCACTTTCCGATTGATTCGTCGGATGAAATGTAGCTTTCCAGTAACGATGGATGTTTAATTTCTCTCCTAGTTTTTTCTTCATATAATGTCCAGGTTCTAGCTTGCGAATGTGAGATGACATCGTCAACGGCTCTGGAACATATTGAAAAGTTAAATAATGTTGCAAAGCATCACGATTCAATTCGTCGTGTTCAAGGGCATATAAAATACTTTTCTTTTCGGAAGCGACAAACAGATGATCTTCTTTTTCTACATAAAAAAACGGTTTAATTCCGAATGGGTCACGTGCTGCGAAAATTTCTTTTTCTTGTTTATCCCAAATAACAAATGCAAACATGCCACGAAGTTTATCTACCACGTTTTCTTTTTCAATACTATATAAAGCAACGATCACTTCTGTATCAGAATGAGTAGAAAATGAACATCCTTTCTTGATTAATTCATCACGCAACTCGACGTAGTTGTAAATTTCCCCGTTAAATATAATCCAATATCTTTCATTTTCATAACATAGCGGCTGATGTCCATTTTCAAGATCAATAATGCTTAACCGCCGAAACCCAAAACTGACGTATTCATCAAAAAAATAGCCATGATCATCAGGGCCACGATGAGTGATCAGATCGTTCATGTTTTGGAACGTTTCTTTCCAGTTACTATTTATCTCTTTCGGGACATCAGAAATATAGCCAACAAAACCACACATCCTACAGTTTCCTCCATCTATATACATCCAAATTGACATTTTAACCTCTGGTTCACGCAGCACACCCGATGCGGCGTAATACCTCATCTGGGTGCTGTAAGACATGTTGTTCAAACCGAGTAATCGACTGGGCGATGTCCTTTTGATCTTTATGCAGGACGTTGGCGATGACTTCGTCTTTCAGCCACTTCCACAACCGTTCAATCGAATTCAAATGAGGCGAATACGGCGGTAGAAAAATAAAATGAAAGGCATCGCCTTCTTCGCTTTGAAGGAAAGCCTGCACCATCCTGGCATGATGAATACGCGCATTGTCC
>NZ_JXTH01000060.1 GCF_000836725.1 Anoxybacillus thermarum | reverse complement strand
GTCCAAGCGGGTTGAACAGGCCAAACGGAAGGCAGGACGGTTGTGGGCAGATGTGGTGCGTCAGAATCTACCGTGTCTGCAGCGGTCATCCGGGACGCCGATCCATCAAGCGTTGTCGGCGCTTCGGGATTTTGGTTGGGTGTAAAAAAATGGAATACAATATCATCACTTCAAGATGAGGGATGAGAGTCCAAAAGCGCTTACGATATCAATTCCTGAAAATGGTTCGCTAACTAGTGATTGACAACACCCGTAGTGAACCGAAAAAATGTTCTCCACAAAGTCTTGACTGACTCGTGCGTAAATAAATAGTTGCATTTTCTCTTCATGTTTGTTATAGTTTTATTTGTTGTGATCAATTGACATCAGTTGACAATGTGTTTTGATATATGGTATATATGTTAGAGTAAAAGTAAATACTTGTTTGAACACAAGCAGAAGCACCCGCTTCTCACCTGATCGACGCCGCATGGCTGTTAGCAGGTTTCATGACAAAGAAATGTTGTGAGCGAGACGTGTGGGTGTATTATGCCCACACGTTTTTTGTTATGTGCGTTCTGCTTTAACAAACAAGTTTGAAAAAACCGTGGAGGTGGCTAGTTATTAGCAAAGATTTTATTATTAATGAAAACATTCGGGCACGTGAAGTTCGTTTAGTCGATCCAAACGGCGAGCAGCTTGGGATTAAGACGAAGCAAGAAGCGTTAGAAATTGCAGCGCGTTTAAATTTAGATTTAGTGATGGTTGCGCCAAATGCGAAACCGCCAGTGTGCCGCATTATGGACTATGGCAAATTCCGCTTCGAGCAACAAAAGAAAGAAAAAGAAGCGCGCAAAAAGCAAAAAGTAATTAACGTAAAAGAAATTCGCTTAAGCCCAACGATCGAAGAACATGACTTCAACACAAAATTGCGCAACGCGCGGAAGTTCCTTGAAAAAGGAGATAAAGTAAAAGCGACGATTCGCTTTAAAGGACGTGCGATTACGCATAAAGAAATTGGTCAGCGCGTGCTTGATCGATTTGCTGAGGCGTGCGCGGATATTGGTACGGTTGAGACGGCTCCGAAAATGGACGGCCGCAGCATGTTTTTAGTGCTAGCACCGAAAAACGACAAATAACAAAAGGGAGGAACACCTTATGCCAAAAATGAAAACTCACAAAGGCTCAGCGAAGCGTTTCAAAAAGACAGGAACAGGTCAATTAAAACGTTCACACGCATTCACTAGCCACTTATTTGCAAACAAAACACAAAAACAAAAGCGTAAACTTCGTAAAGCAACGCTTGTATCAAAAGGCGATTTCAAACGCATTCGTCAATTGTTAGATAACGTAAAATAATTTTAGGAGGGAAATGTTATGCCACGTGTAAAAGGCGGTACAGTCACACGCAGACGTCGTAAAAAAATTCTTAAACTTGCAAAAGGATATTTCGGTTCAAAACATCGTTTATATAAAGTTGCAAATCAACAAGTAATGAAATCGTTAATGTATGCGTATCGCGATCGTCGCCAACGCAAACGCGACTTCCGCAAACTTTGGATTACGCGCATTAACGCTGCAGCGCGCATGAACGGTCTTTCTTACAGCCGTTTAATGCACGGATTAAAGCTTGCAGGAATCGAAGTAAACCGCAAAATGCTTGCTGATTTAGCAGTAAACGATGCAGCAGCATTCACACAACTTGCTAACATCGCAAAAGAAAACTTAAACAAGTAATAAAGGAAATGACCATTCTCCCTTGAGGGGATGGTCATTTTTTATAAGAGGGGGAGAAAAAATGGATATAAAAAAATTATTTTCTATGCAACGGCAATTAGATGAGCGAATTGAAACGGAGCGTGGTTTGCGCGGTGAACGTTTAGTGGAGCGCAAGTTGTTAGCTCTTCTTGTTGAAATTGGAGAACTTGCGAACGAAACACGTTGCTTTAAATTTTGGAGTTCGAAGCCGAAAGCGGCAGAAGAAACGATTTTAGAGGAATATGTAGACGGCCTTCATTTTATTTTATCGCTCGGGCTTGATCTTTCCCTTTATGAACATATCCAATGGCCACATGTGCAAGAAAGTAAACCGCTTGTTGAACAGTTTTTACACGTATTTGAAGCCGTTCAGACGTTTCGCAAAAAGATGGACGAAGAAGCATATGGTCAATTAGTGTATGCGTATGCACAGCTTGGTCATGCGCTTCAATTCAATGCTGAACAAATTGAACGAGCGTATGTCGCAAAAAACGAAGTGAACCATGAGCGACAAAGTCACAATTATTAACAACTGTCAAAATGTTTAGTATAATGAATGTTGTACATAGAGAGGAGTGACATACGTGAAAAAATTAGATGAAACGTTAACGATGTTGAAAGCGTTAACGGATGCAAAAGGTGTTCCGGGCAATGAACGGGAAGTACGTGAAGTGATGAAATCGTACATCGCTCCATATGCAGATGAAGTAACGACTGATCGTCTCGGCAGCTTAATTGCCAAAAAAGTAGGAAAAGAAAACGGACCAAAAGTGATGATTGCGGGTCACTTAGATGAAGTCGGTTTTATGGTCACCCAAATTGATGAAAAAGGTTTTATTCGTTTCCAACCGCTTGGCGGGTGGTGGGGACAAGTGATGCTCGCTCAACGCGTGACAATCGTCACAAAACAAGGTGATATTACAGGCATCATCGGCTCAAAACCGCCACATATTTTACCTGCTGAAGCGCGAAGAAAACCGGTGGAAATAAAAGATATGTTTATCGACATCGGAGCTTCTAGCCGTGACGAAGCGCTTGCTTGGGGCGTGCGTCCTGGCGATGCGATTGTGCCATATTTTGAATTTACAGTGATGAACAATGAAAAAATGTTGCTTGCGAAAGCATGGGATAACCGCATCGGTTGTGCGATTGCGATCGATGTGTTGAAACAATTAAAAGACGTCGAGCATCCAAACGTTGTATACGGCGTTGGCACAGTACAAGAAGAAGTCGGCTTGCGCGGTGCACGAACATCTGCTTTTGCGATTGAACCAGATATTGCATTTGCGGTTGATGTTGGTATCGCGGGCGATACGCCGGGCGTGTCAGAAAAAGAGGCGATGGGGAAACTTGGTGCTGGCCCGCATATCGTTTTATACGATGCAACGCTCGTTTCACATAAAGGATTGCGCGAATTTGTCATTCATGTTGCGGAAGAAATGAACATTCCATATCGCTTTGATGTGATGCCAGGTGGCGGAACAGACGCAGGTGCGATCCATATGACAATGCGCGGCGTTCCGGCATTGACAATCTCCATCCCAACACGGTACATTCACTCCCATGCGGCGCTTCTTCATCGCGATGACTACGAACAAACAGTAAAACTATTAGTCGAAGTCATTAAGCGATTGGATGAAGAGAAAGTAAAAGAAATTACGTTTGATTAAAAATAGCCTTCGCATGGAAGGCTATTTTTTTACTGCTTCTTCTAATGTGGCAAGCATCGATTGTTTTTGTTCATCTGTTGCATGATTCCATAATGCTTCAAACAAGACGCCAAGACCAGGCAAATATTTTTCTTCCCCTTGTTGAATCGCATCGACGATCGTATGTTCTAATTGGTCTTTTGAGCTGTTTGCGACGTTTGCCATCACGGCACCACGTAAGTTGAAGTCCATTGTTTTCACTCCATTCTTTATGTATTGCGTACGTAGTTTTTGCTATAATGGTAACTACTATTCATTAAAAGAGGAGAGAGAAAGATGGAAAAAGCAACATTTGCTGGAGGTTGTTTTTGGTGCATGGTCACTCCGTTTGAAGAGCTTGATGGCATTTACGGCATCGTTTCTGGATACACCGGCGGTGATGTGGAAAATCCGACATATGAACAAGTGAAAACAGGGACGACAGGGCATTATGAAGCGGTGCAAATTACGTTTGATCCGAGTGTGTTTCCGTACGAAAAATTGTTAGAGTTATATTGGTGTCAAATTGATCCGACGGATGATGGCGGGCAATTTCATGACCGCGGTCCGCAATATCGAACAGCTATTTTTTATCATAATGAGCGACAAAAAACATTAGCGGAGCAATCGAAAAAACAACTAGAAGAAAGTGGACGTTTTTCAAAACCGATTGTCACCAAAATCTTACCTGCGACAACGTTTTATCCAGCAGAAGACTATCATCAAAATTACCATAAAAAAAATCCGAAGCACTATAAAGAAGACCGCGCTGCTTCAGGTCGCGATGAATTTATTGCGAAACATTGGGGGAACAACGAGTGAAACGAATTGAATCACCGAAAAATGAGCGAGTGAAGCAATGGAAAAAACTTTTAACGAAAAAAGAGCGCGACAAAACCGGATTGTTTCTCATTGAAGGATTTCATTTAGTCGAAGAGGCAATAAAAAGCGGCGTTCATATTGAAGAAATCATCATCGCTGAACATGCGACTATTCCAGCAAGCTGGAACGTTGCGCATATTCCGATGACGATTGTGACCGACGATGTGATCAAAGCGATTAGCGATACAGAAACACCGCAAGGCATCGCAGCGGTATGTAAACAACTGCATTGGAACATTGATGATATACAAACGGCATTGTTCATTGACGCCGTACAAGATCCTGGGAATGTAGGGACGATCATTCGCACGGCAGATGCCGCTGGAATAGACGCTGTTGTTGTCGGAGAAGGAAGCGCAGATATATACAATGCAAAAGTCATGCGTGCAACGCAAGGTTCGTTGTTTCACTTCCCTGTTATAAAAGGAGATATTGGGCAATGGATCGCTCGTTTCCAAAACAAGCATATCCCCATTTATGGAACATCGCTTCAGAATGGGGCAGACTACCGTTCTGTATCTCCTTCTTCATCGTTTGCATTAATTGTTGGAAATGAAGGAAGTGGAGTAAGCGATAAGTGGCTACAACAGACGACAACAAACTTATATGTGCCGATTTATGGGAAGGCAGAATCGTTAAACGTAGCCGTTGCAACAGGGATTTTACTTTACCATTTGCAGAAAAAATAAACACATGTTTGCATCATCACCTTGCACCTCATTGCTCATTTGCTTATAATAAATGAAGAATTTCATCATACAAAAAACGATGATCGAGAAGAGTAGCTTGCCGATCGCCATTCAGGGAGAAAACGCCATAGACTGCGAGCGTTTTTATGGCTTAAGCAAGTGAATTCACCTCGGGAGTTGGCGCTTGGACCATTTTGCGCATGCAAAATGTAAAGGCGTTCCGGTGTAGACCGTTATCGCAATGAAGTGAGCTATGCTTATTGCATAGCTAACAAGGGTGGTACCGCGAGTGCACTCGTCCCTTACTTAAGGGGCGAGTTTTTTATTTTTATACATAACAAGGGAGGGTATTTCATGAAAGAGCGGTTACAACAACTTCAACAAGAAGCGCTTGAAAAAATTGAACAGGCAAATGACTTAAAAGCGCTCAATGACGTGCGCGTGGCATATCTCGGCAAAAAAGGACCAATTACTGAAGTGCTACGCGGGATGGGGGCGTTGTCGCCTGAAGAGCGTCCGCTCATGGGAGCGCTTGTCAACGACGTGCGCGAAGCGATTCAACAAGCGTTAGAGGCAAAGCAAACAAAGCTTGAACAAGAAGAAGTCGAGAAAAAATTGGCATCTGAAGCGATTGATGTGACGCTTCCGGGGCGTCCGATGAAACGCGGCAACCATCATCCGTTAACGCGCGTCATTGAAGAAATTGAAGATTTATTTATCGGCATGGGCTATACGATTGCCGAAGGTCCGGAAGTGGAGCAAGATTACTACAACTTTGAAGCGCTCAATTTGCCAAAAGGTCATCCTGCGCGCGATATGCAAGATTCGTTTTACATTACCGAGGAGATTTTGTTGCGCACGCATACGTCACCAGTGCAAGCGCGCACAATGGAAAAACATCAAGGGCGCGGTCCTGTAAAAATCATTTGCCCTGGAAAAGTATATCGCCGCGACAACGACGATGCGACACATTCGCACCAATTTACCCAAATTGAAGGGCTTGTGGTAGACGAAAACATTCGCATGAGCGACCTAAAAGGAACGTTACGTGAATTTGCCCGCAAAATGTTTGGTGAAGATCGCGACATTCGCTTCCGTCCAAGCTTTTTCCCATTTACAGAACCGTCTGTTGAAGTCGACGTATCATGTTTTAATTGCGGCGGGCACGGCTGCAGCGTATGTAAAGGAACAGGTTGGATTGAAATTTTAGGGGCGGGCATGGTGCATCCAAACGTGCTCGAGATGGCGGGATTTGATTCGAAAAAATATACAGGCTTTGCGTTTGGTATGGGTCCGGAGCGTATTGCAATGTTAAAATACGGCATTGATGATATTCGCCATTTTTACCAAAACGATCTTCGTTTCTTGCAACAATTTCATCGGGTGTAAAAGGAGGGGTTAGTGATGTTTGTTTCATATCGATGGTTACAACAATATGTCGATTTAACAGGCATTACCGCAAAACAATTAGCCGATCGCATTACGAAAGCAGGCATTGAAGTAGAAAGCGTTGAGGTGCGCAATAAAGGAATACAAGGTGTTGTCATCGGACATGTAATTGAGCGCGAACAACATCCGAACGCCGATAAATTAAGTAAATGTTTCGTCGATATTGGCGAAGGGGAACCGGTGCAAATTATTTGCGGAGCGCCGAACGTCGCAAAAGGACAAAAAGTTGCGGTGGCTAAAGTTGGTGCCGTATTGCCTGGCAACTTTAAAATTAAACGCGCAAAACTGCGCGGTGAAGAATCGAACGGCATGATTTGTTCGTTGCAAGAGCTTGGCGTGGAGTCAAAATTAGTACCGAAAGAATACGCTGACGGCATTTTCGTTTTCCCAAGCGATGCACCGGTCGGAGCGGATGCGCTACAACTCCTTTACTTGGATGACGAAGTGTTAGAACTTAGTTTAACACCAAACCGCGCCGATTGTTTAAGCATGATTGGCGTCGCTTATGAAGTAGCGGCAATTTTAGGAAGAAGTGTAAAACTCCCAACCATCGAGCTACAGGAAAACGATGAAAACGTTCATAACTATATTTCTGTACGTGTCGATGCACCAGAAGATAATCCGCTATATGCGGGGCGCATCGTGAAACATGTGAAAATCGGTCCATCGCCACTTTGGATGCAAGCGCGTTTAATGGCGGCTGGCATTCGCCCACATAATAATGTCGTTGATATTACGAACTACATTTTACTTGAATACGGTCAGCCGCTTCATGCGTTTGACTACGACCGCCTCGGTTCAAGAGAAATCGTCGTTCGCCGCGCAAAAGCCGGTGAAACAATTGTGACGCTTGATGATGTAGAGCGCACGTTGACAGAAGATCATCTCGTCATTACAAACGGGAAAGAGCCTGTCGCTTTAGCTGGTGTGATGGGCGGTGCCAATTCGGAAGTATGTGATGAAACAGTAAACGTATTTATTGAAGCTGCATATTTTAACGGGGCGACGATTCGCCAAGCGGTTAAAGATCATGGATTGCGCAGCGAGTCGAGCACACGTTTTGAAAAAGGCATCGACCCGGCGCGGACAAAAGAAGCGCTTGACCGCGCGGCGATGTTAATGGCGGAATATGCTGGCGGTGAAGTCGTTGGCGGCGTGGTGGAAGTGAACACACTGCAACGAAAAGAGGTTGTTGTCACGATTACACTAGACCGTATCAATAACGTGCTTGGCACAACCATTACGAAAGAAGAAGTGGCAGGCATTTTAACGAACTTGCAATTTACGTTCACAGAAGATAACGGAACGTTTACGATTGCTGTTCCATCGCGCCGCCGCGATATTGCGATTGAAGAAGACATCATTGAAGAAGTGGCGCGTCTTTATGGCTATGACAACTTGCCAGCAACTCTTCCAGTCGGGGAAGCAAACCCAGGCAAGCTCACACCATACCAAACAAAGCGTCGTAAAGTACGCCGTTATTTAGAAGATGCGGGCTTGTTCCAAGCAATTACGTACTCGCTCACAAACGAGGCGAAAGCGACGATGTTTGCGCTTGAAACGGCGGAACCGATCCGTCTTGCTCTTCCAATGAGTGAAGAACGAAGCGTCTTACGGCAAAGTTTAGTGCCGCACTTATTGGAAGCTGCAAGCTACAACCGCGCTCGCCAAGTCGAAAACGTAGCGCTATACGAAATCGGTTCGGTATATTTAGCAACGAATGCAAACGAGTTGCCAAGCGAAAAAGAACGGTTAGCCGGCGTCTTGACAGGAGTATGGCATGCGCATGTATGGCAAGGAGAGAAAAAAGCGGTCGACTTCTACGTTGCAAAAGGCATTTTAGACGGTTTATTTGCGCTGCTAGGATTAGAGAACCGCGTGGAATATAAGCAAGCAAAACGCGAGCACCTTCACCCAGGGCGTACAGCAGAAATTTTATTAGATCACAAGACAATCGGTTTTGTCGGTCAGCTTCATCCGGTCGTGCAAAAAGAGTATGATTTAAAAGAAACGTATGTGTTTGAACTAGACATTGAAGCATTGTTGAAGGCGGAAGTAGATGACATTCGCTATACCGCGATTCCGCGCTTCCCATCCATTACGCGCGATATTGCGCTCGTCGTCGATGAGCATATTGTTGCGGGTGAACTGCAAAAAGCAATTATTGCCGCGGGCGGAGAACTATTAAAAGACGTATCGATTTTCGACGTCTATAAAGGAGACCGCCTTCCTGAAGGCAAAAAATCAATTGCCTTTGCGCTCCGTTACTACGACCCAGCGCGGACATTAACAGATGAAGAAGTAACAAACGTTCATGAACAAGTGATCAAAGCGGTCGAACAACAATTCGGCGCCACATTGCGCGGGTAAAACGAAACCCCTATCTGATGCACGGGCATTGGATGGGGGTTTTTATGTCCTTGGCGGATCGGTGGGGGCGTTTTTTATCTAGTCCGCCAAAATTGGCGGGCGCACCGTCAAAAAATGGCGGGGTTCGACAGCAAGTTGGCGGTGAATAATGGAAAAAAGTGAAGTATAATCAAATTATCAAAACGAAAGGAGGAATTTTTAAAATGATTCGTCAATTTGTAAGCATAGCAGTAGCAGTAATGCTTGTTGGAGGAATTTTATTTGGCATAGGAAAAGATTCATTGGCAACTTCGAATCAAACGGGGATAAAAGAATCGGGGACGATTACTCCTCAATCGATTGCATCAAAGACAAAAACAACAACGATCCAAGTTGGACAAACCGTTCAAACTTTGTATGTGACAGGAACTTTTGAAACTCAGTATAGTGATGTTCATAAAAGGCAACTGTTTTCGGGAGTTAAATCGATTTCCTCAAAAGCATCTGGCAGTGGGACGTGGACACAGACAGGATATAGTGTGGAATTAATTGACAGTGGGCGCACATACGTCATTACAGTGTCAGGAAAATATTCCTATAATGGTGCAACATATACGATTTCAACAAGTATAGAATTTTATTGTAATGCTAATCGTTCTATTGGGTAGTAAGTGATAACAAAGCAAAAGACTTGTCACAATCTTCGACAAGTCTTTTTATTTTTGGTTCATCACCAAATTTTGTGATTTAGTGACAAAAAAGAGAAAGCACTAACGAGATCCTAGCAATAATGTTAGTGGTGAAATCAACATTAAGGGGGTCTCGTAAGTGCTTTCTATATCACTAGGATTGCCAGAATTTAAAGTGATTAAACAAGAACTTCTTTCCTATGGTTATGCGATTCATGTAGAGAAAACAGAGACACAGGAACGCTGCCCTCATTGTGGGTTTGCCACTTCCACTGTCCACGACAGACGGACAAGAAAAGTACGGGATTTGGCGATTTTCCATCAGCCGGTGTACTTGTTCGTCAAGGTAAAGCGCTATCGGTGCTGGAATTGTTCCCGAGTGTTTTCTGCCTCTTTGGAATCGATTCAGCCCAATCAACATTACACTAATCGATTTTGTGAGTACTTGTATGAACTTTGTGAAGGCTCCGCCATTCAAGAGGTTAGCCGAAAGCACCGCATCCCATATACGACATTGGAACGCATCTATTACTCCATCGCATCGAAAAAAGCAAAAGAGCGTCAAACAGCGATAGAAGCATCTTCTCAAGAAGAGATGGTGCTTAGCTTAGATGAGATCGCGGTAAAAAAGGGACATCAGTATGAAACCGTATTGATGGATGCCAAAGACGGATCGGTCATGGGAATGCATGCCGATCGCCAATGTGACTCCGCCATCAACTTGTTGAGCCAAAATATCCTGTCGAAAGAAATGGTCCAAACGGTGATTCTTGACATGTGGGAACCTTATCATAAGGCGGTTCGCGCCCTGTTTCCATCTGCTTCGATTGTCATCGATAAGTACCATGTGGTTCAAAAAGTGACCCAAGCCTTGGATCAAGCAAGAAAGGAATTTTCTCCATTGAAAAAGGCTCGATATCTTCTCTTAAAAGGCTGTGAAAAGCTTCGTAAGGACCAACGGCGTCGATTAGACGATATCTTGGAGGAGTATCTGGTACTTTCCATTGCTTATTATCTAAAAGAGTTGTTTCGGGATTTTTACCGAACCGATGGATATAATGAAGCAAAGGAACGCTTGGAAGAATGGATTAAGTTAGCCAAACAGAGCCCTTTTGCTTCTTTTCAGGAAGCAGCCAACACGCTTGAAAGGTGGAAGGAGCCTATTCTTTCCTACTTTTTGTGCCCATATACGAATGCCCGAATTGAGGGGACGAATCACAAGATCAAAAACATCAAACGCCGGGCATATGGCTATCGAAATCTAGAACGGTTTCGTTTGCGTGTATTTCTGGAGTGTACAGGGAACACGACAGGTAGTCAGGCTGCCTAAGCGTTCTCTTCTTCCGCTATCGGTACGATCGTTGGTCTGTATGCGGAAGAAGGATCCTGACTGATGAACCTATTTCATCCAGCTAACATGTTTCTAGGATTGAGTAGAAATCACAGAAAATGGTGAAGACCCTTAATTAAACTCCCATGCAAATGATATCTTTTAAGAAAATCAGATATTCTCATCATCTCTTCCCCCTTGTTCATCACAATGTTTGGGCTGTTGAGTATGTAGTTATTTCATGATGGCTGAAAAACAGAGGTGACAAGCTTTTTTCCAGACGTTAAAACTCAGAGAAAAATCGTGATGGATAAACTTTTGGCAATAGCAAACGAATGAGAGTGCGGGCGGGTTTTTATAGTCATCTTAAACGATTGATAATTTACATTATTTGGATCATTACGTATCTTTGTATTTCGTTGCTATAATCTTATTGACATTCGGATGATCAACATATCCTGAGAGGAAGGGAATAAGGTGGAAGGAAAGTCGATATTTAACTATCGCTATGTGGCTATGATTCTCTCATGTTGTTTAATTTTTAGTATTGTCGTCCCCCCATTTGCACAAGCTGCTCTTGGGAAATCGGAACGCGTAGTGCAAAAAAGCCGAAATATTGAAGCTAACATTGGTGATCTTCCCACGAAACGGCCAAAATCAAAATTAGAGCTCGAGAGCAGACGGACAAAGTATTCGACAAGATACTTGAATCCGGATGGAAGCTTTACTGAAGAGATATACCTGCAACCCCAATTTTATCAAGATCCTCTTGATAAGAAATGGAAAAAAATTAATAACGATCTAAAACCCAACGGGGCTGATATGTTTGAGAATACGGCTAACGCCTTCAAAGTAACATTCGCAAAACAATCGAGTCAACCTGAACTTGTTTCGATCAAAGAAAATGATAGAATCCTTTCGTTTATCCCAATAAATGCGAAAAATGTGCAAGGTGTTGCGAAAAATAATGAAATCATTTATAAAGGGTTATTTGAACAAACCGATGTGCGATATCGCCTTCAAGGCAATGCGGTCAAAGAGGATATTATTCTTAACAATAAACCTTCCAGCAATGCTTTTACTTTTGAGATGAAACTAAAAGGGGTAAAGGCTGTTGCTAAAAAAGACGGAACGATCGTCTTTGAAGACTCAAAAGGGAACCCTAAGTGGTACTTAGAAAAGCCATATATGTTCGATGCGAACCACAAGTATTCTGATCAAGTTGCCTTTCATTTACGTCAAAATAGCGGCAAAACTTATATTGATGTGATAGTAGATGAGAGCTTTTTACAAGATCCAGACACCATATATCCGGTAACGATTGACCCTACGATCAATGAATGGGATGTTTTGCGGGATAATTTTATTGCCTATAATTTTCCTGATTCTGTCTATTCGAGCAACACATACATGCATACAGGTTACAACAGTTATTTCGGAACGACTCGTGCTTTAGTGAGATTTTACCTTCCGAGTCTTCCGAGTGATAGTGTCATTTCCAGCGCTACATTTAATGCCTATCAAACAAATGCCGATGGTCAACAAGTATCCATTGATTTACATCGAATTACAAGCAATTGGTCTTCTTCTGTTACCTGGAATAATCAGCCTTCTATTCGAAGCACAAAAGAATCAACGACAACAAACAATACGGCCAATACGTACTGGAGCTGGGATATCACTCAGTTGGTCAAGGACTGGTACAATGGTATTCAGCCGAACTACGGCTTGATGCTGAAACAGCAGAACGAATCGTCTTCTCCATATCGCACATTTAATACGGTAAACAATAGTGTTAATACGCCGCGCATTACGATTAATTATTGGGTAGAGCCAATCGGCCAAGAATCTTTCTGGACGACCACTAAAGATGGGGTGAATCCAGCAAACGGAAACCTTGTTTTACAAACAACGGATCTTGCTATTTCTGGTCTAGGCGAAGATGTTGAATTTACGAGAACATACAATAGCCGAAAGTCCGGATCGAATGGGATGTTTGGTTATGGATGGATGTCTAATCTCGAAATGAATATTTGGGATGCAGGCAGTGGACCAGTTACGTTTGTTGATGGAGATAATACTCGTCATATTTTTGGTGAAAAAGTTGGCGGGGGATACGAAGCTGCTGGTGGTGTCTATCTCGATCTAATCAAAAATGGGGACGGCACTTATACAATAACCAAAACCGATGGTACGAAACTTTATTTCAATACAAATGGCAAACTTTCTCGCATGGTCGATACAAATGGGAACACGACTACATTGAATTATAATGCAAACGGAAAATTAGCTTCAATTACAGATGCATCAGCAAGAACGACGACGATTGCCTATGGAACAAACGGATATGTATCGAGTATCACCGACCCAGCAAACAGAACCATCTCTTATGAGTATGATGCTTCCGGCAACCTAACGAAAGTTACGGATGCTCAAGGAAACGCGACCATTTTTACGTATGATTCGGATCATAATCTAACAAGTATTAAAAATGCCCGAAATATTACGATGACAATTGGTTATGATACACTCGACCGCGTAACAAGCATTGAACGCCCTATTACGATTAACGGCGCACTTACAAATAGTACCACAAATTATTCATATGACAAAACCAATGGTGTTACGTCGGTCACAGATGGCGAAGGGAGACGGGTAGATTATACGTACAACGCTAACGGCAATATTATTCAAATCACAGAAAATCCTTTAGATGCTCAAAACAAGGCTGTGACAACATTCGATTATGATAATAACAATAATTTAATCCGAGTAGTGGAACCAAATGAAAATAAGGCGAATGGAACCGCAGCGTTCATTTATCAATATGACGAAAAAGGAAATATTGTCAGCGTTCAATTGCCAGAAAATCAGTCGGCACAATATACGTATGATTTGCAAAATAATCTTATCAAAGAGCAGGATTTCAACAGCAACGTCAGCACATTTGATTATGATCAAAATAACAATCAAACCGAAGCGATCGATCCTTATACACAATCAGTTTCACAGCGATACGATAATCTGGGAAATTTGCAGTATTCGACGTATCCAATGTCTACAGCTGATAACTTGGTAAGTAACTCTAGCTTCGAATTCGATCATAATGCGGATAATTGGCCAGACAACTGGACAAAGGCCGTAGAATCAGGGAAAATCGCTACATTCAGTTGGACGACAACAAGCAAATTTGGGAATAAAGCGATCAGCATTTCGAATTCGACCGGATGGGCGATTGTCAGTTCTGATAAGCAGCCGTATGATGGTGGAGTTTATGTGGCAAGCGGTTATGTAAAAACATCGTCCATGTCTGCCAGAGCTCTTATTAAAGTTGAATATTTTGATGCGCAAGGAAACTGGTTAAATCAAAAAATTTCTTATGGGTTGGCAGGAACGAACGATTGGACTCGGCTTCATGTCGTCGCGGATAATGCTCCATCGGGAACTCAGACGATTCGGGTATCTGTCGGTGTAAACGCTGGTTCTGGGACTGCTTATTTCGACGGGATCCAATTAGAGAAAGGAACGGTTGTCAGCGCCTATAATCTTGTTGATAATTCCAGCTTCGAGCGAGATATGAATAGTGATGGAATTCCTGACAATTGGACGACAAGCGGCAATTTATCAACAAATGATGGACTAGATACAACAGTTGCGAATATATATGTTGGAAGCAAGTCATTTAAAATCACAGGAGAGTCTGGGAAAAATAAGCATATTAAACAACGGATTAATATTTCTGGCGACAGCAACACTAAACTTACGTTGTCTGGATGGTCCAAACAAGAAGGAGCCAATCCAAACGGCGGTTACTATAGCTTGCAAGTAGCAATCCACTATACGAATGGTACAACCGATTGGGGTTATGCAAACGACTTTGATAAGGCGAAGACTGACTGGCAACATGTTGCCGCGGAAGTAAAACCGAAACAGGCCTTCGATTACATTGACGTGTATTATTACTATTATAATCAAACGGGCACAGCATGGTTTGATGCAATGCGTCTAGAAGTAGGAGCTTCTCTGACGTCGTACACGTATGATGCAAAGAAAAACTACGTCACCAAAGTCACCGATCCGGCAGGAAATATGGTTTCGTACACATACGATGCTATCGGAAACCAAACGAGCGTCACAGATGGAAAAGGAAAAACGACTTCTTACGAATATAACAACAATAACCAATTAACCAAAGTCACCGACCCAAACGGAAATGTGACTACCTATGGTTACGACGGCGCGGGCAATCGAACATCAGTCACTAATGCAAAGAATTATACAACTAACTATACGTATAATGAATGGAACCAAATCTCTAGGAGTCAGTCAAGACTTTGTGGAGAACATTTTTTCGGTTCACTACGGGTGTTGTCAATCACTAGTTAGCGAACCATTTTCAGGAATTGATATCGTAAGCGCTTTTGGACTCTCATCCCTCATCTTGAAGTGATGATATTGTATTCCATTTTTTTACACCCAACCAAAATCCCGAAGCGCCGACAACGCTTGATGGATCGGCGTCCCGGATGACCGCTGCAGACACGGTAGATTCTGACGCACCACATCTGCCCACAACCGTCCTGCCTTCCGTTTGGCCTGTTCAACCCGCTTGGA
>NZ_JXTH01000059.1 GCF_000836725.1 Anoxybacillus thermarum | reverse complement strand
ACCAATTGGTCCGCTTCGTTCCATTCGTATTGATATTTTCCATCTTCGAGACGGTTGCCGTTGGCATCATATGTGATCGATTCGTTTCCAAAACGAATGAGCTGATTGGCAGCGTTATAATCGGCATTGGTCGTCGTCGACTGCCCATCTTTCGTTTTCACGATTTGCTTCCGATTGCCGAATCCGTCATAGGCATATTCGACTTTCGTGCCATCTGGAAGCTGCTCTTCCACTAATTGGTCTAGGGCATCGTAACGGTAGACGGTCGTTTCCCCCGTTGGGGATTCCACTTTCGTCCGGTTGCCGTTTTCATCGTAACGGTACGTTTCCGATAAAATTTCTTTTCCGTCCGCCGTACCGATCGAAACGCTTTCCACGAGGCCGCGGTCATCATACGTAAAGGTCGAACCGGCTCCGTTTCCTGTCGTGAAGGTACGAACGTTTCCTCTCTCGTCATAGTCAAAGCGATACGTATACGTTCCATCTTGGACGACCGTATTTTGATCCAATGCATTATATTGGTAATTGATCGTTTGGCTAAAGGACCCATGTGAGAACATGAACTGTTGTAATTTATCCGATGTGGTTGGGTACAGCCATTTTTGCAGCCCGCCACGGTCCGACAGTTCCACCAGCCGATTCGCTTTATCAAATGTTCTCGTTTTGGTGGTGCCGTCTTTTAGATATTGAACAGAAAGTTCGTTTCCGTTTTTATCATAACTAAATTCGTAATATGGGACGTTGTTGTAGGAAACAGTTTTGACTCTTTCGGCCCCGTCATACGTCCATTGAATCGTGTTTCCTTTCGGCAAAACCGTTTTGATTTTATTTCCGTTGGCATTATATTCATTCGTTGTCACATCATTCAACGGACCGACGGTTTTAATAAGTTTTCCCATCTTATCATAAGAATAACGAAATTCTTGTGACTGACCGCCACTCGTTTGAATGACTTTGGAAGTCATATTGCCATTCGCGTCATAATCATAGTTGACGGACGTTCCATTCGCCAATAGGAGCTGTTTTAAACGATTCGATGCATCATACGTGTACTCTTTTTGGTTTCCTTTCTTATCGTACTCGCTTACTAGATTTCCTACAGCATCATACTTCTTTTTCGTGACATACCCGGCTTCATCTGTTTCTTCCTCAACATAGTTGCCATTTGCGTCATACTTGTTTTTCGTTACGACGTTGCCTTCCATCAAGCGAATGGCGTCAAACCAGACCGTTCCTGTGTAGTTTCCGCGGAACATAGCGGATACGTCCACCTTGTCAATCGGCTTCGACGGATGGATCGAAATAGCCGCACGATTCCAATCTTGCGTGCCGATCGGAAAATCAGCGGTATACGTTTGGGTCGTTCCATCCACAAAGTATACTTTAGCCGTAATGGAATAATCGCTTGCACTCACGGTACCGTTGGCTTTGACATCCTGCGCTTTGGAAAGACCTGTGAGTGTCAGACGAAGCGGCGTATCACTTGAAGTTTGCCCTACGATCACCGTCTGCTTATATTCACTAGCTGATTGTGTGGTGCTAGTTCTCGATATTTTGAGAGAGTAAGCCCCGTCGAACGACTCCGTATTATCTACGCTTCCTCCTGTTCCACTCCAATTCGTGGTGGTTCCTTCAAAACTACTATTTACAACTGGGTTGTAGCTGGAAGAAACCTGCGCTTCTTCCAATTGAACATTATCAAACCAGGCTTCTCCGGAAGCATCTGGAGACTTATGATCGACCTCTAAATAGACGCGAATTTTGGCTGCATTCGAAGGAGTGGTAAACGTCACTTGCCGCTCTGTCCAAGGTCTTGTGCCTACCAATTGACTATAACGATTGTCCGTCCAAGAAATTCGACGATTTTGGCTATCTAAAAATTCAACATTAAAGAACGCACTGGCTTTCGTTAAATTTGTTTTGATTTTTCCACTTAATGTGTATGTCGCATTCGGTTTTACCGCAATTTCTTGCGTAGCGGCCACATAACCGGCTTCTGCACTAGGCGACGTCGAATTCACTGTGATTTTTAACGTTTTTCGTCCCGTCAACCCATTATAAACATTCGTATCTTCCTGTAACTGCCCGGAATCATACGAACGAAGCACAGTCCAAGCGGTCGTTCCCTGTTCAAAGCCGTGATTAGAGAGTAAATTGGTCGCACTGCCCAATGCGTCACTTTCTTCAATCACATTTCCATAGGAATCGTACTTCGCTACAGAAGACGTTTTTCCCGATTGATCGGTTTCGGATACTGGATTTAAGCCATCATACGCAACCGTTGTCTTGTCGCCTTCTGTATCTGTCATGGAGATGACATCGTTATTTGGATTATACTGGTAGATTTCGGTCCCATAGCTATCCTTCGCTGTTAACACATTTCCATTCGCATCGTACGTATATGATTCCGTCGGTGTAGTGGCCCCAACATCATTCGGATCGTATGATTCCTTTAAATTGTTGCCTTCATACACATATTTCGTTGTAATATTTAAGCCGCCTACGTCATCCACAACCTCAATCGGGTTACCAGCCTCGTTGAAAGTATATTGAGTTTTGCGGCCATTCGGCTTTTGTATGAGCAATCGCCGTTCCGTTGGATCATAGGTCAATGTGTATACATGGCCTTCGGAATCACGTACTTGACTAAGCCTGTCGCCGTCGTACACGAACTGATTGACAACTGGCTGATCCTCCGTATGTGTCGGCTCGAATACTTTGACTAGACGATCAATCTCATTGTATTCATATCTTGTCACTTCTCCGCCCGCCTGAGTCACCGTCGTTAACAAATCATTCGTGTAGCCATATGTCACCGTCCGATTCATCGGGCCTATGATTTTTTCGATCTTTCCGTCTGGACGATACTGAATGTCTAATTTTCTTCCCGATGCGTCCGTAATCGACGTAAGCTTTCCATTCGAATAACCGTACGTCGTTGCGTTTCCATGACCGTCGACCATTTTGGTTAACTTGCCATCGCTTTTATTAAAATACATTTTCGTTTGATCTTTCGATTTCACGATCCACTCAGTGGCGGTCTCGCTTAGCTCCAAATAAACACCGGTTGGCGCTTGGTATGTTCCGTCGGCTCGTTTCATAAATATGTGAAGCGTCCCGTCTTCATCCGTCAATCGCGCTTCATTTCCTTGCGCGACGATATTCATTTCCGCATCGCTGTGCCAGCCTTTTCCGAATAAACCGGTCCATGGAGACAAGCTATTGTAGGTTCTGGATAGACCAAGTCCTAGCCCCCTACCTGAAATCGAAACATCTTGTTCATCTATCATGAGATTACCCGTAGCGGCATTGACGCTCCCATACGGCACATCAATGATCGACCAGTACTCTTCTTTTCCTAAATACTCATTCGCCTCCGGAATGTTCACCGTCAAGGCATTGCTGGAAAATACCGTTTCCCCATCCGCATTGTAGGCGCTGAGTCGGAAGTAGTAATGGGGGCTTGTCGCGTATTTGGTCCCCATTTTCGCATACATTGGCGAAGGATCTCTCGGTAGTTCTAATCCTTTTCCATCATGATGCAGCGTTAAAGTACTAGAATTCCCTTGTTCGATTTCTTCGGGGGTCGGCCAAATTCCTTTATTTTGTGTCGTCCAATGGTCCACGTCTCCTACATCAAATGCTTCATAGTAAAGTCCATTGAAAATCCACACTTTATACCCTGTCGCTCCAGGAATCTTATCCCAGTTTAACATGACATAGCCAGAGTTGCTCCCCGATTGATTGCTGTAAGCAAATCCGGAAGGCGCTGATGGCACTGGCAAATCTGGAATACTAGGCATATACGCATCCGAAAAGACGGTTTCCCCTTGAGAGTTATAGGCACTTACTCGAATCCAGTAGTTGGTAGCCGTTGCGTATTTTGTTCCTGCATTGGCATAGACCGGGGACGGATCAACAGCTAATTCTGTGCCAAGACCATCGTTTACATGCAACTTATATCTACCTGCTTGAATTTCCGTAGATGTTGGCCAGTACTTTTTGTTTTTCGTTGTCCAAGAAGTGACGTTCCCGACATCTAACGATTCATAGTAGGAACCGTTAAAAATCCAAATTTTATACCCCGTCGCTCCACTCACAGGATTCCATTTGAGATCGATATATCCTGTTCCATTTCCGTTTGTATAACTTACCCCCGTCGGAGCAGATGGTTTTGCCAAATTCGGAATGGTCGGCATGTACGCGCCTGACATGGCGCTTTCGCCTTGAGGAAAAATCGCACTGACTCGGAACCAGTAGTTCTTGCTGTTTGGATAGCTTCCGCCTGAATTTCGATAGACTGGGGAAGGATCGACAGCCAACTCCGTCCCTAACTGATCTTGATGCAGATCGTATCTTCCGGCACTAATTTCAGAAGGGGTCGGCCAGATTTTTTTCCCTTTTGTACTCCAGGAAGTAACATTGCCTACATCAAACGCTTCATATGATTTCCCGTTATAAATCCAAACTTTATAACCCACAGCGCCAGGAACCCGATCCCATGATAAATTGATATATCCTGTGCCATCCCCATTGCTGAAGGCCGTTCCTGTCGGCGTATTGGGAACGGGTATCGTATACGTAACAGACAAATATGGTTTATAACTGCTATTCGTGGTGGAAACAACTTTTTTCCAATACGTTTGTCCATTTCCATTCGTATGGAGTTTCAATCCATAGTTTGGTTTGGTCCCTGATGCCCACGCTTTGACGGTGTTCGTCACATCAAATTGCGCCCATTGGTCTCTTGCCACATCGACTTTACCAATGTTCGTGGAAGGGGGTTTATTATTCCATGTTAAGGTGCTCGCAGACCATGAACCATTGACCGCATCTAACCATAAGCCGGTTGCTGTTGTTGCATAGTATGAGTGTGTCACATACACGTTGAATGTGGCACTCGTCACATTCATATTTTCGATATTTGATATATCAGGATTTAAAAATCCGTAACAAGTCCCTGTCGTTCCATCATAATAACCGACTTTTAACACATATTGTCCTTGCGCCGAATCCCATTTACTTGATGCAGAACCATAGTTAGTCGTCGGGTAGGCGCTCATGACAAATGCATCGGTAGCAATAGCAACAGAAGTGCTAGGGTCAATATAAACCGGATAGACGCGCTTCGGATCTTTCAACCACTGCGGATCAGCTTTAACCGTTAAAATATACCCTTGATCATCCTGTTGAAGTTCGTATGTTACATTTTCCGAGCGCTGTGCTTCTCCCGAGTGTTCGTCGATATTCGAATCGACCATAAATGGTTTAGGGAGTTCAAATACTTTTTCATTTTCTTTGTTTGTAAATAAAATCGATCCATCGTCTTGAATATTGGCATGCAAATCGGTTTTCAAACGAAATTTGAAAATGTGATAGCCCGTAAAAGAGTGAAGAACTAAATCTTCTTTCGTTGATTCGTTAAATACGATATTTTGCAAGTCTATATTTGGAAAAATATTTTTATGCACAATCTTATTGGTTCATCACCACAACATGTACTTGACAAGCGGGGGATTTTCTTGAGCCGCCGTGTACGAAAAATCTGATTTACTGATTTTTCCTTATAAGTACAGAGAAGGCGTGTTCTGAAATAGTCAAGTACAACTTTCGGTGAAGAGCCATCTTATTGTCTTTTTTCTTATAAATAGCGGGAACATCTTTCGCTTGAATCGGCTTCAGTCCATTCCCTGATGCTTCTAAAATAGAATAAGAAATGGAATATTCATTATACAGAAATTTTGCATATTCTCCATCCACCATTTTCTTGTAAAAACGAGGTTCCAAAATCGTATTCTCTGCTTGAACATGATTGGGATGGTCGATGAAGAAAGTGGAAACTTCCTCAAATTGTTTTTCGTTCTTTTTCTTAATATGAATCGGTTCAAAGAAAATTTTTCTGGTAAACGTACCATCACCATTGTAATACACTTTCGTATTCTCTGTTCGTTCCCCTATCAGCTCTCCCGGCTTCAAGTTTATGCTGGGCGCTTCTGGTACTTTAAGAGGTGATTGTTTCATCGCATTGTCAGATTTAGAATAGACGAACTCCGCCAATCCCTCCATAGGAATACTCGTAAAAACTAATAAAAATACTAACCACCAAACAAACCATGTTCTTAGATGCCTCATGTTTTCTCTCCTTATCAATCCTAAGTTGTCTAATTCGAGCTGCATGAGGAGATTTTATGCTATAAAAAACATACTCACAATATTTTTCGACAAACAAATTTCGTCATTGTTCGACAGAAATCGATTTTATCACTTAACCTTTCAGACAATAGCGATAACGGTTGTTTTTTTCAATTGTTTTGTAAGATCATCCCGCTATGAGAAATGTGAGGAGTAGATGAACAATTAATGATTTTTTTGGAGGATTTGATTACACTTTATTCAAGAAAAGTACAATGAGACATTAACTGCGCCTACTGATGAATCCACCGAGGACAAATCTTTTAGATTGAGTTCCAATTTCGCATATTTTGATGTATTTGCCAATTGACAATACACGAAATAAATTCTAATATTTTAGGACTGTGACAAATGTTGCTGCTTCCTTAACTTGTTGACCATGAGAAGCACTCATTTGTCTAGTCTGAACTTTCAACAAACTACAAAAACAAAATGAATAAAGCAAAAATTATATTTACTACCATGACAGGTGTTATGATAGGGTTAATCGTTAGTATTTTATTATTAGTCATAAAAAGTACCGCAAAGGATTTTTTAAAAACATACTCTCTCGATTGGATTATTGATGTGCTACTTTTTCTCATATTTATCGTAATTGTAATACAATATATCCAAAAGAAGAGAAAAAACTAGAAATAAAGGATGCCCACATGAGGCATCCTTCATCTATTACTTCTTCAAGTTGTAGAACGTTTTTACTCCATCGTATACCGCTGTTTCACCTAATTGATCTTCGATGCGAAGCAATTGGTTGTATTTTGCAACGCGGTCTGTACGTGAAGGTGCACCTGTTTTAATTTGACCAGCGTTTGTTGCTACTGCGATGTCGGCGATTGTGCTATCTTCTGTTTCACCAGAACGGTGAGAAATAACCGCTGTGTAACCTGCGCGTTTCGCCATTTCAATCGCTTCAAATGTTTCTGTTAATGTACCGATTTGGTTTACTTTAATTAAGATCGAGTTGCTGACACCTTGCTCAATACCTTGTGCTAATTTTTTCGTATTTGTTACGAATAAGTCGTCACCGACGAGTTGCACTTTTTTGCCAAGGCGTTCTGTTAATAACTTATGACCAGCCCAGTCGTTCTCATCTAAGCCGTCTTCGATCGAAATGATCGGATATTTGTTGACAAGTTCTTCATACCAAGCAACCATTTCTTCTGACGTTTTCACAACGCCTTCGCCTTCTAAATGGTATTTGCCCGTCTCTTTATTGTAAAGCTCAGAAGAAGCAACGTCCATCGCAAGCATCACTTCTGTACCTGGTTTGTAGCCTGCTTTTTCAATCGCTTCGATAATTGTTTCAAGCGCTTCTTCGTTTGATTTTAAGTTTGGAGCGAATCCACCCTCATCACCAACGGCTGTATTGTAGCCTTTTGCTTTTAATACAGATTTTAAGCTATGGAAAATTTCCGCACCCATACGAAGCGCTTCGCGGAAGTTTGGTGCGCCAACTGGCATAATCATAAATTCTTGAATATCTACGTTGTTATCTGCATGCGCACCGCCGTTTAAAATGTTCATCATTGGCACTGGCAACGTTTTTGCGTTAAAGCCACCTAAATATTGATATAAAGGAATGCCTAAGTAGTCAGCAGCTGCGCGCGCAACAGCCATCGATACACCAAGAATGGCGTTTGCTCCTAATTTCCCTTTGTTTTCTGTACCGTCTAAAGCGATTAATGCACGATCGATCGCTACTTGTTCTGTTACATCGTAGCTGCCGATTAACGCTGGCGCGATCACTTCATTTACGTTCTTCACCGCTTGTAATACACCTTTGCCAAGATAACGCTCTTTGTCGCCATCGCGCAATTCCACTGCCTCATATTCACCTGTTGAGGCGCCGCTTGGCACAAGCGCGCGTCCAAACGCACCAGATTCTGTGTATACTTCTACTTCTACTGTCGGATTACCGCGAGAATCTAACACTTCGCGAGCGTAAATATCGATAATTGTTGGCATTGTTCATCTCTCCTTTAGTTTATTTTTGAATTAATGTTTTTCCTGTCATTTCTTTCGGCTGTTGCAAGCCGAGTAAATCAAGCATCGTTGGCGCTAAGTCGCCTAAAATGCCGTCTTGACGAAGCGTGATGCCTTTTTTCGTCACGATGACAGGCACCGGATTTGTCGTGTGTGCTGTATTCGGACTGCCGTCTGGATTGACGACTTCATCTGCATTTCCGTGATCCGCAGTAATGATTGCAATGCCGCCTTTTTCGATAATCGCATCAACGACTTTTCCTAAACATTCATCGACTGCTTCAACCGCTCGAATCGTTGGCTCTAATTTTCCAGAATGACCAACCATGTCAGGATTTGCATAGTTTAAAATAATCGCAGCAAATTTGTCTGCTTCAATTTCTTTTAATAGCGCTTCTGTCACTTCGTATGCGCTCATTTCTGGTTTTAAATCGTATGTCGCCACTTTTGGCGAGTCGATTAAAATACGCTCTTCACCAGGGAACTTCTCTTCCCGTCCGCCGCTCATAAAAAATGTGACGTGCGGATATTTTTCCGTTTCAGCAATGCGCAGCTGTTTTAACCCGTTTTGCGATAATACTTCGCCGAGCGTATTGTCAAGGTTCGTTGGCTTAAATGCCACGTACCCTTTTACTGTTTCACTAAAGTGTGTCAAGCATACGAAAAATAAGTTTTTCGGATGTTTCGGTCCGCGATCGAATGAACGGAAATCATCGTTCGTGAACGTATTTGAAATTTGAATCGCACGGTCAGGACGGAAGTTGTAGAAAATGACTGCATCGTTATCTTGAATTGTCGCAACTGGTGATCCATCTTCACGAACGATAACAGACGGCAATACGAATTCATCATAAATGCCATTTGCGTAAGAATCATCGATGCAAGCAAGCGGATCACGATACGATGGGCCTTCGCCATATACCATCGCACGATACGCTTTCTCAACGCGCTCCCAACGCTTATCGCGATCCATCGAGTAATAACGGCCAGATATCGTGGCGATTTCACCAACCCCGATTTGTTCGATTTGCTCATTTAGCTGTTGAATGTACGTTTTCGCCGTTTGCGGACCGACATCACGTCCATCTAAAAAGCCATGAATATAAACGTTTTTTACTCCTTCTTTTGCGGCGAGTTTCAACAAAGCGAACAAATGGTTAATGTGGCTATGCACACCACCGTCAGAAAGAAGACCGAAAATGTGTAAATTCGTTCCATGCTTTTTCACGTGATCCATCGCCGCTAAAAACGTTTCATTGCGCTCAAACTCACCTTCGCGAATAGCGATATTGACACGCGTTAAACTTTGATACACAATGCGTCCAGCTCCGATATTTAAATGGCCGACTTCTGAGTTCCCCATTTGTCCTTCCGGTAAACCTACTGCTTCGCCGCAAGCTGTCAATGTCGCATGCGGATATTCGTTCCAATACCGATCGAAGTTCGGCTTTTTCGCTTGTGCAACTGCGTTACCGAACGTTTCTTCACGAAGAGCAAAGCCGTCTAAAATAATTAGTGCTACTGGTTTTTTGCTCATTTTCCTGCCTCCACGAGTTGTAAAAACGATTGTGGTTGTAAGCTTGCACCGCCAACGAGGGCACCGTCAATGTGCTCCTCTGCTAAAAATGCAGCGATATTTTCCGGCTTTACGCTGCCGCCATATTGAATGCGTACAGCATCGGCCGCAGCTTGCGAAAATTGATTCGCGATTACTTGACGAATGTAGCCGCATACGTTGTTCGCATCGTCAGCTGTGGACGATTTTCCTGTTCCAATCGCCCAAATCGGCTCATAGGCGATAACGACTTGCTTTACTTGTTCTTCCGTTAAGCCTTCAAGCGCTTTTTTCACTTGTGCACTAACCACTTCGTTTGTACGGTTGCTTTCGCGTTCTTCTAACGTCTCTCCGCAACAAACAATTGGTACGAGCCCATGTTTAAACGCAGCAAGTACTTTTTTATTTACTGTTTCATCAGTTTCCGCAAACATCTCACGGCGCTCGGAATGTCCGATGATGACATACTCGACGCCGAGATCTTTCAACGCCACGGGACTAATTTCGCCTGTGAACGCGCCTTGATCTTCAAAATGCATATTTTGTGCACCAATTTTCACGTTCGTTCCTTTTGTCGCTTCCACTAAATGCGCTAAAAAGAGCGCTGGTGCACATACAACTGTATCGACTTGTTCATTGGAAGGAACAGACTGTTTCACTTCTTCAACGAATTGGAGCGCTTCGTTTAACGTCTTATGCATTTTCCAGTTGCCTGCAATAATCGGCTTTCGCATCGCTTTAATCCCCTTTCTTACTTATCGTTTAACGCGACGACACCTGGAAGTTGTTTTCCTTCCATAAATTCAAGCGACGCACCGCCACCTGTAGAAATGTGATCCATTTTGTCTGCAAGTCCGAACTTTTCAACCGCTGCTGCCGAGTCGCCGCCACCGATGACCGTATATGTATCTTTCGCATCGGCAAGAGCTTGAGCAACCGCTTTTGTCCCTTCGGCAAACGCATCCATCTCGAATACGCCCATTGGACCATTCCAAATGACGAGTTTTGATTTTAAAATGACGTCGCGATACAATTCACGTGTTTTCGGACCGATGTCAAGCCCTTCCCAGTCGCTCGGAATTTCATCGATGTTCACTACTTTTTTGTTCGCATCGTTTGAGAAATCGTCAGCTACAACTGCATCAACAGGCATGTAGAAGTTCACGCCTTTTTCTTTTGCTTTTTCCATGAATGATTTTGCTAACTCGATTTTATCTTCCTCTAACAATGATTTTCCGATTTCATGACCGAGCGCCTTCACAAATGTGTACGCTAATCCGCCACCGATAATTAAATTATCAACTTTGTCTAATAAGTTTTCGATCACGCCAATTTTATCTTTTACTTTCGCCCCACCAATGATTGCCGTAAACGGACGATCTGGATTAGATAGCGCCTTTCCTAACACTTCAATTTCTTTTTCCATTAAGAATCCAGCTACCGCAGGCAAATGGTGAGCAATGCCTTCTGTCGATGCATGCGCGCGATGTGCTGCACCAAACGCGTCGTTTACATATACATCTGCCAGTTCCGCAAATGCTTTCGCTAACTCTGGATCGTTTTTCTCTTCACCTGGATAAAAACGTACGTTTTCAAGCAATAACACATCGCCTTCATTCATTTCAGCAATCGCAGCTTTCACTGCATCGCCATACGCTTCATCTGTTTTCACGACGCGCTTGCCAAGCAATTCACTTAAACGTTCTGCCACAGCATTTAAGCGCATCTCTTCAACAACTTTTCCTTTCGGACGACCAAGGTGGCTCGCTAAAATGACTTTCGCTCCTTGTTCCATTAAATATTGGATCGTTGGGAGCGCGGCGCGAATGCGTGTATCGTCAGTGACGACACCGTTTTGCATTGGCACGTTAAAATCGACGCGGCAAAATACACGTTTCCCTTTCACATCAATGTCACGGACGGTTTTTTTGTTCATGGAAAGGCCTCCTTATTCGTGTGATACATAGAAAGGGAGTGGGGATGATCCCCGCTCCCCTTCTCGGTATGTCCAACTATTTATTATAAACCGTTTTGGGCAAACAATCCAAAAAATTATAAACCTTTTGACGCAATGTATGCAGCAAGGTCAACGACGCGGTGAGAGTATCCTGTTTCGTTGTCGTACCAAGAAAGAACTTTCACCATGCGACCTTCCATAACCATTGTTGAAAGCGCATCAATTGTTGAAGAAGCTGTTGAACCGTTGTAGTCACGAGAAACAAGTGGCTCTTCGCTGTAAGCTAAGATCCCTTTTAATTCACCTTCTGCCGCTGCTTTTAATGCTGCGTTTACTTCTTCCACTGTTACTTCTTTTTCGAGTTCAGCAACAAGGTCAACAACAGATACGTTTGGTGTTGGTACGCGCATTGCCATACCGTTTAATTTTCCTTTTAATTCAGGCAATACAAGTGCTACGGCTTTCGCTGCACCTGTTGATGTTGGAATGATTGATTCCGCTGCTGCGCGCGCACGACGTAAATCTTTATGTGGTAAGTCAAGAATTTGTTGGTCGTTTGTATATGCGTGAACAGTTGTCATCATCCCGCGGATAATACCGAATTTTTCATGCAATACTTTTGCAAATGGCGCTAAGCAGTTTGTTGTACAAGATGCGTTTGAAATCACATGATGGTTTGCTGGGTCATATTTGTCTTGGTTTACGCCCATCACGATTGTAATGTCTTCGTTTGTCGCTGGTGCAGAAATGATTACTTTTTTCGCACCTGCTTCTAAATGTTTCGCTGCATCTTCACGTTTTGTGAAGCGTCCTGTTGATTCAACAACGATGTCAACACCCAGATCGCCCCATCCTAAGTTTGCTGGGTCGCGTTCTGCTTTTACGATAATTTCTTTTCCGTTTACAACGATGTTATTGCCGTTTACAGACACTTCTGCATCTAATGTGCCGTGAACAGAGTCATATTTTAAAAGATGTGCTAACGTTTTTGCATCTGTTAAGTCGTTTACTGCTACTACTTCAATTTCAGGATTTTTTAATGCTGCGCGGAATACGTTGCGGCCGATACGACCAAAACCGTTAATACCAATTTTTACTGCCATCGTTTTTGTCCTCCTTTGGAATTGTAAGGATATATTTTAGAGGGATGAATCATCCCGTACTAACCGTTTTGCTGCACCTTCATCTGTAATTAAGATGCACTGATTTGCCTGCTTTATATACGCTTGAATTGCTTTTGCTTTTGAAGCTCCCCCTGCAACCGCGATCACGCAAGGAACGTGGCGTACATCTTCGAGCTGAATGCCAACTGTATTTACTTTATGCACGACGTCCCCGTCCTGATTAAAGTAATACCCAAACGCTTCCGCCACCGCTTCGTTTTGTTCAATTTTTTGCATTTCTTCTGGCGGCGTTTTTCTTCGTTCTGCCATCGTTTTCGCATCGCCAATTCCGTGAATGACGATCGTTGATGATTTAATTAATTCAAGCACTTCTCGAATCGCAGGTTCTTCAATAATCGATTGATACGTTTCAGCACTTA
Organism: Anoxybacillus thermarum; assembly: GCF_000836725.1. Lineage (GTDB taxonomy): Bacteria > Bacillota > Bacilli > Bacillales > Anoxybacillaceae > Anoxybacillus > Anoxybacillus thermarum. Next base: position 2,640 of record NZ_JXTH01000059.1, on the reverse strand, counting down.
GCTGGTCAGGAACATGTAACAAACGATAATGTCCCATTGCTTTTTCAGCCATGCGCGCACAAATCGTGTTTGCTTGGTTTGTTACATCTTCTCCAAGTCCACCGCGCGCTGGAACGAACAGCACATCGCGGTATTTAGCGTCAGGTGTCATCATTTCGGCAACAGCAGCAAGGGTTGTTCCACCCGTCACCGCAACAATGTCATTCCCTGTTAGCGCATGTTTTATTCGTGAGACACAAGCTCTTCCCATCTCTCTTTTTACCCAAGGAGACTGGTCGCTATCACCAGCAACGACAATGACGTCTTCGACAGGAAGTTTCTTTTTTAATTTTCTTTCTAATTCTTTCAGCCCTAATACTTCTCGCATCATATCTTCCATTTGCATGAGCACATCATTTCCTTCAGCTGTAACGCTCATGCCTGCAGCTGTAATATCGAGTAAATGTTGCTCTTTTAAAAACTGTACTTCCGACCGCAAGACGCGCTCGCTAATGCCTAAGTTGAGCGACAACGTTCGCCGTCCGATCGGTTGCATTAACCGAATATGTTGCAAAATTTCATACCGTTTTTGCATAATCGCGAGAAGATCAGGCAACAATTTTCGTTGAACATCAATCCATTGTCGCATGCTCTTTTCTTCCTTTTTACTCACTTTTTTTCTCTATTTGGACGTTTTAAGTCCCGCTATGACGTATTGTGTCCCACTTTGTGTAAAAAAATTCACCCCTGCCACATCTTTATTGTAACAGGAAGTGAAACGTTATTCAACTGCTTCGTTTTTGTTGCAACCGCTTTCTTATGACATCTTTGTGAATACGGCCATATGCCACCATTTCTCCATCGACTTCAATGACTGGAATGATAAGATGATACTGTTCAAGCAATTGCTCATCTTTGTAAATATCGACTTCTTCCCATTCCACTTGCAACTCACGAAGAATCGCTTTCGCCTCATCACAAAGACAGCAATTTTCTTTCGAATATACGATCACTTTCATGTTTTGTCCCCTCTATGCATATTGCTTTCGTTTCGAAGCTGGCGGAATGTGAAGCTGTTCGCGATATTTTGCAACCGTCCGCCTTGCAACACAAATATTGTAACGTTGTTCAAGTAAATCAGCAATATTTTGGTCAGAAAGAGGTTTTTGGCTATTTTCTTGTTTAATGAGTTCAGCAATTAAACTTTTTACTTTTTCTTGCGACGCATCATCCACACCACTAGTAAAAAAGCGGCGCATTTCAATTAACCCATGAGGCGTTTGCATATATTTATTTTTTACTGCACGACTAACTGTCGATTCATGCATGTGTAATGAAGCAGCAACATCACGCATCGTGAGCGGTTTCATATGGTGCGAACCTTTTTCAAAATAATCGCGTTGTTTATCGATTAACTCGAGCGTAATTTTCTCTATCGTCGCCGCCCGTTGTGTTAAACACCGCTGAATCCATTGAAACTGCTGCCTTTTTTCTTCGATATATTTTCGAACATACGGATCGTCCGCCTGTATTTTTCGTTCATACGATTCATTCCATACAACCGTTGGAACGATTTCCTCATTCATCGTCACGGTCCATGTGCCGTTATCGTATGACACGATGACATCCGGTAAAATGTACGTCATTTGCTCATCATTATATAAACTTCCCGGACGTGGATGAAGCGTGCGAATGAGTTCCCACACTCGTTGTAAATCGCTTAATTCCACACCTAGTTTCGCTTTTATTTTTTTCCACTTTTTAGTGACAAACGGCTCAAAATACTCCGTGACAATTGTCTCCGCTAACTCATCTCTTTCTGGAAGACGAATGAGTTGTAAATATAAACAATGTGACAAATTTTCCGCCCCTACCCCTGCTGGATCGAGTGAACGTAATATATGGAGAGCTTTTGACACAACCGTTTCTTCCAATTGAAGATGGCAAGCAGTCTCCGCAACCGTCGTATGCAAATAACCCGATTCATCGAGCGACGCAATTAAATAATCAAGCGCTTTTTTTTGCTCGTTACATAACCGCATGCCGACGAGTTGGGCCTGCAAATGGGAAGCGAGCGAATGATTAAAAACGCTTACATTTTCAATGTAGCGCATGCTGTCTGTACGCTCATTTCGCTTTCGTTCCTTTAGCTCAATAAATGGATTTTCAAGCGCCTGTTCATGTAAAAGCGATTGAAGCTCTAACGTTGAATATTGTAAAAGTTCGATCGCCTGCACAAGCTCTTTCGTCAGCGCAATTTTCAGCTCTTGCTTTTGCGTTAATTGCATCTCCATTCATGCCATCTCCCTTCATCCTCATTTTATCATCTCGATCAGAAAGAGACGATAAAAACATATTGGATGTTTGTGTGAGTAAAATATTTGTGGGTGACATTCAGGAATGATTCCCCGACGAGGGTTGCGAACTTTTGTTCGCGACGCTCGTCGGGGCCACCAAGCGAAGCGCGGTAGAAAAAAGCAAATGTCATGCAAAAAGGACTCTCTCCCTGCTATGATGGTGATGACCAACATCAATAAAACAGGAGGGAGAGAGTCCATGAAACATTTTACCACAGAATGGCCTTTATTAAAAGAGCTGGAGGAACAATTAGTCAGAACTCTTCAAAAGGTGTTCGCTGTCTTGTTGGCGGCCCTTTTGGAG
>NZ_JXTH01000058.1 GCF_000836725.1 Anoxybacillus thermarum | reverse complement strand
TCCAAGCGGGTTGAACAGGCCAAACGGAAGGCAGGACGGTTGTGGGCAGATGTGGTGCGTCAGAATCTACCGTGTCTGCAGCGGTCATCCGGGACGCCGATCCATCAAGCGTTGTCGGCGCTTCGGGATTTTGGTTGGGTGTAAAAAAATGGAATACAATATCATCACTTCAAGATGAGGGATGAGAGTCCAAAAGCGCTTACGATATCAATTCCTGAAAATGGTTCGCTAACTAGTGATTGACAACACCCGTAGTGAACCGAAAAAATGTTCTCCACAAAGTCTTGACTGACTCATATAGAAAGGAATACTTGCATGAAACGTAAAACTATACGACAATAAAAGTAAAAACAATTAAAGGAGCGAAACAAATGAAACAACGATCGAAGCTATTCATTTGTGGGGTTGCTGTCGCTACATTGCTTTCCGCATGTAACGAACAAACGACAGCGCCAGCGAAACAGCCTGTCGAACATAAACAACAAGCAAAAGAGCAAAAACCGCTTGATTTTACACTCGTTGAAAGCACAAATCAACCGTTTACGATTTCATTATTACCAAAATTCACCTTAGAAGCTGAGGAACCGGGAAAAGATGTCGTGATGCATGAAAGTGAACAAGACCAATGGATGCGCATTGAGCTGTTGCCGAAAGAAGCGAAAGATCAAATGGAAATGTACGCTAAAGAACGAGCAATGGCCGTCTCTGAAAAAGCAACACCGTTTGAAGGCCAACTCCCTTTTGAAGATGCGATCGTATACGAAGCCTCTGTCGACAACGATGTCGTTTATATCGTTGGTGTGACGGAAGATGAACCAATGTTTTTAACCGTTTTTACAAAAAAAGAAGATAACTGGCTGAATACGTTTATGACGATGGCCAAAACGATTGAACGGACGGAAACGAGCGAACAACCGCAACAATCATTTTTCACATATAAAAGTAGCAATCAGCCGTTTCAAGCAAATATTTTAAACGGCTATATGGCGGAAGCAGTCGAGCCAGGGAAAGATATGATTTTTCTTGATGAAGAAAAAGCGTCGATGACTGTTGAACTCATTGATGAAGGGGCAGACTGGTCGCTCATTGCCGAACAAGCCGAACAATATGTGAAAGCAAGCAACAAAGATGGAACAGTTGAAAAAATGGCGTGGACAAAAGGAACACGTTTAAACGGTGCAGACGTATATAAAAGCGCCATTGAAGATGGCGAAGTATACGTGTTTGTCGTAAAAAATGGAACGCCGATGCGGCTGACGATTTTTGTACAACAAGAAAATGAACTAGATCCTTTTTTACAAATGGCAGAAACGATTGAACGGATTGATTGAGGGAGGGGTTAGTTTGGAGCTATTAGACGCATATCGATCATTATGGTCAAACCGTGCGTTGCCTGTCGGGGAAAACGAGGCGGAAGATGTGCTGCTCGATGCTATTCAGCGCGATTTATTAGATGAAATGACACATCCGCGCTTAAGAAAATCGCCTTATGAAAAATTTTCATTAGCCGTGAAGCGAATTGCCACATCATCGCTTGATGCCAAACATCAATACGAGCTCGTTCGTTTATACGTGCAACAGATGGAAAACTTGCCTTCTCGCTGAGGCAAGTTTTTTTGCATAACATTGTTCAATTTGCGCAAAATACGTATCGAATATGATGCGAGGAGGCTTGACGATGGATCCATTTCGTTCGTTAGATGTGATGCGCAGAGATGTAGAACGTATGTTTTCTAACTTCCCTTCCTTTTTATCGCATATGGATGATATGTTTCGTATGCCGCGCGTTGATGTGCATGAAAATGATAAAGAAATGATTGTCACGTGCGACATCCCGGGACTAGAACGAAAAGAAGATGTCGACATTCATATCGACGATCAAACATTATCGATTAGCGGTCAAGTGCGGCGACAACATGATGTAAAAGATGAACATATGCATCGACAAGAGCGGTTTTACGGACGATTTTATCGCACGATTCCACTTCCTTCCCATGCTGCACATGAAAACGTACAAGCATCATATAAAAACGGTGTACTTGAAATTCGCATTCCGAAAACACAATCAGATGGAAAAAAACGAATTGACGTACAATTTCACTAACACCGGCACAATTGCCGGTGTTTTTTGAAACTTCTCGTGTTTTCATTCGTATGTATCGGTGAGGTGAACGAAATGGATCATCAATCGTTTTTAATAGAACAGCTCCATCACATTGAGGAATGGGAAAAAGAACAAAAGCGTATATGGTTTTGGGAAAAAATGAGCCGTTTACCGTTTATTTTACTTGATCGACTCACGCCCGCATGGATACATAAAAAAATGGCGCAATTGCTTGATGAGCTCGGACAATATATTCAAACAGGTGGACAATATCTCGTAAATAAAGAAACTGTTTTATCCTCTTTTTATGGGGAGATCACGTTAGACGATGTTCGCTCGATTCCTTTACAAAAGATGAATGAAGCGTGCGAAACACTTGTTGCTAAACGCAAAACGTTTGCGACATATCAAGGGGCTACGACAGGATTTGGCGGTGCGTTTACGTTGTTTCTTGATGTGGTTGTCGTTCTCGGAACCGCTTTAAAAACGTTGCAAGAAATTGCAATGATCTATGGATTTGATCCACACGAGAAAGAAGAACGATTATTTATCGTCAAATGTTTACAATTTGCGCTTGCTGATGTCGTTGGAAAACAAGCCATTTTAAACGAATGGTCGATGAAAAATGAGCGACAAATGATGTCTCAACTGCAAGGTTGGCGGGAAATCATTTGGGCATTTCGCGATCAATACGGCTGGAAAAAACTATTTCAAGCTATTCCCATTGTCGGGATGTTATTCGGAGCGTGGACAAACCAAACAATGATTGCTGATATTGCTGAAGTTGGTTCCATGTTTTATCGTAAACGGCGCATTATAGAAAAATTGAAAGAAATAGAAAAGGCGGAAGATCCCGCCTAGCGCTCTAACGTTGTGCTTCATTGCTCGGAATAACGGCATCATGAAGCGCAACGTTTACTTGCTGTTCGTATTTATTTCGCTCCTCTTCTGTCCAATGAAAATACGATTGCATCAACGTAACGACTGCTTCTTTTAACTGACGAACCGCATGAATGTCAAAAAAGAGCGCGCCGGTACGCCGAATGAAAAAGTCGAGCGGTGTTACCGTCATTTCGCATTCAAGCGCATATAGGCACATCACATACCAATCAATAGGAAGAGCTATTTCCTTTCGATTGTATGTGCTAGCAAAAGCGAATAAACGATCGACATTCGTGCCGTATCGCTGCACGAGCCGTTTTGCTTGTTGTTCCGTCAAGCCGCAACCCATTCCTTCAGCTATTTTTTCACACATAAACGTATGCCATCGGCTCGCACCACCAACGTCCCCACCAGAAATCGGCAAATGTTTCGTTTGACACGGTGGATACGTCCCACCTAGCTGTTTAGCGATCAAGTCAACAACAGTTTCAGCCATTTTGCGATAGCCTGTTAACTTTCCCCCTGCAATCGTAATCAGACCAGATGGAGATTGCCAAACTTCATCTTTCCGGGAAATTTCAGATGGATCTTTTCCTTCCTCATAAATGAGTGGACGCAATCCAGCCCAACTTGATTCAATATGTTGTTCCTTCAAATGAACGGACGGGAACATGTATCGAATGGCACGCAGTAAATAGTCGCGGTCATCGCTTGTCATTTTCGGATGGACGCGATCTCCGTCATAAAACGTATCTGTCGTGCCGACGTACGTCTTCCCTTCGCGCGGAATAGCAAACACCATGCGACCGTCAGGCGTATCAAAATATACCGCTTGCTTAAGCGGGAAATGTGCTTGATCAACGACAATGTGCACCCCTTTTGTTAAGCGTAATTTTTTTCCGACGTGTGAGCCGTCTTTTTCACGTAATATATCGACCCATGGCCCTGCCGCATTGACAATTTTTTTCGCATATATCGTAAACGTTTTCGCTGTCGTTTGCTCGCGACATGTCACCCCATTGATTCGCCCATTTTCATCGTACAAAAACGATTCTGCTTTTACATAATTGACTGCGTGAGCTCCGCATTCCACCGCTTTTTTTATCACTTCAATCGTCAATCGTGCATCATCTGTCCGGTATTCAACGTAATAACCGCCGCCAAGCAATCCGTCTTGTTTAATTAACGGCTCTTTTTGCAACGTTTCATATGGTGATAACATCGTTCGCCGTTCCTTTTTTTTGACGCGCGCTAAATGATCATACACCCATAACCCGATAGACGTACTCCATTTTCCGAACGTGCCACCACGATGAATCGGCAATAACATCCATTCTGGTGTCGTGACATGCGGTCCGTTTTCATACACAATAGCCCGCTCTTTCCCGACTTCTGCGACCATTTTTACTTCGAGCTGTTTTAAATAACGTAATCCCCCATGAACGAGTTTCGTCGAACGGCTTGACGTGCCGGCCGCAAAATCTTGCATCTCAATGAGCGCTGTTTTCATTCCGCGCGTCGTTGCGTCGAGCGCGATGCCACAACCGGTAATGCCTCCGCCAATCACAAGCACATCATACGTCGTTTTACTCATTTCCTCGATTATTTCCATTCGTTGTTTCGCTGAAAACATCATCATTCCCCCTATAAAAATAAAAAGAGACCAAAACAAGCACAATAAGCTTTACTTATTATGCATGTATGGTCTCTCTTCGTCTCTTGACATATATGAACTTTAGTTTCATTGTATCATATATGTGGAAAAAGGCAACTATTTTGCACGAAAAGCCATTTGATCGCTGAACGCGGCTTACATAAGCTAATGTTGATTCCTTTTTCTTTATATTTGTTTACGATATGTTTGACGTTTGACCGCTCGTTTTTCTCTCGTTTTCTTTGCATACGCTCTCTTCCTTTCTCATCTCTTTCACATATTTACGATTCATAACATAAAAAGTTTCGCGAACAATTTATTTTTTCCTGCATATATTACGAACAAACGTATGTCATAAGGAGTGAATATGTATGAAAAAAGATTTGTCCCATATGCTCGACTCGTTTTTTGATGATCGTTCATTAAAAAAATTGTTGTATACGCTTGATGAATATGTTCATCGCACGTTCTCGCCAATCTACATCCCAATCGATGTACGCGAAACAAAAGAACAATATATCATCATCGCCCATCTTCCAAATGTGAAACGTGAGAACGTTCATTTACAGTTTATAGACGACACACGTCTATTGTTGTCGGTCGTTTACGATGAACAGACGGAAACGATTGATGATGAAAAGAAGATGATTCATCGTCAGCGAACGTATGAACGCGCGACAAAATCTATTTTTCTCCCTTATCCTGTTCGTGAATCAGACATTCAAGCGTCACTTCAAGACGGAAAACTTATCATTCGCCTTCCACAAAAGAAAACATTTATTCCAATTGAATAAACGATAAAAAACGCAAACGTTACATTTTAAACGTTTGCGTTAATCCTTTTACGAGTCCGCTCATTTGATTCATGACTTGCACCGCCTGCCCCATCGTATTCATCATTTTTGTAATATCGTACGTTCCTTCTTTCGTTTTAAACTGCTCAAGCAAGCTTGGCGGCTTTGCAGGAGCGAATGGAGACATGGGTGGAACGAACGGAGAGGCAGGCGGTGTAACAAATGGAGACATGGGCGGAACGACTGATGGAACAGGAAACGAAGCCGGTTGAGAATAATATGGATGATAATGAACAGGTACCATATGTGGCATTTGCATCGTAGACCATGGCTGGTACATCTTTTCTCTCCCCTTTCACTACATCGTATTCGTTTTTCGCAAAATGGTTCATGACTAATTGTGTCAATCTATGTCGGAATTCTCAATTTTTTGAATTTAACACGTCGTCTTTTTTTATGTTATGATAAGTGCAAAAGGGGGAGGGAATAATTATGACAATTATTGAATTAAAAAACAAATTTATTGCGACAAAACAATATGAGCCGATCGATGCAAACGAGCTACTTGACTTTGCGCGTCAACTTTATTTGCGCAATGAATTGCCGCTTGGCGTATACCGCCATCTTGTGCGCGATTTAGAAGCGCTTGGGGCTTACAAACCTGACGATGAGCGTATTAAACAATATTCCGGAAGCGCTGAATGATTTGTCCCCTCTTGTGCCATGCTAAGTGGGACGCTAGCATGGAAAAGGAGGCGGATGAAAATGGGGCGTGGTGTTCATTTTCACCATAAGAAAAAAGGGCGTGAAAACGAGAAGCCAAAACATGGCGAACATGTCGCACCGAAGCAACGTGAAGTTGTCGACTATGCCATTGACACAGTAGGAAGCGAAACGCATCGCCCGGTGACAATTGAACGTGTAAAAGAATAAAGGTGGCCAACGTGCCACCTTTTTATATCGCCGGAGCGAACATATACGTCTCTTTTTTTTCGATTTGTTGTTCAATGTTGTCGAGTTGGCGTTCGATGTCTTGTAAGCTGTCTTGTTGCATATCGTAATGTGTATCCATTTGCTCAGTCGTACGCTCTTTTAATTTTTTTTCTAATTGCTCAATGTCATCAAACAATTGTTGTAATTGCATTTGAATATGTTCCATCCTCCAACTCCCCTTTCGCCCTTTGCCATACACATTCGCTATCCATCTCCTCGTCCCTTCTTGATTGACAAAACTAGAAGAAATTCGGCAAACAAAGTCGTACACGTACAAAATTCGACAATTGCATTCGTATGTTTTTTACATGATCGGTCAAAATAAAAGGACGAAAGGAGGAATTCAAATGGCAAAAAAAGAGCAAAAGAAAAAACAAAAGCCGAAGCAAGAAGAAACAACAGGATTTGGTGACAAAAAACTAGAAGGTCCAGACCGCCCTTCTACATAAAATCGAAAAATATCCAAAGTCATGTTTTAGAAAAAGCGAGTATGTTTGCTCGCTTTTTCTAATTTTCGGGCAAATGACGAACAGACAAAACATATGGTATAATGTTGAACATTCAAGGGGGGATGATATGTTTAAATATCCGAATGGGCGAGCATATGAAAAAAAAGAAAATGAACGCACATGGCATACTCGTGCTTCTGATACGTATGGAAATCGCGGAATGACGCTAGAGGCGGATTTAAACGAAACAAACGCCTATTATTTAGCTCAAGGCATTGCCGTCATTCATAAAAAACCGACGCCGGTGCAAATCGTTCGGGTCGATTACCCGAAACGAAGTGCGGCGGTCATTAAAGAAGCGTATTTTAAACAACCGTCAACGACGGACTATAACGGTGTATACCGTGGGAAATATGTTGATTTTGAAGCCAAAGAAACGAGGAATCGTACGTCGTTCCCGCTTCAAAATTTTCATGAACATCAAATTGAGCATATGAAACAAGTACTAGCCCACGGAGCGATTTGCTTCGTGATTTTGCGTTTTACAACACTCGATGAAACGTATTTATTCGATGCGCATCACCTCCTTGAATATTGGGAGCGAAAGCAACAAGGTGGACGCAAATCAATCACAAAGGCGGAAGTAGAACGGCACGGCCATCTCATTCCGCTTGGCTATCACCCACGAATCGATTATATTCAAATTGTGGACAAACTATATTTTTAGAATAGGAGGAACGATATGGCGAATTATCGTTCACGGACAGAACGAAAACAAGTAGAACAAAAAAAACAACGTCCGCGAGAGCGAGGGCGTTCGATAATGAAAAAAATTGTGCTCATCATGTTGCTCATCATGACCATCGGCATGTTTTCTGGTGTAGCTGCATTTGCTTGGATGATTAAAGATGCACCGCCGCTCGATGAAACGCTGTTGCGCGATCCTTTAGCCTCGATCGTGTACGACGTAAATGGGAAAAAAGTAACAGAGCTCGGTCAACAAAAGCGCATTTACGTATCGTATAACGATATTCCAAAAGTGCTTGAGAACGCGGTGCTTGCGACAGAAGATGCGCGCTTTTACGAACATCACGGTTTTGATATTGTCCGCTTTTTCGGCGCCGTTTTAGCAAACATTCGCGAAGGATTTGGCGCTGAAGGTGGAAGCACGATTACACAACAAGTCGTCAAACTTTCTTTTTTAACACCTGAAAAAACGTTAAAACGAAAAGTGCAAGAGCTATGGCTTGCCATTCGGCTTGAACAAAAATACTCTAAACACGAAATTTTAGAAATGTATTTAAACAAAATTTATTACTCAAATCGGGCATACGGTGTCGCAAAAGCGGCGGAAACGTACTTTGGCAAAAGTGATTTATCGCAATTAACGCTTCCGGAAGCGGCATTGCTCGCCGGCATTCCACAAAGCCCGAACAACTACAATCCGTTTACGCATCCAGAAGCAGCGGAAAAGCGTCGAAATACAGTATTGTCGCTAATGGTGAAACATGGTTTTATTTCAAAAGAAGAAGCTGAAGCGGCGAAAAAAATACCTGTTCAATCGCTGTTAACAGAAAATAAACAACAAAGCGATATCCCATACGATTCCTTTATTGATCAAGTGATCGATGAAGTGACAGAAAAAACAGGTCTTGATGTATTTACTGCCGGACTGCAAATTTATACAACATTAGATCCGAACGCCCAATCATATGTGGAAGATTTGTTGAACTCGGACGAAGTCATTCGTACAAATAAAGCTGATTTTCAAGCTGGTATTGCGGTCGTAGATACGAAAACAGGCGAAATTCGGGCGCTTGGCGGCGGACGGAAAAAAGAAGAAGGTGTTACGTTCGGATTTAACTATGCAACCGATACACGAAAACAGCCAGGTTCAACCATTAAACCGATCGTCGATTACGGCCCAGCGATTGAATATTTAAAATGGTCAACGTATCATCAATTAAAAGATGAACCGTATCAATATTCTGATGGAACGCCAATTAAAAACTGGGACGGCAAATATGAAGGGGAAATGTCGATGCGGACTGCCCTTGCTCGTTCTCGTAACATTCCGGCGTTAAAAGCGCTTCAAGAAGTTGGATTAGAGCGAGCAAAGGAGTTTGCGAACAAGCTTGGCATGGGCTTTGAAGAAATGCATGAAGCGTATGCCGTTGGCGGCGTCGGAAAAGGTGTCTCCCCCCTTCAAATGGCTGGGGCATATAGCGCATTCGGAAACGGTGGTATTTTTATTGAACCGCATGCGGTGAAAAAAGTTGTATTCCCAGATGGAACAGAAATGGATCTCCGTCCAGAGCCGAAAGTAGCGATGAAAGATTATACGGCGTTTATGATTACCGATATGTTAAAAACGGTCGTTCAATCTGGAACAGGAACAGCAGCAAACGTACCAGGGCTTTATGTTGCCGGAAAAACAGGAACGACGAACTACGATGAAAAAGACCGCCGCAAGTATGGTCTACAAAGAGGGGCTGTGCCTGACAGCTGGTTTGTCGGTTATACGCCAAACTATACGGCTGCCATTTGGACCGGTTTTAGTAAAAAAAGTAGCGAAGCGTATTTATCGAAGCCTGAACAACAATATGCAAAACAGTTGTTTAAACGCGTCATTTCGCATATTGACGACGGCAGTAGTAGCGATTTTAAACAGCCGAAAAGCGTTGTGAAACTAGCGGTGAAAAAAGGAACGAATCCGCCAAAACTCGCAAGCGAACATACGCCGAAAAGTGAAATTACGTACGAATATTTCGTTCGCGGTTATGAAGAACCGACAGAAGTGGCTGAAGATGAACCAGAAGTGATTGAACCAGTCAAAGACTTACAAGCGCAATACGATCCAGCAACACAAACGATTTCGTTAGCCTGGTCATATACGATCGATCCAGAAAAAGATGTATCATTTGAAGTACGGCAAACAGTAGACGGTCGCACACCAACCGTCATCGCAAAAACAAAAGATTCACAGCTAACTGTCGATGCGAAAGAAGGCTCCGTATATTTGTTTGAAGTATACGTCGTGACAGCTGACGGTACACAAAGCGCGCCAGCGACAGCGCTTGTGCAAATTCCAAAAGAAGAACCGCAACAGCCGAATGAAAATGAATCGCCAGGACAGTCGGGAAACGAAGAAACCCCGGAGACGCCAACAAATCCGGAAAATCCAACAAATCCAAGCACGCCAACGGATCCGGACGAACCAGACAATCCGAATAACAATTCATCCGAAACAGACGACCAACAAGATAACGGAAATAATAACGAAACGACCGATCGCCAATCATAAAAAGGAGACTGAGCGCATACTCAGTCTCTTTTTTGTTGAACCATTTGTTTATAAAACAGTTTGGCAAGCTCGATAAATAATTCATCTAACTGAACAAACGAATGATGAAGAGCAGGACGAGCGAAAATAAAAGAAAGACGATCGATGACATTTAACGGGCGAAGCGAAAGCGATTGGACTTCCTCTTCCCAGCAGCATATGTTTCCTATTGGGCGTTCGTTCAGCCAATATAGTGCGCATAAAAAATAGCTTATCCCCCGAATGATCCCGTCTTTTGCTTGTTTCGCTTGACGTTTTGCAAACAACGGGGCAAGCTCACGTTTTTCTTCTTCCCAAAGCTGAAATACGGCAGGAAGCGCGCATTCTTTTTGTTGCCATGGCTTTTCTTCATTTGTCATATCATAATAAAACGGCACATGCTTCATCATCATCGGAAACGGCTGAAGCACCTCGATATCGATCGTATCGGTCGCAAAAAAGAGCGGATGTTGAAACGTTTTTGGAACGATCATTTACATCTTTCCTTTCATCCGTTTTTTTCCTTCACGACAAAGATGAAGAAGTGGACATGCGTCGCATTTAGGAGATTGCGCTTTGCAATGATAGCGCCCAAAAAAAATAAGGCGATGATGGGTCATCGACCATTCTTCTTTCGGAATTTTACGCATTAATGTTTCTTCTACTTCTAACACCGAATCTTTCCAGCGGCAAATGCCGAGCCGTTTGCTTACCCGTTCAACATGCGTATCCACAGCAATGGCAGGGACACCGAAGGCAACAGATACGACAACGTTCGCTGTTTTACGCCCAACGCCAGGAAGCTTCATTAATTCATCGCGGCTTTGCGGCACGTTTCCGCCATATTGTTCAATTAATATCCGACATAATTGCTGGATGTTTTTCGCTTTATTCCGATATAGACCGATCGAACGAATATCTTGCTGCAACTCCTCTAATGAAACAGACACGTAATCTTCTGGTGTTTTATATTTTTCAAATAATTGCTTCGTCACTTTATTGACGAGCGCATCCGTACATTGCGCCGATAAAACGACGGCGATTAACAGCTCAAACGGGTTGCGATGAATAAGCTCACAATGCGCGTTTGGAAACATATTTGCGATCTCGTCCAAACAGTAGCGAATTTGTTGTTTTGTTAGCATGTAACCATCCTTTCTACGACTGTTCAAGCCAATTATAAATCGGAACGGTTGGTTTATATGATTGTTCTTGCTTTCCTTGGTTTTTGCGAAACTTTTTTGCATGTTGTTGCGCTTGTTCAATTGTTTTAATGCCGTTCTTTTTCCATTCAAATAAAATCCGATCAATATAACGGAAATTTAGTTTTCCAGATAATACAGCTTCTCGTAGGGCCGCTTTAATGATCGTCGGATCATGCTCGTCTTGATCCATCCACATCGCTAACGTTTCACACTCCATCGGTGAAAGCGGACGACCAAACTCATGCTCGAAAACGGTGTACAATTGTTCTTCTTGTTCTTCTTCTTGTTTTTGTCCTTGAAAAACGGTGCGAATGAGCTTTTCCCAAAGCGGATCAAGCGAATAACATTCACTTCGAATATAGTTATCCATCTGTTCTTCAATGGCTAAAAACCCTTTTTGAACGAGCTTTCTTAATTGTTGCATGCACATTTCTGGAGAAATCGTCATTCGAGCCGCGATTTCATCCGGTGTTGGAAACGAAATGCCTTGCTCAAGAAACGAATGAATGTGTAAAAGGAGCATAAATTCTGTTTCATTTAATCCAAGCTTCTTATAGTTCGTTAACAACAATCGTGGGATGGCAATGCTTCCTGTACGGAAAAAACGAATCATTTCATTATTCATATCAAACACCTCACGCCCTATTATACCATAAAACAAATCCCCCATGTGAGTACGGGGGATTTGTTCATTATGGATATAAACGATTTAATAAACGCGGGAATGGAATCGTTTCACGAACGTGTTCGACGCCGCAAATCCACGCGATTGTCCGCTCAAGACCTAATCCGAAACCAGAATGAGGCACAGAACCGTATTGACGAAGCTCTAAATACCATTTGTATGCATCAAGCGACAGTTGATGTTCTTCTAACCGTTGCTTTAATAAGTCGTAGTCGTGAATGCGCTCCGAACCGCCGATAATTTCGCCGTATCCTTCTGGAGCAATTAAATCGGCGCAAAGAACAACTTCAGGACGCTTCGGATCCGGCTGCATGTAAAACGGCTTTAATGTCGTTGGATAATGTGTAATAAATACAGGTTTATCAAAACTTTCGGCAATCGCTGTTTCATGTGGAGCACCGAAGTCATCACCCCATTGAATGTCGTCAAACCCTTTTTCATGAAGAAGCTGAATTGCCTCATCATACGTAATGCGGGCAAATGGCGGCTTTACATTTTCTAATTTAGACGTATCACGACCGAGCGTGTTTAGCTCTAGCTGACAATTTTTCAACACCGACTGTACAATATGGGATACGTATTGTTCTTGTACTTGTAAGTTGTCTTCAAACTGATAAAACGCCATTTCCGGCTCGATCATCCAAAACTCGATTAAATGGCGACGCGTTTTTGATTTTTCGGCACGAAACGTCGGACCGAACGAAAATACTTTGCCGAGCGCCATCGCTGCTGCTTCCATATACAGCTGGCCACTTTGAGAAAGGTATGCATCTTCATCAAAATATTTCGTATGGAACAATTCGGTCGTTCCTTCTGGCGCACTTCCTGTTAAAATGGGTGGATCGACTTTGACAAAGCCATTTTCATTGAAAAATTCATACGTTGCACGAATGACTTCGTTGCGAATTTTCATAATCGCGTGTTGACGTTTCGAACGAAGCCATAAATGACGGTGATCCATTAAAAACTCGATCCCATGTTCTTTTGGTGTAATCGGATAATCAACAGCCATATGAATGAGTTCAATATTTGTGACAGAAAGCTCGTATCCGAACGGCGAACGTGCATCTTCACGCACAACACCTGTCACATAGAGCGAACTTTCTTGCGTCATGCTTTTTGCCGCTTGAAAGACGTCTTCGCTCACTTGCGCTTTTTCCACAACTCCTTGAATAAAGCCTGTGCCATCGCGCAATTGTAAAAAGGCAATCTTTCCGCTTGACCGTTTGTTCGCAAGCCAAGCCCCAATCGTTACTTCTTGACCTACATATTTATGTACTTCTGCAATCGTCGTTTTCACAAAAAGTCCCTCCAAAGACGTTCAACTAGTATGTACATCATCAATATTATACATTTCGACAAAAAAACGCAAGATCATCTCACGTTCAGAAGAAAAGGCTAGTCACATCGACTAGCCGCGCGTCTTTTCACTAATAAACGTTTCAATACGATCGAGTGCTTTATGCAGAAGATCAAGCGATGTCGCATATGATAAACGCACGTTATTTGGCGCACCGAAACCTGAACCTGGCACGAGCGCCACTTTCGCTTCTTCAAGCAACGCTTCGACAAACGCATCGACATTTTCATATCCGGTCATTGTCGCCGCTTCTTTTGCATTCGGGAACAAGTAAAATGCTCCTTGTGGTTTCACGCAAGAAAACCCTGGAATTTGAACGAGACGATCATAAATAATGTTCAAACGTTGTTCAAACGCTTGACGCATATGTTCGACTGGCTCTTGTGACCCGCTATACGCGGCAATCGCTGCATATTGGGCAATCGATGTTGGATTCGATGTGCTATGGCTTGCTAAGTCTGTCATCGCACGAATGATGTCGGCATCGCCTGCTGCATAGCCAATTCGCCATCCTGTCATTGAATGTGATTTGGACACGCCGTTAATAATGATCGTTTGTTTTTTCAATTCCGGTGAAAGTTGCGCAATTGAAACGTGTTCATGTCCACCGTAAACGAGCTTTTCATAAATTTCATCAGAAACGATGAGAATGTCGTGGGCTAAGCATACTTCACCAAGCGCCTGTAGCTCTTCTTTCGTATAAATGACGCCCGTTGGATTGCTTGGCGAGTTAATAATAACCGCCTTTGTCCGATTTGTTATTGCCTGTTTTAGCTGCTCCGGTGTAATTTTGAACTCGTTTTCTTCAAGCCCTTCCACGTAAACAGGGACGCCACCTGCTAGTTTTACTTGCTCTGGATAACTAACCCAATACGGCGTCGGAATAATGACTTCATCGCCTTCGTCTAAAATAACTTGAAATAGCGTATAAAGCGCATGTTTTGCTCCGACACATACGATAATTTCCGACGGTTTATAATCGAGCTGTTGATCTTGTTGAAATTTTTTTATAATCTCTTGTTTTAATGTTGCTAATCCACCGGATGGCGTATATTTTGTATGTCCGTCGTACATCGCTTTTACAGCGGCTTCCATAATATGTTGAGGCGTATTAAAATCTGGTTCCCCGGCACCAAGCCCAATGACATCATGCCCTGCTGCTTTTAATTCTTTTGCTTTTGCCGTAATGGCAAGCGTTGATGATGGCGTTAATGCGGCGACGCGTTTCGCTAATTTCATACATCCTTCCCCCTCGTCAAATGATATCTTTTCAAAAAGGCCCCGTCTTCAAAGCGAGCGTAATAAAACGAGTAACGGTTTTGTTCGTCAATATACGTAATTTCCCAAAGCGGGATCCCTTTTTCCATTCCTAATTTTACGGAAATGACTGTTTTTGGACGATACGGCTTAACGGAAGATAACGCTTGTTGTTTCGTCAGTCCTTCTGAAGCCCGATGCATCGCAGCCACTTTCCCTTTTTCTGTCACCCATACGATCCATTGTTCACCTTCATCATCTTTCCCTGTCACAATGACGTATACATCATTTCCTCGATACGTATATACGTCAGTCACTTGAACAATTCCTTTTTTCTCGGCTTGTTTCACCGCACGTTGTTCGCTCTCGTTTTTAAACGATACCGCCTCACTATATGCATGAATGTAGAGCGATAACGCAGCGAACAAAACGCACGCGAAAGCAATGATTATTTTTTTCACCATCATCCCTTCTTACGTTCGATAAATCGTAAACACGGCCTTTTCTTTATTTTCTTCATCAAGCGCGAGCCCGAACATTAAGTCTTTTTCTTTTAACGTCCGGTTTAAACAATCGACAATTTTGTATAAATCTGATGAGTATTCAACTTTTACAGTAGCTAACACTTCTATTTTACTTTCCACGACCCGATCCTCCATGTGCACAAATTTTGTTACTTATATCGTTCATCACGAACGGAAACAATACAACTACACACCGATTTTAGTGTATAAACATCTTCATTGTAGCAACGGTTTCCTACATTGGTCAATTTGAAATAAAAAATTGAGTCAGTCAAGACTTTGTGGAGAACATTTTTTCGGTTCACTACGGGTGTTGTCAATCACTAGTTAGCGAACCATTTTCAGGAATTGATATCGTAAGCGCTTTTGGACTCTCATCCCTCATCTTGAAGTGATGATATTGTATTCCATTTTTTACACCCAACCAAAATCCCGAAGCGCCGACAACGCTTGATGGATCGGCGTCCCGGATGACCGCTGCAGACACGGTAGATTCTGACGCACCACATCTGCCCACAACCGTCCTGCCTTCCGTTTGGCCTGTTCAACCCGCTTGGACTTCGTCGAGGCCGAGGCTGCCGTTCGGGTCTCTTCTTCCTCCACCAACTGCCCATTTCTCCGCCAAATCCCGTCGATTCGGGCTG
>NZ_JXTH01000057.1 GCF_000836725.1 Anoxybacillus thermarum | reverse complement strand
AAGCCCAGTTCGGCATCCAGCAAGAAGGTATACGCCCCCGCCTGCCGATCATAGTAGTAGTTCCGTCGAAACGTCACTTCTCCAAACAGCGTTTGGATCGTGGTCGGCCGTTTGTCTTTCAGCTGATACCGGCGCTTGTCCCGCGCTTCCGCCAGTTGTTGATCAATCTCCTCCAAAAGGGCCGCCAACAAGACAGCGAACACCTTTTGAAGAGTTCTGACTAATTGTTCCTCCAGCTCTTTTAATAAAGGCCAGTCTGTGGTAAAATGTTTCATGGACTCTCTCCCTCCTGTTTTATTGATGTTGGTCATCACCATCATAGCAGGGAGAGAGTCCTTTTTGCATGACATTTGCTTTTTTCTACCGCGCTTCGCTTGGTGGCCCCGACGAGCGTCGCGAACAAAAGTTCGCAACCCTCGTCGGGGAATCATTCCTGAATGTCACCCACAAATATTTTACTCACACTGGAGCGTTTTCAATGGACGAAGTTGGCGTTGTGATGAATCACGGTATGTATATGGTACGGTTAAACGATAAAGATGGAACGTTAGTGACGATTGCACCAGATGGTACAGTTGTAAAAAAAGAAGTGAATACATTCGCATCGTTTGTACGTGCCATTCATGTTGGGAAACTTGGGATTTGGAACCGTCTCATGATCGATGTGGCTGCGATTGCGATTATCATTTTAACGGGAACAGGGATTTATTTATCTGTGAAAATTTTGCGTGCGCAAGCGAAGGGGAAACGAAGAAAAATAGCTGCATAAACGAAAAAGCACTTCGCAACAACCGTTGGTGCGAAGCGCTTTTTAACTAATTCGTTTCGTAGGTGTTTGTTGAATTTTCCCTGTTCCGTTGCAAAACGAACATGTTTTATAAAGCGACAAACAAATTTTCATTTTCTTTTTCCCAAAGCACTTGGGACAAATCGTTTTTAATGCCATATCGATCACCTCAAAAAAGTAAGCGTTTTCAATTATAGTATACCCCGTTTTTGTGCGATGTGTGCACAACAATTTTGTCCATTTTTAAACAGGTTGGCATGCGCCAACCTGTTTTATTTGCGTGAATGTACTTCGTAAATCGCAAACTTCAAATAATCCCCTTCATCGGCGGCAAGCAGTTTCGGATGATCATATCCTGCGCCGCTCCAATGAATTTGACGTAAAATTTTCTTTGCATCAAACGCTGCTTCTGCAACCATCGCTTGGAACATATCGGGATGCACGTGATACGAGCAGCTTGCAGTTACGAAAAAGCCGCCGTCTTTTACGAGTTTTAAGCCGTTTAAATTAATATCTTTATAACCTGCGAGCGCTTTTGGCACTGCATGAGCAGATTTCGCAAACGCCGGTGGGTCAATGATGACAACGTCCCACTTTTTCTTCTTCTGTACACACTCTCTTAAATAATCAAACGCGTTCGCAACGACGAAATCGACGTTTGTAAATCCGTTTAGCTCAGCGTTTCTTTTTGCCGTTTCAATCGCATGTTCAGAAATGTCGACTGCGGTTACATGTTTTGCCCCGTATAAGCAGGCGTTTAACATAAATGAGCCTGTATGCGTAAAACAATCGAGCACGGTCGATTCGCTTGTAATGAGCGGCTTGATCGCGGCACGATTTTGGCGCTGATCGAAGAAAAAACCTGTTTTTTGCCCATTTTCAATGTCGACAATATATTTCACGCCATTTTCTTCAATTTGTACGTTCGTATCGCACGTGCCGTACCAAAATCCTTTTTCTTGTTTCAGCCCCTCTAATTCGCGCACGTGGACGTCGTTGCGCAAATAAATCGCTTTCGGTTGAAAGATGTCAAGAAGCGCTTGTAAAATCCATTCTTTTCTTTTTTCCATGCCGAGCGATAAAATTTGCACAACGAGCACATCTTCGTATTTATCGACGATGAGCCCAGGTAAAAAATCTGCTTCTCCATAAATGGCGCGACACGAACGAACGCCCGGAATCATGCGCTCGCGATATGCCCACGCTTGCCGGATGCGATTCATAAAAAATTGCGCATTTAATTCATCATTTGGATTTTGCGTTAACACGCGCACGATCATTTGTGATTTCGGGTTAATGTACCCTTTCGCTAAAAAATGACGTTGATGGTTATATACATTGACGAAATCACCTGGTTCAACGTCTCCCTCAATATAGTCAATTTCGCTTTGAAACACCCACGGATGTCCAAGCTCGAGCCGCTTTTTTCTTTTTCGTTTTAAAAATACATTCGCCATACATTCCACTCCTGAACTATATATTCGCTACTTTAGCATACAGGAAGAACACGATGTGCGCAAATGATGGAGAAAAATATTTGACAAAACAATGAAATATGCTAATATTAGTGACAAAGTCAATAACGCAAATGCATTCCACTAGGGGGGCCTTTAGATAGGCTGAGATCAAAGTGTGCCTTTGAGACCCTTAGAACCTGATCTGGATCATACCAGCGTAGGGAAGTGGAGACGGTGCGAAGTGTATGTATATGTTAATTTCCATCGTTTACAAACCACTTTCTTTGCGCAAAGAAAGTGGTTTTTTATTTTTCATAAGGGGGGAGAGGAAATGTTGTTTTCAGACCAGTTGCGCAAAGATGTCGATCCGATTTGGGAAGCGAGTTTTCAACATCCGTTTGTGAAAGAGCTAGGAGAAGGGACGCTAGATTTACGTTGTTTTCGGTATTATGTATTGCAAGATTCATATTATTTGACACATTTTGCGAAAGTGCAAGCGCTTGGCGGTGCGATGGCTGACGATTTACAAACGACCGCAAGCATGGCGAATCATGCGCAAAATACGTATGAAGCTGAGCTTCGTTTACATGAAACGTTTATGAAAGAGCTCGGCATTACAGAAGAAGAAAAGGCGTCATTTGTTCCTGCACCGACCGCGTATGCATACACGTCACACATGTATCGGGCAGCGTTTGCGGGACACTTTGGTGATGTGTTAGCGGCCATTTTGCCGTGTTATTGGTTATATTACGAAATTGGCGAGAGGTTAAAGCATTGTAAGCCGAATCATCCGATTTATGCAAAATGGATTGAAACGTACGGCTCCGATTGGTTTAGACAGCTTGTTGAACAACAAATTGCGCGCTTAAACGACATAGCGAAAACAGTAAGTGAAAAAGAGTTAGAGCGAATGAAGCAACACTTTTGGATCAGCAGTCAATATGAATATTTATTTTGGGACATGGCGTACAAATTAGAGCGTTGGCCAATGGAAGAGGAGGATGTTTATGCAAACGAAAGGGCTTAAATTAACAGACGTATTAACGACCGTTGTTGTAGCGATTGTGTTTGGGATTGTGTATAAAGTGTGGGGACCGCTTTACTATGCGGTTAAACCGCTTGGGCTTCATCTCGATCAGCTCATTTATGGCATGTGGTTTATTGCTGCGACAGTGGCATATTTGTTGATTCGTAAGCCAGGAGTGGCGTTGCTTGCGGAAGTCGCTGCTGCCTCAGGGGAGTTTTTAGCTGGATCTGAGTGGGGACTAGAAGTGTTATTTTACGGTTTTGTGCAAGG
Source organism: Anoxybacillus thermarum (assembly GCF_000836725.1). Taxonomy (GTDB): domain Bacteria; phylum Bacillota; class Bacilli; order Bacillales; family Anoxybacillaceae; genus Anoxybacillus; species Anoxybacillus thermarum. The sequence continues at coordinate 12,416 of NZ_JXTH01000057.1, read as the reverse complement.
ATTGCTTGCTGAGCTTGTTTTCGCTGCTTTCCGTTATAAACGTTTCGACGTGGCGGTTGTGTCGCTTGCTGCCGTCGGTTCAACCATCGCTTCATTAGTGCTTGATTTTTACAAAGGATATATCGATCAATTAGCGTGGTGGAATTTAACGTTATTTATCGGTGCGCGTTTCGTTGGAGCGATTATCATTGCTGGGGTATTTGCCTATTCGCTTGTCAAAGCGCTCGAAGCGACAGGTGTGACGCAACTGTTGCGCCCGACGACAAAAGAAGATTACGACTCGCTTGATAAATAGAAGGTGACATCATTGATACACATTGAACAATTGCGTCTAAAGTTTCCGGGAGCGGAAAAACGGTTATTTACCGATGTGTCGCTTTCGATTAAAAAAGGAGAAAAAGTGTTGCTTTTAGGTCCATCAGGGTGTGGAAAATCGACGTTATTACAAGTGATGGCAGGTATTATTCCACGCTCTGTCGATGTGCCGATGAAAGCAAAAGCACTCCATATTCCAAAGCAAGTCGGCTATGTGTTTCAAGATCCAGATGCGCAGTTTTGCATGCCGTACGTCGATGAAGAAATTGCGTTTGTTCTCGAAAATCTCGGTGTGCCACGTGCGGAGATGAAAGAAAAAATCGACCGCGTTCTGCAACGTGTGCGCCTTCGCCTCCCGCATGTTCACGTGCCGATTCAAACGTTATCGGGAGGAATGAAACAGCGGTTGGCGCTCGCCTCTGTCTTGGCGCTTGACCCGGATGTGTTATGTTTAGATGAGCCGACCGCGCTTCTTGATGAAGAAGGAACAAAAGCGGTATGGGAGACGTTAAAAGAAGTGGCCAGTGACCGAACAGTTGTCATTGTTGAACATAAAATTGACCACATTCTTGATTTTGTTGAGCGCATCATTTTGTTTAACGAATGTGGTGAAATTATTGCTGATGGCCCAACGGATCATATATTTTCGATGTATCGTTCGTTTATTGCTGAACAAGGCATTTGGTATCCAGAAGTGTGGGAAACATACGAAAAGCCAAAAACAGCGCAGCAGCCGTATCATCCGTCAGAAGTACTTTTACATGTGCAATCGCTCCGCGGTTTTCGACAAAAAGAAGAAAAAATCGCAGTCGCTGATGTTGTTATTCGTGCAGGTGAATGGATTGCGATGACAGGGGAAAATGGTGCAGGAAAAAGCACGTTGCTACAAAGCTTCATGAAGTTAATTCGAACAGAAGGCGATATGTATTGGCAAGGAGAGTTAGTAAAAAATGATGAGGTGTTATACGACAACATCGCTTTTGTATTCCAAAACCCGGAGTTTCAATTTGTTACAAATCGGGTGGATGAGGAGCTAGCTTATTGTTTACGTCTTGAACAACGCTCGGAATATGAAATAGAAGAGGAAGTAGAGAGGTTGCTTAGGCGGTTTCATTTAAGCGCGCAACGGCATTTGCATCCGTACCAATTGTCGATGGGGCAAAAGCGGCGGTTAAGTGTCGCCGCTTCAGTAACGGAGCGCCATCGCATATTGCTTCTTGATGAGCCGACGTTCGGGCAAGATGCAAAAAATACGTTTGCGTTGCTCGAATGGCTTGAAGCGTATCGACAACAAGGAAAGGCCATTGTCATGGTGACGCACGATGAGCGCATCGTGTCTCAATTTGCGACGAGACGATGGATCATTGAAAACGGAAAGCTTGTCGCTGATGAAACGATCGTACCGCGGACGCTTGTGCGAGGTGGGATATGATGAGGTGGAGCATTGAACATAAAGAGACATGGTTGCATCAAACGAATCCAACCGTCAAATTGTTGTTATTTTTGCCGATGTTTATCGTTATTGTTTTTGTCCATAACCCGAACGTGCTCATCAATTGGACGATCGGCTTTACCGCATTATTTATGTTGTTTAGCGGTTATCGAATGAAGCATATGCTTTTGTTTTTCGTTCCGTTTTTCTTTATTTTCATTTCTACGTCGTCGTCGATGATTTTGTTTGGCAAGGGAGAGACGACGTGGTTTCGCTTCGGTCTTATTCATGTGACGGAAGAAAGTTTTTATCGCGGCGTTCATCTCGGATTTCGTACTCTTTTGTTTGCGATTTTTGGATTAATGTTTGCGCTTACGACAAAGCCGGTGTTTTTGTTTTATTCACTTATGCAACAAGCGAAATTGAAACCGAAATATGCGTATAGTTTTTTAGCAGCCATTCGTTTGCTGCCCATCATGCTGGAAGAATTTCAAACGGTGCATCAAGCGTTAAAAGTGCGCCGAGCGGCTAAAGCGAAAGGGTTTCGCGGGAAGCTTGAACTCATCAAACGATACGCGATTCCGCTTTTATCACAAAGCATTCGCCGCGCACAGCGCATTGCGGTGGCGATGGAAGCGAAAGGATTTACTAATGAACGAGCGAGAACGTTTTATTATGAAATGACGCTCGGAAAATATGATGTGTACTTATTTGCTGTCATATGCATGATTGTTGCGATGGGGTATTACGTTGCCGATGCGTTTCCGTATGTTCCGATAAAGGATGTGCGTTAAGATGAAAGAGCTTCATCTCATCTCAACAGGAAAACAGTCAATTGAAACGTTTGTTCATATTTCATCGCTCATACATTCATATGCCCACTTTATTCATATTCGTGAAAAACATCGTTCGGCAAAAGAGATAGGCATGATTGTGGAAAAGCTGCTTGAAGCAAATGTCCCAGCGAAAAAAATAATTGTCAATGACCGGGTGGACGTCGCTGTCGTTTATGGTGTTGGCGGCGTCCAGCTCGCCCATCATAGTTTGCCGCCCAAACGAATAAAAGAAACGTTTCCTTTTTTGCGCGTCGGTTGCTCCGTGCATACGTTTGAAGAAGCGAAACGAGTGGAAAAAGAAGGAGCGGACTACGTCATTTTCGGACATATATACGAAACGAATTGTAAAGAAGGAAGAAAGCCACGCGGGCTTTCATCGTTACGTCAGTTGACAAGTCACGTACGCATTCCTGTTATTGCCATTGGAGGCATTAAACCTTTCCATGTTCGTGATGTGTTCATGACGGGGACAACAGGAATTGCGGTTATGTCGACGGTGTTTGAGGCGAATGATCCGCTACATATGGTTCAATTATATTGGAAACAAATGGGGGAGAATACATGGACGTTTTAATTGTTGGGGGAGGCATTATCGGCAGTAGCATCGCTTTTGAGGTAGCGAAAAGGGGAGCATCAGTCGTCGTCATTGAACGAGGAGAATTAGCGCAAGAAGCATCGTCGGCAGCAGCCGGGATGCTCGGTGCGCACTCCGAGTTTTCGGCAGACCATCCGCTCATTCCGCTTGCTTTGGCGAGCCAAGCAGCATTTCCAGCCGTTATTGCCGAATTGCGGGAGTTAACAAATATTGAAGTCGGATGGAATGAATCGGGAATGTTAAAGCTGGCGACAACAGCGGAAGAGTACGGAGAATTAACGGAACATTATGAATTTTGGAGGCGCATACAACCGCAGCACGTTCGCTGGTTAACTCCGAAAGAAGTGGTGGATATTGAACGAAACGTCCGAAATGAATATGGTGCGATGTACACGATCGATCAACAAGTGGACGCGAAACAGCTCTCGCTCGCTTTTACTCATGGAGCAATGGCGAAAGGTGCGCGTTTTTTACCATATACCGAAGTATACGATTTTATTTTCGATGGCGAACGTGTTGTAGGAGTGAAAACGACGAGCGGAACGTTATATGCGGAACGTATCATCATCGCGTGCGGTGCATGGACGCCGATGCTCGCAGAAAAGTTGCGATTATCGTTACATATGTATCCGGTCAAAGGAGAGTGTGTTTCGGTGACGACAGAAACATCGCTTTTACAAGCAACTGTATTTGCGAAAAACGGCTGTTATATTGTGCCGAAAGCGAACAATCGCCTTGTCATCGGCGCTAGCGCAATTGCCCATTCGTTTACGAAAACGGTGCAAGCAAGTAGCGTGCATCATTTGCTAGCGCGCGCGATGCAAATCGTTCCGGCTATCGCTCATTCCACATTTGAAAAAGCGTGGGCAGGCATTCGCCCACAAACAAAAGATGGCATACCTTACATCGGAGCGCATCCACAATATGAAAACGTATTCGTTGTGACAGGGCATTATCGAAACGGCATTTTGCTAAGCGCCATCACAGGAAGAGTTGTAAGTGATATGCTTGAAGAAAAAGACGTACCATTTCATATGACGCCGTTTTCGCTAACAAGAGAGGGGGAGGGGCATGCGTTGCGTCATTAACGGTGAGATGATTGACTTGCCAGCTCACATTCGTACTGTCGCTCAACTGTTACAACATTTTCGCATTCATGAAAAGATCGCGATCGTTGAAATCAATGCGAACATTATTATGAAAGAGAAATATGAGCATGCAGCCATTGCGGACGGTGATCGTATTGAAATCGTTCATTTTGTAGGGGGAGGATAATATGTTACAAATCGGTCCGTATACATTTCAATCTCGTTTATTGCTTGGGACAGGCAAATTTCCGAACATCGATATTCAAAAAGAAGCGGTTGAAGCATCAGGGACAGAAATTTTAACGTTTGCCGTTCGGCGAATGAACATTTTTGCGCCCGATCAACCGAATTTTTTAGAAAAAGTCGATGTAACGAAATATAAGTTGTTACCGAATACAGCTGGGGCAAAAACGGCGGAAGAAGCGGTGCGCATCGCCCGTTTAGCAAAAGCTTCTGGACTTTGTGATATGGTGAAAGTAGAAGTGATTGGATGCGATCAAACGTTATTACCTGACCCGATCGAGACGTTAAAAGCGACAGAAATGTTATTGGAAGAAGGATTTATCGTTTTGCCGTACACGTCTGATGATGTTGTGCTAGCGAAACGACTACAACAGCTCGGTTGCCATGCGATTATGCCTGGCGCATCGCCGATCGGTTCAGGGCAAGGAATTATGAATCCGTTAAACATTCAATTCATTATTGAACAAGCAACTGTTCCAGTAATTATTGATGCAGGCATTGGCGGTCCAGCTGATGCGGCATTGGCCATGGAATTAGGTGCGGATGGCGTGTTGTTAAATACAGCTGTTGCTTCTGCGAAAGATCCAGTAAAAATGGCGAAAGCGATGAAGCTTGCGATTGAGGCAGGAAGACTTGGGTATGAAGCGGGACGCATTCCGAAAAAGAAATATGCAACAGCGAGTAGCCCAAGTGAAGGGATGAGCATCGTCTAATGGATCGCTATTCACGTCAACAATTGTTTGCGCCAATTGGAGAAAGAGGACAACAACATATTCGTGAAAAACATGTGCTCGTTATTGGTGCGGGAGCGCTTGGAGCGGCAAATGCGGAATCGCTAGTGCGTGCAGGAATTGGGAAAATAACGATCATTGATCGGGATTATGTCGAATGGAGCAATTTACAACGCCAACAGCTATATACGGAAGAAGATGCAACAAACCGATTGCCGAAAGCCATTGCTGCTGCTATGCATTTGCGAGCCATAAATCGCGATGTGGTCGTTGAACCGATTGTAGCTGATGCGGACGCTCGCTTGCTTGAACATGTTGTTGCACGTGAACGTCCGCACGTCATTATTGATAGTACGGATAATTTCGACGTGCGTATGATCATCAACGATGTTTCGCAAAAGTATGATGTGCCGTGGATTTATGGGGCGTGTGTAGGAAGTTACGGTTTAAGTTATGTCATCGTTCCGAATGAAACGCCATGTTTGCGTTGTTTACTTGAAGAAGTCCCGCTTGGCAATGCGACATGCGATACCGCTGGGATCATTAGTCCTGTCGTTCATATGGTCGTTGCGCATCAAACGGCTGAAGCGTTAAAAATATGCGTGCACGCTCAAGTGAATCGGAAACTTGTTTCCTTTGATATATGGCACGGACAATATCGCATGATCGATGTGCATAAGTTAAAAAAAGACGATTGTCCGTCGTGTAGTGAAAGACGAACGTATCCAGCCCTTCAATATGAAAATGAAACGAAATTTGCGGTGTTGTGTGGGCGTGAAACTGTACAAATTCGTCCTGCACATCGAGGAGAGCAAGAGTGGACAACGCTTCTTTCATTTTTAACAAAACGTGGAATTCAAGTGGAACAAAACGACTACTTGTTTTCGTTTACGATTCATCGCCATCGCTTCGTTGTTTTTTCCGATGGGCGTGTATTAATTCATGGCACAAATGATGTTCAAGAAGCAAAGCGGCTATATTATCAATATTTGGGGTGAAAGCATGGTATATAAAGCATTGACGATTGCTGGTTCAGATAGTGGCGGGGGAGCGGGTATTCAAGCGGATTTAAAAACGTTTCATCAATTACATGTGTTTGGCATGTCAGCAATTACTGCAGTTACTGCGCAAAATACGCTCGGTGTACAAGGGATATATCCCCTCCCTGTTGAAGCGGTTGAAAAGCAAATTGATTCGATTGCCGTTGATTTGTCGCCAGATGCAATAAAAACGGGGATGTTATTTAGTGAAGATATGATTGAATGTGTCGCTTATAAAATAAAACAACATCGGTGGACACGAGTAGTCGTCGATCCGGTGATGATCGCCAAAGGTGGCTCGCGGCTATTGAAACAAGAGGCGGTCGAAGCGCTGCAACGTCATATGTTGCCGCTCGCTTATGTGTTAACACCGAACATTCCGGAAGCGGAAGTGTTGACAAATATGCGAATTGACACATTGGAACAACGAAAAGAAGCAGCAAAAAAACTTCATGACATGGGTGTGCGATATGTCGTCATGAAAGGTGGCCATGGGGAAGAAAATGAACTTGTCGATCTTTTATACGATGGGGAACAATTTTACGAATGGAAAAGTAAACGCGTTCATACGAAACATACGCACGGTACAGGATGTACGTTTGCTGCCGCCATTACAGCACAACTTGCAAAAGAAAAAACAATATACGAAGCAGTAGATGTGGCGAAACGATTTATTCAAGCGGCTATTGAACAAACGCTGCAAATTGGCGGTGGGCATGGGCCGACAAACCATTGGGCATTTCATGAATAAAAAATGTTCACATCATTGACAAACACATTCGTTCCTACCATTGTTAAAATGAAAATGGGGAATATATTGATGGAGGGGACGAACGAGTGGAAGAACTTTCAATTACACTAAATATTACGTACGTATTGCTTTTAACGTTTTTTATCGGTACAACGCTAATCGAGTCATAAGAACGGCTGTGCATATGTACAGTCGTTTTCTTTTTCAGTTAAATTTGGTATGATGAACATATATATTGATAACCAATACTTTTTATTAGGAGTGTGAATATTCATTGGGAGATTTGCCTCTGAGTTTAATTTTTTTACTCATTGCTTTAATTTTATTATCGGCCTTTTTTTCAGCTTCAGAAACAGCGTTTTCGAGCGTCAATAAAATTCGTTTGAAAAACTATGTGGACGAAAAGCGACATGGAAGCAAAAAGGCATTGTATATTGCAGAAAACTTCGACAAAGCCCTCTCTACCATCTTAGTCGGGAATAATATCGTGAACATTGCCGCAGCGTCCATCTCCGCCAAAGTGGCGACAGATTTGTTTGGCGGCAACACAGGTCTTGTTATTAGCACGGTCGGTATGACAATTTTAATTTTAATTTTTGGTGAAGTATTGCCGAAGTCATTGGCCAAAGAACATGCGGAGTCGTTTTCACTTCTTATTTCCGATGTGCTATATATGCTTATTCAGCTATTTACTCCCGTTACAGCATTGCTTGTCATGTTGAAAAAACTTGTATCGAAATTCGTTGGCCATCAACCAGATACTCCTTCTGTCACAGAAGAAGAAATTAAGGTGATGGTGAATTTAAGTGAAGAAGAAGGGGTAATTGATAATAAAGAGAAAGAACTCGTTCATCGTTCGCTCGATTTTAACGATATTTTAGTTGGCGAAATTTTCACGCCACGCATTGACATGGTGGCGGTAGAAGTGAACCAACCAGTTGAAGAAATTCGCGATATTTTTTTGCATGAACGATATTCACGCGTGCCGGTATATGAAGGAGATATTGATAACGTCATCGGCATTTTATCGGAAAGCGACTTTTTTAGTCAACTCGTACAAGGGAAAGAAGTCAACGTTCGCGCATTGTTGCGTACGCCGCTATTTGTTGTTGAATCGATGCGCATCTCCACATTGTTGCCTGAATTGCAAAAAAGCAAAGTACATATGGCGATTGTCATCGATGAGTTTGGCGGCACATCGGGATTGATTACGTTAGAAGATATTTTAGAACAAATCGTCGGAGAAATATGGGATGAACATGACGAAGCGGTGAAAACGTTCCAAAAAATTAACGATTACGAATATGAATTTAATGCCGAATTACCGCTTGATGAGTTTTGTGATATCTTAGGAATTGATGAATTAGAAAGTTCTTCTCATACGCTCGGAGGGTGGGTGTTTGAAATGTTTGAACGCATCCCCACCGTTGGAGAATCGTTTGAATACGAATCATTAACCGTCACCGTTCGCCAAGTGGAAAACCGTCGTATTCGCAAAGTGCTCGTTCGCATTCGTGAACCGATTATGGAAAATGTGTAAAAAAGGAGCGATTCGCAAAGGAGCGATTCGCTCCTTTTTTAGTAAAGGAATGATCATTGAACGAGGTCGTCCGAAGCGACTTTTTACAAATCCAACACATGAATGAACGCGTCAGTTTTTGCAACGTATTCAGTAAAACCCCCAAGCGATTTGCTTGGGGGTTTTCAGCCATGTTATTTAGTTGTGTAAGATCCGCCTAATTGTTGTTGCGCCATTGCAACAAGACGTTTTGTAATTTCGCCACCAACTGAACCGTTTGCGCGTGATGTTGCATCTGGTCCAAGGTTTACACCAAATTCTTGAGCGATTTCATATTTCATTTGATCGATTGCTTGTTGTGCACCGTATACTAATAATTGATTTGTGTTTGCCATGCTCATTCATCTCCTCGTTACAAGTTTTTATGGTTGGGTTAGCTGGATTTGCACCAGCAACGCGTGATGATTTTCACGCTGCCAAGCTTGGCTTAACCCATCGAATGTTGTTTGCTTGTTTGTACTACTATTTTGGGGAAAAAACATTTTATTATTCTTTTTTTTGTGTGGTAATTTTTTGTGTAGTGGGAAAGATAATGGCAAATCACGAAACGAGGGATGAATATGCACATTTGTCCGTTATGTAATGGTTTGCGAGCAATCGTTTTTTATTGTGAGCAATGTGGAGAAAAATTAAAAGATGAAGGAAAATTAACGGATTATTTTGATGATTATAGTCCGTATATGGATGCAGATATGATGAAAATGGTTGATGGCTATGCACATACGAGAAAACAACACGTCTGCGTTCATTTGTTTCATTGCGATTATTGTGATGACGATGTTGTTCGTTTTATTCAAGAGTAAAAGCCCGCTCAAACGAACGGGCTCTGTTATTATTTTTCACTATTTGAACGAATACGTAATTCTGTGTTGACGTCGAAGAAATGTGCTTTATTCATATCTAATGCAAGATCGATCGTTTGACCTGCTTTGACGTCTGTGCGTGCATCGACACGCGCAACAAATTCTTGACCGTTAATTTGAGAATATACCATAATTTCTGCGCCGAGCAGTTCTGCCACTTCAACATGTGCGCGCACTTTTGTATTTTGTGACGCTTCTAGAAATACTGGCTCGTCATGGAAATCTTCTGGGCGAATGCCTAAAATGACTTCTTTTCCAACGTATCCTTGTTCACGAAGCACTTTCATTTTTCCTTCTGGAACCGCAATTTTGACATCGCCGATCACAAATACACCGTCTTGAAGTACGCCGCGCAAGAAGTTCATCGCTGGTGAGCCGATAAATCCGCCGACGAAAATATTTTCTGGTTTTTCATATACTTCTTTTGGTGTTCCAACTTGTTGGATGACGCCATCTTTCATAACGACAAGGCGCGTCGCCATCGTCATTGCTTCCGTTTGGTCGTGTGTGACGTAAATGGTCGTTGTTCCTAAACGTTGATGAAGTTTTGCGATTTCCGCACGCATTTGTACACGCAATTTAGCATCTAAGTTTGAAAGCGGCTCGTCCATTAAAAATACTTTCGCATCGCGCACAATTGCACGTCCTAATGCCACGCGTTGACGCTGACCGCCTGATAATGCTTTCGGTTTACGATCTAAATATTGCTCGAGACCGAGAATGCGTGCAGCTTCCCGAACACGACGGTCGATTTCATCTTTCGGAAACTTACGCAATTTCAATCCGAATGCCATGTTATCGTATACGCTCATATGCGGATAAAGGGCATAGTTTTGGAACACCATCGCGATGTCACGATCTTTTGGCGCAACATCATTCATTCGCTTTCCATCAATGTAAAAATCACCTTTTGAAATTTCTTCAAGACCTGCGATCATGCGAAGGGTTGTTGATTTTCCGCAACCGGATGGACCGACGAATACGATAAATTCTTTATCTTGGATGTGTAAGTTAAAGTCTTTTACAGCGGTTACGTTATTGTCATAAATTTTATACACGTGTTCTAAACGAAGCTCAGCCATGTGTATGCCTCCTCATGTAATCGATTTCATTTGATTTAAGCATATATAAAAACAAACAAACGGTAAATGGACATCGTGCACAAAAAAAGAAAACGTTTTCGGGCAATGTGCCTAGTGCCGTTCATGAAGTAAAATCGCTAAATAAACAGTCAGCGCCCCTTTAAACTGCTTTATATCAATGCCTGTTTTTTCGGTGAGTTTATCAATGCGGTATTGTAAGCTGTTGCGGTGCATATGAAGCTTTTTTGCTGCAAGAGAGACGTTTAAATTGCATTCAAAAAACGTCTTCATTGTTTTCATCATATCAGCATCTTGCTTGATCGGTTGTAAAAACGTCGTCGCGTAAGTGATGTCCTCATTATTGATTAGCAAAAGAGGGAAGACGTCTTCGATGCAGTAGACGCGTTGCTCGGGCTTATGCTTTATGCCCATTTGAAAATACCGCTTTTCTGCAGCGAACATGTGCGCAAGTTCAACAGCATGTGGGCACTTTTGTCCAATATATGCTCTCAATTGAATGTAAAAATCACTACACAATGTATCAATTAGTTCAGGCAAAGTAGAAGCGACGCTCTCTTCTTGTTGTTCAATGACGATAAAGTGCTGTTCTGTTTCTGAAATCATCGTCACGTCATAAGGGAAGAGCGATTGAATCGCTTCCGTAAAATCATGTGCATCAACGGTTCCTTTTTGTATGTAAAAATAAATGAAACGTGTATGTGCCGAGCAAGGTAATTGTTCAAATGCTTGTTTATCGTTTTGAATTAAAAAACGACGCCATGCTCGTTGTTGTTCACTCATCCAAGCAGGCATAGGTTGATGAGATGTAAATAGGGTTGCTAAAAGTTCCCGTTCTTTCACGGTAAGTGCTTCTTTCTTTATGCCGAACAGCTCACCTTGTTCTGTGGCAAACCATTCATATTCCTCTTGCTTGCTCACATGCCCGTGTTCAATAAGCGCTTCTCGATAATATGCTCGTAATTTTTCTAACATGTATGCCCATTCCTTTCGTCTCCCATCACGACCATTATACAAAAAGCGGCGAGAAAATGCTCGCCGCTTTATTTCACTTCATGTGGCGGTTGTTCCGTTTGAACATCGCGCGCCTCTTCAATATTTGTTGCTTGATAGCACGAATATACGTATCCTCCTGCCATGCCTTCGTTAATCATTCGGTCAATATCCCATTCATAATTATCGCGTTCTTTCATGATCCATGCCCCCTTATTCGTTATTTTGTATAAATGAAACAAAAGTATGCATTGTTCACTTGTTGTCCACATATATTCATGACGAGAGGTGAAAAGGATGATTGTTCAGTTTTTACACGCATTAATGAATTATGATTTAGATAAAGAGGAAGAAGCACTCGTTCGTTATTTATATGTGTTGCATATGGGAAAAGAATGGGAGAGAAAACAGGAAGGAACAAAAAAGGGATGGCGTGAGCAGTTCGAGAAAATGAATATATATAAAGAAGCGTGGCTTTCGTCTGAACATGCGACAGAACGAGAACTGTTTCGCATCTTGTTATGTAAAAGTTTGAAACAGTTGCACAAACAATTATGTGTGAGTAAAATATTTGTGGGTGACATTCAGGAATGATTCCCCGACGAGGGTTGCGAACTTTTGTTCGCGACGCTCGTCGGGGCCACCAAGCGAAGCGCGGTAGAAAAAAGCAAATGTCATGCAAAAAGGACTCTCTCCCTGCTATGATGGTGATGACCAACATCAATAAAACAGGAGGGAGAGAGTCCATGAAACATTTTACCACAGAATGGCCTTTATTAAAAGAGCTGGAGGAACAATTAGTCAGAACTCTTCAAAAGGTGTTCGCTGTCTTGTTGGCGGCCCTTTTGGA
>NZ_JXTH01000056.1 GCF_000836725.1 Anoxybacillus thermarum | reverse complement strand
CTCCAAAAGGGCCGCCAACAAGACAGCGAACACCTTTTGAAGAGTTCTGACTAATTGTTCCTCCAGCTCTTTTAATAAAGGCCATTCTGTGGTAAAATGTTTCATGGACTCTCTCCCTCCTGTTTTATTGATGTTGGTCATCACCATCATAGCAGGGAGAGAGTCCTTTTTGCATGACATTTGCTTTTTTCTACCGCGCTTCGCTTGGTGGCCCCGACGAGCGTCGCGAACAAAAGTTCGCAACCCTCGTCGGGGAATCATTCCTGAATGTCACCCACAAATATTTTACTCACACCATTACATAAAAAAAGAGAACGTTTCGTTTTAAACGAAACGTTCGTCCGCAGGAAAGACGATGCCTGTTTGTTTTCTTGCTTCTTCCATAATCTTTATCGTTGCGAGTGAACGAGCGTGTGAGTTGATCGTTGATTCCTTTTCTCCTCGTTCGATGAGCGTCATAAATTCAAGTGCCTCGTAGTACATCGGCTCATGCGGTTGCGGAACGCTTATATCTTCTTTACGCCCGTCGCGGTAATGAATATGCACGAGCGTTGGGGTATGAATCGTGTCAATCACGATTGTTCCTTCTTCCCCTTGAATTTCGGCAGGAGTATAAGAGTTTGCGATTTTTGAATACATAACAACCGCATCCATCCCACCGTAATCGAGTATAATGCTTCCTTCTCCATCTACTCCAGACGATAAGCGGACGCTATGCGCCTGAATCGATTTCGGTTCGCCAAATAACACAACGAGCGGATATAAACAATATACGCCAAGATCCATTAATGCGCCGCTTGAAAAGTCAGGATGAAAGGCGTTGGCGATCGTTCCTTGCTTAAACGCATCGTAGCGCGAAGAATATTGGCAATAACTTGCGACGTAACGACGAATGCGCCCGATTTTCGGCAAATGGTGTTGAATGGTTTGAAAGTTTGGCAAGCACGTTGTTTTCATCGCTTCCATCAGCACGACATCGTTTTTTCTTGCTGTTTCGATCATCGTTTCTACTTCTTTGACGTTAGAAGCGAGCGGCTTTTCACATATGACATGTTTGCCGTGATTCATAAGCACGATCGCTTGTTCGGCATGAAACGCGTTTGGGCTTGCGATATATACGGCATCAATACTTTCACTTGCGGCAAGCTCGTGTAAATTAGTAAACGTTTGCGTGGCGCCTGTTTTTTCGGCAAACGCATCTGCCGTTTCTTTTTGGCGAGAATATACAGCTTGTAAATGAAATGACGGAACCTGTTTGGCGGCGCGAATAAACGCCTCTGTAATCCAGTTTGTTCCGATTGTCGCAAAGCGAATCATTCGTTTTCTCTCCCTTTGATGTATGTCCAACCGTCTTGTTGGTACACTTTGTTTTCTTTCATTAATCGTCCGATCGCTCGTTTAAAGGCAGCTTTACTCATATGGAAGCGCGCTTGAATATCTTCGGGGTCGCTTTTGTCGCTATATGGCATCGCGCCGCCGCGGCTTTCGAGATAACGATAAATCGTTTCAGCATCCGTTTGTAAGCTTTCTTGTTTACGAGGAAGCAGTGATACGTTCATCGTTCCATTTTCTTTCACCGCGATGACGCGCCCTTCGACAAGTTCGCCAAGGCGCGGCTCTCGTCTTCTTTGTGATTCATGAATAAATCCGAGATAGCCAACGTCTGTGATGAGGAAAGAGCCAGCTTTAATGAGGCGGTAAATGCGCCCGCGCACGTTTGTATTAAACGCAGAAGGTGGCGCAGGAACGCTCATTTGTTTCATCGTTTCTTCATCTGCCAGTTTAGCAAGCAGCCGCCCTCGTTTGTCCACTTGGAGTGAACAGTACAATTGGTCTCCTTTTTCAGGCCAAAGCGTCAAAAGTGACGGTAAGTCGTCAATCGACAATAATATATCTTTTTCAATGCCGATATGAACGAAAACGCCTAATTGCGGCACAACATCGACGACTTCCACCCAACCGTATGACGATGTTGTAATAATCGGTTTTTTCATTGTCGCACGCATGCGTCCGTCGTGATCATGATATAAAAATACATGCACATCTTCCCCAATGTGTAATTCGTCTTCACATTGACTTTCATGAAGCAACGCCGTTTCTTTTCCGTCAGTGACGATGTAACCGAACGGTTTTTGTTCTTTTACTTTCCATGTTACGATTTGTCCAATCATGTATCTCTTCCTTTTTTGTAAGTAGTTTATCCATTATTGTACATGATTAAAATGAAAGAGACAAAGGATGTATCTTGTTCCAGTTTGGCGTGATACAATAAAGGAAAAGAGATTGAGGTGAAGACGATGAATAAAGTAGCCCGAAATGTGTTATGTCCGTGCGGAAGCGGGAAAAAGTATAAACATTGTTGCGGGAATAATGTCATTTCCATTCATAAGCTCGTCGATCAAGAAGTGGAACAGCATATGCACGATTTCATTCGCTATGCCGCTTTCGAACACGAGTCCTTTTTATACCAACATACAAAATCATACATAAATCAAAAAGAACGGGATGAAGATGTGCTCATGATTTTCCGATTTTTTATTAGTGTGTGGGTCATGTTTTTTAAAAAAGATATGCGCGGCATGACCATTCTCGATTACTACTTAAGTACGATTCGGAAACATCACGTCCGCCCATCTGTGCTGTCTATTTTGGCATCTTGGAAAGAAGCGTTTCCGTCATTTGTGCAAATCGATCATATGGACGGTTCGTTTGCGTTCGGAACAGATCTCGTCATAGGTGAAACGAAACAAATTAAATTGTTAGATGAACATATTGATTACGATCTCGAAGTGGGACAAGTGATAACAGGCATTTTCGTTCCACATGGGCAATATAACACTTGTTTTTCAACATTTTTCCCGATTCCGATCGTGTTATCGAATGCTGTAAGACATGTCGTACAAGAGCATTGGGAGCAATGTAACAACGACCGTCAACAATGGATAGAGCAATATCCATATATTTTTCAACAGTCGTTATCGATTTCATTCATTGATACGGAGGAGTTGTCGCCGAAGCACCAAGAAGTATTAACGATACTTGAACAAAAAGCAAACATTGGCGATCGAAGCGTTCTTGATACCGCACGTATCATATGGCGCCAATATTGCCGCGCAAAAAATCCGAACATTCGCAAGCCGGAAGTGTATGCGGCTGCTTTGCATTACCTTCTTATAGAAACCGTTTTGGAAGAAGAATGGATGTCACAAAAACAGCTAGCGGAAATGTACGGCATATCAGTAAGCACGCTTTCGAAACGCATGGATGATTTATATATCGCTCTTGAAGATTTAGATGTACTTTTGGAAGAGCAGATCGACGCATTAGCCGAAGCGCTTGGGGGAGATGACGAATGGGACGAGTGGAGTGATGACGATTGGGATGAATGGGGTGACGATTGGGACGATGAAGATATATTTGAAGTATGTGAAGATTGCGATGAAGAGGAGTAAAGGGAGCGCGCGGCTCCCTTTTTTATATGAGATCGATGCCTTCTAAAATCATGCTGGCGAAAAAGCCGCTAATGTGGTGAAGTGCTTCGAGCACGGCTTTCGGATCGGCGTGAAAAAAGTCTTTCATCATCGGCTGATTTTGTTCGTGAATGAAGGCGAAAATGAAATCTGTTTTGATGCGATTGCTTAGCAGTACAGGGCAATAGCTTAACTCGAGTTTTCTTTTCATGTTCTCCTCGCCTTTTGTGTTGCTAAAATGTTTCCAATACACGTCACGCAACGTTGGCAATTGTTCTTGAATTTTTTCATGCGCATCCGTTAGCCAAGCTTGTACAGCTTCAGCAGGTGGAAATTGTTTATTTAATAAAATAAGCTCAAATATTTTTTGTAAGGCAAAACTCGATTCCGTAGCAAAGGCGACATTCGTTAAAAGCAAATTCACATATTCTTCTTCATTTTTCGTTTCTAAACGCATGTTCATGAAAATTTCTAATATTTCTGAGTGTACTTTCGTTTTCGTCCAGTCTTTTGTCAGTTGCTGTACAAGTGCCATGACTGTCCGATTGACCGTATCATTTGTCCATTTTTCCATTGTGTACACAATCCTTTCTTTTGCGTGTATGTATACCATTAGTTTACCAATGTTATGCCGAAGAAGAAATAGTCAATGTCATAGTCATGTGATATCATTAATAATGTTGTCGAACAATTGAATTGGAGGAGCGTTTTGTATGTCGTTTCAAACGGTTCATATACTTGGAGTCCCGTTTGTGCGCGCAACGATGGATGACATGGTTGCCATCGTTCATGAGCGCGTCAAACAACAAAAGCCGTGCTTTATCGTCACGGCCAATCCTGAAATTGTGATGAAAGCAAAAGAAGAACCAACATATATGGCAACGATTCAACAAGCAGATTATGTCGTTGCCGATGGGATTGGAGTTGTCAAAGCGGCCGAACTGCTTGGCACCCCTTTGCCTGAGCGCGTCGCCGGGTACGATTTATTATGCCGGTGCTTGCAGCTTGCAAATGAACACGAATATCGTGTATATATGATCGGCGCAAAAGAAGAAGTAGTTCAAGCAGCTGCGCAACATATTCGTACCCACTATCCAAACGTTCGTTTAGTCGGCGTGCGCAACGGTTACTTTGATTGGAATGACAAAACGATTGTCGAAGAAGTGAAGCAAGCGCAACCAGATTTCGTTTTTGTTGCATTAGGAATGGGAAAACAAGAGCAATGGATTGCGGAACATATAGAGACGGTAGGACGAGGTATATGGATGGGAGTTGGCGGAAGTTTTGACGTGCTTGCCGGGGTGGTCAAACGTGCTCCTGAACTATGGATTCGCCTTCATTTAGAGTGGCTATATCGTTTATTGAAGCAGCCGACGCGGGCGAAACGGATGCTTGCGTTGCCGCGGTTTGCGTGGACGATTTTAAAGCAAAAGGTTGTCGGAAAATGAGCCAGTCGTTTGTCAAAGGGACGATCATTTTAACGATTGGGACGATCATTTCAAAAGTGCTTGGCAGCATTTTTCGTATTCCGCTGCAAAATATTGCAGGAGATAAAGTGCTCGGCATTTTTAGTCTCGTTTATCCGCTCTATATGGTCGCTTTAATTTTATCCGTTGCCGGTATTCCGATTGCCGTATCGAAGTTAATTTCCGAAGCGCGCGCTCGCCAAAAAGAAGAAGAGGTGGCGCGACTTGTACAAACCGCAAGCTTATTAGCATTTAGCTTCGGTGTGCTCAGTTTTTCACTCCTTGCAGGCGGTTCATTTTGGATTGCGAAGGCGCTTGGCGGTTCAGAAGCGCGATTAGCCATTGTTGTCGTTTCAACGACGCTGCTCATCTCGCCGTATATGGCGGTATATCGCGGATTTTTCCAAGGCCTTGAAAATATGAAACCGACCGCAGCTTCACAAGTGCTAGAACAATTCGTGCGCGTCGCTTTCATTTTACTTGTTGCTTTTTATATGGTTCAAGCTGCATATCGTGATGATATCGTTGCCGGGGGAATCATGATCGGCTCGCCGCTCGGTGCCTTAGCAAGTCTCATCTATTTGCGTATATTATATGCCCGTTCCCCTAACCGTCCGAAGCGCGTGAAGCTTTCGCGCGTGCAATGGGTACAGACAAGCAAAACGATTTTAAAATTATCTATCCCGATTGCGTTTGGGGCGCTTGCGATGCCATTTTTAAATTTAGTTGATTCGCTTTCTGTCCCGATCGCCCTTCGTTGGTACGGAACAGCAGAGGGAGAGACGAGCTATTTATTTGGATTGTATAGCCGCGGAACAGCGCTTGTGCAAATTGCGACAGTGTTTTCATCTTCGCTCGTGCTTCCGCTTATTCCTTTATTAAGTAAACAAATGGCAAAAGGGGAAGCCAGTTTAGCACAGCAAACCGTTCAAAAATCGTTTGACTTATCACATTTTTTATCGTGGCCGATTGCAGCCGGCTTAGCTGGGTTGACCGTCCCTTTAAACATCGCGCTATTTACAAATAACGAAGGAAGCGCGACAATGGCGGTCGTATTAGCAAGTTCCGTATTTACGTCGCTTGCTTTGCTTGGAACAGGCATTTTGCAAGGGATTGGTGAGCCAAAACGAGCGGCAGCCATCATTTTAATCGGCTGTATCGTGAAATGGGGAACAAACGCCTTATTCGTTTCATTATACGGCTTAATTGGTGCCGGTATTTCGACATTGATTACATATGGGTTTATTACATGGGCGAATCATATGGCGATTCGTCGGCGCGTTTCGCTCGCTTTTTGGAGCCGAAAAGTCGTCGTGTATGTCGCTGCTTCTGTTGTGATGGGAGTCGGTTTATTTTTCATTTCTCCAACGTGGGGACGACTCGCCTCCCTCGGTTACGTCACAGCTGCGACGGTCGCAGGCGGTTTATTTTACCTTGGGGTTGTGCTCGCATTTGGTGGTGTGACGCTTCAACAGTTTCGCCAATGGTTGAATCAAACAAAGAAGGGATGAATGATGTGAAAAAGTGGTTGTTGTTCATTATAGCCATTTCGCTTCTCCTTGTTGCCCCAGCGATTGGCAAGCGGCATGAGGCAGAGTGGAACAATCGAACGTATGAAATCATTATGCCATACGATGAAGTGGAAGCGTGGTTGCAAGAAGATGAAGAACAAGTATGGAAGCAACTAAAAGAAGCGGGGCTAACAACGGTGAGCGTGGAAGCAGAAACGCTTGATTCACTTGAAAAGTCCGGACGTGTGTTGCTATTTAAAATGGGGGAATGGAAACAGGCACTTGTGTTAGCAGATGAACATGTTGTGACGCCAGCGCGTGGCATCGTCGTTTATCCGCTCGACGATACGTTTCCTACGGCTACATCGTTACAAGCAACGTTTGGAGATGACGTAAAAGCTGTCGAAGTAAACGGAAAAACGTACTATATGATTGAAGGAAATGCGAAAAAAATCGAGCGTGTTCCCCTTGGATATGACGAAACGAAAATTTCTGACCTCATGACACGTCGTTTCATGGTCGTGCTTCGCATTCCAGATGCGCGCGATATGAATGAAGCGAGTGCACGTGTCCTTCAACAAGTAGAAACGTTAAAAAACGAACACATATCGAAACTGTTACCGACAGGGGAAGAAGTTGCTGGTTATCCGTCTGATGTTGAAAAATGGGGAAAAAGATGGAACGAAGCAGGGTATGCGTTATTTTCAACGGAGTTTTACGAAGCGAAAGGATTGACGACATTAGCGAAAGCGATGAATGTGCACGTCGTTCGTCTGCATAGTTTAAATTTAGAGCAGCGTAAACCAGATGAAGCAGTAGATGTGGCGGTTCGCGCAGTAAAAGAACGAAATATTCGCGCCTTATTTATTCGTCCGTATACGTCATTAGATGACCAGCAAAATATTGAAAAAACGATCACGGTAATGAAACAAATTGTTCAACATATGCCAAATCACTATACGCTAGGCAACAGCGAACCGTTCGCACCGCTTGAACGTTCCTATATAGCGACGATCGGATTTATTGTCGGGGCAGCTGCTTTCGTGTTTCTCGCTGTTCGTTCTCTTGTATCACCGATCATTGCGCTGCTTGCGTCAGGTGGAGCGTTCGTTTTAGGCATTGCAGGTACGGTGTTAGCCATTGATTTCGCTTTAAAAGCGCTAGCGCTGCTTGTAGCGATTGTCACGCCTATTTATGCAGCGAAGCCGTCTTCCGTTCGGGAAGGATGGCGCGGAACGATTACCGCATACGGCCGCGCGATTGCTATTTCGTTTGTTGGGATAAGCTGGATTGTGACGATGTTGTACGGAAATGAATATATGGCTTATGTCGGTGAAGGATTTCGCGGGGTGAAACTCGTTTACGTCGTGCCTCTTGTGGCAATGATTTTACTCGTATTACCGTCGATCATCGGACAACCACTTATACCGTTTTTTAAAAAACTATGGAAGCAGCCGATTACGATTGGACACGTTGTGCTTAGCATGTTTATTTTCGCTTTGCTTGCGTACTACGTCTTGCGCTCCGGAAATACGGGAACTGCAAGTGCGCTTGAGCTAGCGGCGAGGCAAAAACTTGAAGAATGGTTGTACGTACGTCCGCGCACGAAAGAGTTTTTGCTCGGTTTTCCAGCGTACTTGCTTGCGTTATTTGTCATAAATAAGCAAAAAAAGCTGGGGTCTATTCTCCTTATCGTTGGAACGATCGGATGGCTATCTATTATCAATACATTTACACATTTGCATATCCCATTATTTATTTCGTTTATTCGCACGATATATAGTCTTGGGCTTGGATTCGTCATTGGCATCGTGCTTATTTACGTATATGAGTGGGCATGGAAAAAGGTGATAAGATGAACATCGTGTTATCCGGATATTACGGTTTTCATAACGTCGGTGATGAGGCGATTTTATATGCGATTATTCAAGCGCTCCGTGCGCATGATCCAAATGTGCAAGTGACCGTGCTTTCCAACGATCCTGCCTTTACAGAAAAAACGTATGGCGTTCATGCGGTGAACCGTTGGAGCGTTGGTGATATCGTTCAAGCTCTTCGTCATAGTGACGGTTTAATTAGCGGCGGTGGAAGTTTGCTTCAAGATCAAACCGGATGGCGCAGCATCCCGTACTATACAGGAATTATGCAAATTGCGAAATGGTTAGGCAAACCGGTCATGGTTTATGCACAAGGCATGGGTCCTGTCAACAAAAAGCAAAACCAATGGCTCATGAAATGGACGCTTAATCAAGTCGATCGTCTAACGGTGCGCGACGAGCCGTCCGCAAAACTATTAAAGACGTTAGGGATCACAAAGCCGATCACCGTCGTGCCTGATCCAGTGATGGGGCTACAGCCACCGACAACGCCGACCGTTTGGTGGCAACAACAGTCGTTCACGCGTCCTGTCATCGCTGTTTCTGTACGCGATTGGGCACGTGGTCGCGATTTTGAAAGAAAAATGGCGATTGCGCTTGACCGTTCTGTCCAAGCAGGTTTTGACGTCGTATTCATCCCGATGCACGGACGTCATGATGATGAAACGTCGCGGCGTGTGTTGGGAGTGATGAAAGAGCATGCCATCGTTGCTCCTTATGACGCAAGTATTGGGGAAAAAATGGCGATGATTGCAAGTGCGCACTTGCTTGTCGGGATGCGCTTGCACGCATTAATTTTTGCCGCTGTCGGTCAGACGCCGTTTATCGCTTTATCGTACGATCCGAAAATTGATGCGTTTGCCGAGCAAGCGAATCAACCGGTGTTCGCTCACGTGGAAGATGATCACTGGGACGGCGAAGCACTATTTTCCTATATTCAACAATGTATGAATAAACGAGAAGAGCGAAAAGAAGCAATGGTTTATGCCGTTGCACCGCTTCAACAAGTCGCGCAACAAACCGCGGCAGAAGCGCTCGCTTTGTTCCGAGAGAAAAAATAGGTCGAATGACCTATTTTTTATTTTTGTTATATAATTTTTATGAATCGTCTGATAAAATAGAAAACAATATGTATATATTGTTTTCGTAAGGAGCGTGAATGCGCCGATGTTTACGTTAGGAAAAAAGCTATTGAATGGCTTGCCTTTTAGTAAAAAGTTTATGTTGCTCGCGACAATTTTTATGTTCACCCTTTTTTCAATAAGTGTCTTGTACGTTCGGTTATTGACCGATAAGGCGACGCTGCTTGAAAAAGAAAAGCAAGGAGTGGCATACATCGCCCCGATGATTGATGCGATGTATAGTTTACAAAAACATCGCGAATATACGACGACCGTTCTTCTCGGACATGGGAAAGAAGAAAAAGTGGCAGAGGCGCAAGCGATGTTGAAAAAATCAATGCAAACGTTACAAAGCGTACATAAAGAGCAAAAAGCAAACTTTATTGAGGAAGAGAAATGGAAGCAGTTGTTGCAGCAAATGCAAGATGTGCAAGACAATTGGAAAATGTACACGGCAAGCGAGGCGGTGAAGCGTCATAACGCTCTCGTCTACGATTTGCATCAATTGTTGCTTCATGTGGCTAGCCGTTCGAATGTGTCGCTCGATAACGATATGAACAATCATTATTTAGCCCGTCTATTTGTTGAGCACGTGCCATTTCTTACGGAAACGATCGGAAGGGCGCAGTCGTTTGTGGCAGAGCTGACGTTAAAAAGCGAATTGTATGAAATTGAACGTTCAAAAATGACATATTGGATAAACGTATTAGAAACGTCCATGCAAACGATCAGCCGAGCAACCGCTCCGCTTTTTGCTGACGATGAAAAGATGCGCAAAAAAGTGCAACAATATAACGACATCATCTCAACAGATTTATTAAGCATGACAAGCTTACTTCAACGCGAATTTTTGCAAACGAATCGCATTTCGTTCACATCGGTTGACTTATATGAAAAAACGAATCATGCGCATGAACAGCTATATGAGTTGGCTCGCTTTTCATTACATGCGTTTCAAACGCATTTAGATGGTGAATATCAGGCGGTGACGATTGAGAAATGGGCGACGATCGCATTAGGGGCTTTTGCTGTTTCAGTTGTCATTTACTTGTTTATCGCTTTTTACATGGCGGTGCGTGAACAAATTACAGCGATTGAGCAGGCAAGCAAACAAGCGGCGGGCGGAGATTTAACGGTGCAAATGTCCGTCTCATCAAACGATGAATTTGCGCATATTGCCCAGTCATTTCAATCGCTCGTCGCTTCATTCCGATCAATGATTAGTGCAAACCAACAATTGACGTATGACGTATCCGCATCCGCCCATGAGTTGACTGCGATTACGGAAGAAGCAGCGCAAGCGATGGAACAAGTCGGGGCGACGATGGAAGAAGTCGCCGCTGGATCGAGCAAGCAACGCATGTGGGCGCAGCAAAATGTCGAGGCGGTTCATACGCTTGTTGACGATACAAACTACATTTTATCTCGTTCACAAGAAGCAGCAGACGCGGCGCGAGCAATGACAAATGAAGCCGAAAAAGGAACAGCGGCGATGGATAAAATGATTGCACAAATGAAAACGATGAACGATTTTATTACGCAATCGAGCGAATGGATTCAATCGTTGCATCAACGCTCTGCTGACATTGCCCAAATGGCGACGATGATTACAAACATTGCTGAACAAACGAACTTGCTTGCGTTAAATGCCGCCATTGAAGCCGCGCGCGCAGGCGAGCACGGTCGCGGATTTGCCGTTGTCGCAGACGAAGTAAGAAATCTTGCGGAACAATCGTCTTTATCTGCAAAGCAAATACGCGAACTATTGCAAGAAGTACAAACGGATACATCACAATCGGTTCAAGCGATGCAACATGTTCGGCAAGAGTCCGAAAAAAGCATGACGATCGCACACGAAGCGGACGAAACGTTTAATCGCATTCACCAAACGACAAATCATGTGATGACACAAATGGACGATGTCGCTCAAAAAATTGCGGTGATGACAAATGCGTTTGATGAACTGGCGATGACGATGAAAGAGACCGAAGCGATCGCACAAGAAGCAGAACAGCAAACACAAACGGCAGCAGCTGCACACGAACAATTGCTTTCTGCTGTTCAAGAAATTGCTGCAAACGTGCAAACGTTAAGCGACAAGGCGCAACATTTAGCCGAAAAAGGAAAGCAATTTACCGTTTAGTCCCGGATATTTCTCCGGGATTTTTGTTGTTAAAATTATGAAAATTCATTATAATAAATGCGAACATATATTTGTGAGGGGGAGTTTGGATGGAACGGATGGAAGAATACATTATTATGGAGGAAACGGCTGCGCTCGTGCCGCAATATGATGAATACGGTCGGCTTGGCACAATCGTTTATGAGCTGTACGACACGTACAAAGTGGACCAGTCGCCGAAACAAATTATGCAACAAAGCTGCCGCTATTATGGAAGTACGTATGAAGGAAAAGTACAAGCAGCAAAACATATTCTCGGCATTCGGCAAATGGCTCCCGTCTCCGTTTGTGAAGCGCTTCGGCTTTACTTCTTTCCAACATGTTCTCCTGACAGCGACCGATGCGTATGGATTGCTCAATCTCACATCAAGACGATACAACCGCATGGGAAAAAGAAAACGAAAGTCGTTTTAAAAAATAATAAACAATTAATTGTTGATATACAAAAAGGAACGATGGAAGGGAAGATGTATAAAACGGCGATGTTAATTTTCATTTTACAACAAAGAATATTGAATAACTATGAAAAATA
This sequence comes from Anoxybacillus thermarum, assembly GCF_000836725.1. Taxonomy (GTDB): domain Bacteria; phylum Bacillota; class Bacilli; order Bacillales; family Anoxybacillaceae; genus Anoxybacillus; species Anoxybacillus thermarum. The sequence continues at coordinate 4,100 of NZ_JXTH01000056.1, read as the reverse complement.
GTGTATAATATTTCAATTGAGAAAAGAGGAAAACGATGCGGACGTTACGAGGACATCATTTATTATGTGTACACGGGTTTCAAGGAATGGGGTATAGTGAATCGTTCGTCAAAAAAATGAGCGAAATTGTCGATGATATACGAAACGACGAGTACGATTTTCCGATTCGCGTCATCGCCGCCCTCGATGAAGCATGTGATGCATGCCCGCATCATGGGGTGGATCGCTGTGAAGCAGATGAAGCGTCGAACGATCATGTGTTGGCAATGGATCGACGTGTGCTCAACCAGCTACAGCTGAAAGAACGAGGCGTATATATGAAATCGGAGCTGATCGAACGAACGAAACGAATGGTTGAACCGAATGATTTAGACGTGCTTTGTGAAGGGTGTTCATGGCTGTCGTATGGCGTTTGTAAAGAAGGAATACGAAAATTAAAAAACTTTTCTGACAAAAACGAATAAAGTTGTGCTATGATTATGAAATAAAAATAGAAAGAAAGGGTTATTGCATATGAAAGTAGCAAAATTCGGGGGAAGTTCTGTTGCGAATGCAGCACAATTTCAAAAAGTAGCAAACATCGTCACATCGGATACAGCGCGCAAATTTGTCGTCGTCTCTGCGCCGGGAAAACGGTTTAAAGACGACACAAAAATGACGGATTTGTTAATTACATTGGCGAAAAAAGTCATCGAAAATGACATATACGAAGGGGTGCTCGCCCAAGTCGTTGCGCGCTATGATGAAATTGTAACTGACTTACAGTTGTCGCGCGATATTTTAGATGTCATTTCCGCCCATTTACAACAACTCATCGATACATATCATGATCAGCCAGAACGTTTACTCGATGCGTTAAAAGCGAGCGGGGAAGATAACAATGCAAAACTGATGGCGCATTATCTCCGCCAGCTCGGATATGAGGCGCATTACGTCAGTCCGAAAGACGCAGGCATTTTCGTCACAGACGAACCGGGCAATGCGCAAGTGTTACCTGAGTCATACGAACAGCTCGCCAAATTAAATGAGCGAAGCGGCATTTTAATTATTCCAGGCTTTTTCGGCTACTCCCGTTCAGGTCATATCGTCACATTCCCGCGCGGCGGCTCGGATATTACAGGTTCGATCGTGGCGGCAGGTGTTGGAGCGGAGCTGTATGAAAACTTTACAGACGTTGATTCCATTTATTGCGTCAACCCGTCCATTGTGGAACATCCGTGCCAATTAAAAGAGTTGACGTATCGTGAAATGCGCGAATTGTCGTACGCTGGGTTTTCCGTTTTTCACGATGAAGCGCTTGAACCTGTATATCGCCGTGGTATTCCAGTATGTGTGAAAAATACGAACAATCCAGAAGCGAAAGGAACGATGATCGTCGCAACGAGAGACCATCGTGAACGCCCGGTCGCAGGCATCGCCAGCGATACAGGATTTTGCAGCATTAACGTCAGCAAATATTTAATGAACCGCGAAATCGGATTTGGACGCCGTCTATTACAAATTTTAGAAGACGAAGGCATTTCATATGAACATACGCCATCAGGCATTGACAACATGTCTGTCATTTTACGTGAAGAACAATTAGCTGGCGACGTCGAACGCCGCGTATTAGATCGCATCGTAAACGAATTGCATGTCGATGAAGTGTCGATCGAACGCGATTTGGCGCTTATTATGGTCGTCGGGGAAGGAATGGAGCGCAGCGTCGGTATTGCCGCAAAAGCAACAGCGGCTTTCGCACGGGCGAACGTCAACATCGAAATGATTAACCAAGGTTCATCGGAAGTCAGCATGATGTTTGGTGTGAAAGCCGATGCGGTAGAAAAAGCGGTGCGTGCACTATATGAAGTATATTTTTAATCGTATAAAAATGGAATAATCGAACAAAATAACCATAGCACACATAGGGGAGGAAAAAAGATGCGCGTGCTATGGTTATTTCTTTTTTTATTCGCCACACCAGTGCAAGCAGCGACATATGAAGAAGCGGTAAAACAGTATGTACAAGACATCGGGTGGACGATGGAAGATTTGAGGCGTTATTTGGCGAAATGGAATATGACGATTCACGATTTTTCATCGCTTGACGCGTTAAAAAAGCAGCTCGGTACCCCGATTACGCCTGAACGTCTCGATGCGTTGTTGTTACGGTACGATATGACGAAAGAAGAAGCGGAAGCGCTTCTCGGGCAGTTCGGCGAACAGCTGCAACACTATACGTTCGTCGAAGATTTAGATTATGCACTATCGTTTTACCGCGATCGTTATGATGCGATGCAAGCGATGACAGATATGTTAGCGACGATTGGACTAACGGAGGATGAAATTCGCCGTCTATTTGAACGTACCCCTCCATCTGCAAAACAAACATTTGAACGTCTCGACGAACAAATACAAACGCTCGTCCTGCGCGATCCATCTGTACCGTTAACAAAACAAGAGCGAGAAACAGTGCTCCGCTTTTGGAACGAATGGCTTTCGCTTTATCGGCTTCAAGCAAAAGTATATGAAGTCAATGAACAAGGACGAACCCCGATTTCGTTTGAACAATTACAAACCGTTCATGCCCCTGTCGTGATGGAATGGTACGATGAGAAAGGAAATTTTGTTGCGGATGTGTACATTCCGCGCGAACGAATGAATGAAAGTACGTTTATTGATGTAAGCGAACAACTCGCACATATCGGCAAGATGGCGCTCGATTTAGAAAGCGGCTTGCTCGTTGCGCGCATGCCAAAAACAGCTTCTTCTTACGGACTGAACATCGTCATCGGCGTCTGCTTTTTGTTAGGGAGTTTCGTGTTATGGAAGAGGGGAAAACGATGCGAGTCGTTGCGATAGCGTTGTTTCTTTTTGGGGCATCTTTCATTTGGGCAAATGCGCTCGGTTGGCATCGGGCGTATGAAGCGGTGCAACAAAGCGGGCAACCTCTCAATCAACAAGAGGATGCGATCGGGACGCTTTTCATTCCGAAACGAAACATATATATGCCGATTTACGAAGGGATGGAACAATTGGACAAGGGAGTAGCACATGATGAACGAAGCGCGCTCCCAGGAAAGGGAAACCATACCATTTTAGCAGGGCATCGCGATACGGTATTTCGCCAGCTCGGTGACATTCAATTAGGCGATGAGCTGATCGTGCGGACGAACGACAAAACGTGGACGTATATCGTGCAACATATTCGCATCGTTCGTCCTGACGATCAAACAGTGCTCGTTCCAAAGGCGCATCCGACGTTGACGTTAATTACATGCTATCCGTTTCGGTGGATCGGGGATGCTCCGAAACGGTATGTCGTTGTGGCGAAACGGAAACGTTAGCCTCTTTTTGTATGCATTTGTTGTTTGAATTGTTGTAGAAGCGTTTCGCCGTGCAAGCCACGTTGGACTAAATCTTCTAACACGACTTCAGCTAAATTGGAGCGTTTCACAATCGTTGCATCCATTAATACACTTATTCGTTCCCCCATCATTGTCACCGAACGGACGGTGGCACGTATATGGGCAGGATCGTTCGTTGTTCGTGAAATGGTGGCGAGCGCATCGAACGATTCGCCTTTTTCCTTTAATGAGGTGAAAAGCTTGTAATATGTTTGATCCATATATGCTTCGACAAGCCAGCGTTTATTTTCATCTTCTTTATTAATCATTAAACCGTCAATGAGCGGAATGTTTTGTTTTTGCTCGTGTAATAGTGTAAGGGCGACAAGCTTAAATGTTTTCACAAAACCACCTCGCAACAGTAGTTATTTCCATTATATCATACGAACAACAGACAACAAAAAAAGAAAAGAAAAAGGAGTCAGTCAAGACTTTGTGGAGAACATTTTTTCGGTTCACTACGGGTGTTGTCAATCACTAGTTAGCGAACCATTTTCAGGAATTGATATCGTAAGCGCTTTTGGACTCTCATCCCTCATCTTGAAGTGATGATATTGTATTCCATTTTTTTACACCCAACCAAAATCCCGAAGCGCCGACAACGCTTGATGGATCGGCGTCCCGGATGACCGCTGCAGACACGGTAGATTCTGACGCACCACATCTGCCCACAACCGTCCTGCCTTCCGTTTGGCCTGTTCAACCCGCTTGGAC
>NZ_JXTH01000055.1 GCF_000836725.1 Anoxybacillus thermarum | reverse complement strand
CCTCCAAAAGGGCCGCCAACAAGACAGCGAACACCTTTTGAAGAGTTCTGACTAATTGTTCCTCCAGCTCTTTTAATAAAGGCCATTCTGTGGTAAAATGTTTCATGGACTCTCTCCCTCCTGTTTTATTGATGTTGGTCATCACCATCATAGCAGGGAGAGAGTCCTTTTTGCATGACATTTGCTTTTTTCTACCGCGCTTCGCTTGGTGGCCCCGACGAGCGTCGCGAACAAAAGTTCGCAACCCTCGTCGGGGAATCATTCCTGAATGTCACCCACAAATATTTTACTCACACCATCATAATCGTCACAATGACTTCATGGACGCGGAAACGCGCTTTTAAAAAGCCGGGAATAAATCCCCAAAGCGCACCTGCAAGCGCTGCCGCAACAATTGCTAACGGCAAATGAATGACTTTTGGGAGTTCAAAGGACACGCCGACCCAAACGGCTGCAAGCCAACCGACGATGAGTTGCCCTTCTACACCGATGTTAAATAGCCCTGTACGAAACGCAAAGGCAACCGCTAACCCCGCTAAAATATATGGTGTCACTTGACGAATCGTTTCCCCAATATAATATCGATCACCAAAAGCCCCATACAATAAAGCAGAATATCCGGCAATCGGGTCATAACCACTGACAAGCATGACAATGGCACCCGCAATAATTCCAAGAATAACTGCAAAAACAGGGACGAGAATGTTCGTTAAACGATTTTCACTCATGATGATACACCTGCTTCCTTCCGTTTGCTTCCTGCCATCAACAAGCCAAGCTCTTGTTCTGTCGTTTCTTTCGGATCGACAATAGCTACAATTTTTCCTTCATAAATGACGGCAATACGATCGCTGACGTTCATAATTTCATCTAATTCGAATGAAACGAGCAATACCGCTTTCCCTTTATCACGCTGTTCAATGAGACGTTTATGAATGAATTCGATCGCCCCCACGTCAAGTCCGCGTGTCGGTTGCGCAGCGATGAGTAAATCTGGGTCGCGATCTACTTCGCGGCCAATGATCGCTTTTTGTTGGTTGCCCCCAGATAAAGCCCGTGCTTTCGTATATTCATCTGGCGTACGAACGTCAAATTCTTGAATAAGCTGACGTGCCTTATCGTAAATCGCTTTAAAGTTTAAAATGCCGCGTTTCGAGTATGGTTCTTTATAATACGTTTGAAGCACCATGTTTTCCCCGATTGGGAAGTCTAGCACAAGGCCATGTTTATGGCGGTCTTGTGGGATATGGCCTACACCCGTTTCCGTAATTTGTCTAGGTGTTAAATTGCGAATCTCTTTTCCATTTAAACGAATGGAACCCGATTCCGACTTCATTAAACCGGTAATCGCTTCAATTAACTCCGTCTGTCCGTTTCCGTCTACCCCTGCGATTCCGACAATTTCTCCAGCATGGACAGTTAAATGTAAATGGTCGACTGCCGTAATGCCACGTGAGTCTTTCACGACTAAATCTTCAATTTCAAGGACAGGCTTGCCGACTTTTGGTGGTTGTTTTTCTGTTTTGAAATGCACTTCACGTCCAACCATGAGTGCAGCGAGTTCGTTCGGATTTGTTTCCGATACGTTTAATGTGCCGATGCCTTTCCCGCGTCGAATAACGGTAACACGATCGCACACTTCCATAATTTCTTTTAATTTGTGCGTAATTAAAATAATCGATTTTCCTTCACGCACAAGCGCTTTCATAATTTGGATAAGTTCTTGAATTTCTTGTGGCGTTAACACTGCTGTTGGTTCGTCAAAAATTAAAATATCTGCCCCACGATATAATGTTTTTAAAATTTCTACACGTTGCTGCATCCCGACAGAAATATCTGCAATTTTCGCCTTCGGATCAACAGCCAAACCGTAACGTTCGGACAGTTCGCGCACTTCTTTTTCTGCGCGCTCAATATCGATTTGCCCACCTTTTTTCGGTTCGCTTCCCAAAATGATGTTTTCCGTCACTGTAAATGTATCAACGAGCATAAAGTGTTGATGCACCATTCCGATCCCTAGGTCATTGGCGACGTTCGGATTGGCGATATTTACTTTTTTCCCTTTGACACGAATTTCCCCGCCGTCCGGCTGATATAAACCGAATAGTACGTTCATTAACGTCGACTTTCCTGCGCCGTTTTCACCTAATAGCGCATGAATTTCCCCTTTTTTCAGTTGCAAAGTAATGTTATCGTTTGCCACAAAATTCCCAAAAACTTTGCGGATATTTAGCATCTCAATTACGTATTCCAAACGTGATCCACTCCTTATGTGAGCTTGTTAAAATCACTAAATGAAAAGCTGCAACATGTTGCAACCCTTCATTTAGTGGTTCTCCGAAAGGAAAAACCCTTCGGAGAACGATTATTCGCTTATTTCAATTCCGCACGGCTTGTAGGAACTTTTACTTCACCGTTAATAATTTTTTGTTTCCATTCATCCACTTTTTTCAATACGTCTTCAGGAACGTTGTTTTTCGTTGTTGGTGCAATGCCTACACCATCTTCTTTTAAGCCGTACTCCACTGCTTGACCGCCAGGGAAGTTGCCGTTTTTCGTTTTTGTCGCTAAGTCGTATACTGCAACGTCAACACGTTTTACCATTGATGTTAATGTTACGCTTTTATCTGTTCCAGGCACTTTTCCTTCTTCGTATTGGTCGCGGTCAACACCGATGACCCAAATTTCTTTGTTCGGATCTTGTTTTTTCAAGTCAATTGCTTCAGAAAATACACCGTTTCCTGTCGCCCCAGCTGCATGATAAATGATGTCAATACCAGAAGCGTACATGCTTGAAGCAATTGCTTTTCCTTTATCCGCTTTATCAAACGCACCGGCATATTGCACTTCCACTGTCGCATTTGGGTTTACCGCTTTTACACCTGCGATGAAGCCGCTTTCGAATTTTTCAATTAACGGAATTTCCATACCGCCAACGAAACCAATTTTGTTTGTTTTTGTCATTAAGCCAGCGACAACACCAACAAGGAATGAACCTTCATGCTCTTTAAATGTAATGCTTGCGACATTCGGTTTTTCAACAACGCTGTCGACGATCGCAAACTTATTATCTGGTTTTTGATCAGCAATTTCTGTAATGGCATCTGTCATTAAGAAGCCGATACCGTAGATGAGGTCAAAGTCATTACGTACAAGCTTATTTAAGTTTGTTGCGTAATCCGCATCGCTTTGTGACTGTAAATAGTCATAGCCACCTTTTCCTTTTTTCAAGCCGTTTTCTTCACCAAATTTTTGCAACCCTTCCCATGCTGATTGGTTGAACGACTTATCGTCAATTCCACCAACGTCTGTAACCATCGCTACACTAAACTCAGACGCTTTTCCTTCCTCTTTTTTCGGCTCTTCTTTCGCCTGTCCGCAGCCGCCAAGAAGCATGCCGGCAGTCAATAATAAAGACATCGATAATCCAAAACGCTTTTTCTTCATCAATCATTACCCCCTCAAATGAAATATGGATTAGTAAAAAGTGAAATGCAAAATATCCTTCTCCCTCCAACGTCACCTCCTTAACAGAATAAACGCTTTTATAAACTACACGCGTTTTCTTAACACGTGGAAACTAAACTTATCTGATTTGAAGTAGTCGATTGAGTATAAAATCGGCTCGTCATTTTCGTCAAAATGCATTTGCTTTAAAACTAAAAGTGCTGTTTCCGGCTCGCATTGTAAAATCGGTGACACTTTTTCGTGATAGCCAAGCGGTTCAATATGTGTAACAGCATACGCGATATATCGATTCGCTTCATTATGTAATATTTCTAATAACGACTCATTTTCATAAGCAATTCCTTTAGGTAAATATTTACACGGAACTTTATCAATACAATATACGACTGGTTCGTTATTTGCTGTCCGCACCCGCTCAACAACGAGTAAATCTTCCTCTTCATGACATTGAAAGCGCTTTATATCATCTTCAGTCGGTTTCTGAATGGAAGAAGATAAAAAAATCGTCCCTGGTTTACGTCCAGCTTGGCGAATCATCTCCGTCACGCTACTTAGTTGTTCAATACCTGAAGTGAACATCGGGCGGGAGCTAACGAACGTCCCGACACCGTGGCGGCGGATGATGACATTTTCTTCTTCTAATACGCGTAATGCTTCCCGCAATGTCGCTCGGCTTACTCCTAATTGTTTTGCCAACTCAAACTCAGAAGGGAGTTTTTCTTTTTCCTTATATACCCCTTTTTCAATATCTTTTTTAATACGATCAATCACTTGTAAATATAAGTGTCGATGATCAGATTTAACAGACATTCACCATCCCCACCTTAGATATCAGACATCTGATGTTAGACAAATTTCTTACTAATAATATAACATTTTTTCGTTCATAAATAAATAGCGAATAAGAAAAATGTCGAAAAAAGTCGTATGAAATCATATGTAAGCGATTTTAATAATATATCATTATTATGCCCCATTTATACAAAAAAGAGGCTCGTTTTTCAGCCTCTTTCATGACGTTTTTGCTTGATCGTTTGACGATACGAGCACAGCGCGCGGTTTGCTTCCTTCATAAGGTCCGACAATGCCGCGAGCTTCCATCGCATCAATTAAGCGTGCTGCCCGATTATAACCGATACGAAATCGTCGCTGTAACATCGAAACAGATGCACTTTGCATATCAATGACGAGCTGAACCGCTTCATTAAACAACTCATCATCAAACGCTTCTGTCGGTTCATCATCTTGGGCGATCATCGTTTCTTCGTATTGTGCTTTTTGTTGTGAAATGACATATTGCACGACATTTTCTACTTCTTGATCGGACACAAAAGCTCCTTGGACACGAACAGGTTTAGACGCACCGACAGGTAAGAAGAGCATGTCACCTCGCCCAAGCAATTTTTCTGCTCCACCCATGTCTAAAATCGTTCGCGAGTCCGTCTGTGATGATACACTAAATGCGATGCGAGACGGAATGTTTGCTTTAATGACGCCTGTAATAACATCAACAGATGGGCGCTGTGTGGCGATAATTAAGTGAATGCCTGCTGCGCGCGCCATTTGAGCAAGACGAGTGATGGAATCTTCTACATCGCTTGAAGCAACCATCATTAAGTCGGCTAGTTCGTCAACGATGACGACAATGTACGGTAAAAGCGGTTGCTTGACTTCTACTGTTTCATTATGACGATCGATATACTCGTTATATCCTTCAATATTGCGCGTGCCCGTATGCGAAAAGAGCTCATATCGTCGCTCCATTTCGCTCACTACTTTTTTTAACGCTTGAGACGCTTTTTTCGGATCGGTTACGACCGGAGAAAGCAAATGCGGAATGCCGTTATATACGCTTAACTCCACCATTTTCGGATCAATCATCATCATTTTCACTTCATGCGGTTTCGTACGCATAAGCAAGCTAACGATAATGGCGTTAATACATACACTTTTCCCGCTTCCCGTCGCACCAGCAACAAGTAAATGAGGCATTTTATTTAGTTCAGCAAGCACGGCTTGCCCCGATATATCACGCCCAAGTCCGATTAACAGTTTCGCCTCTCGTTTATCGGCTTCTTTCGCTTCTAATACTTCGCGTAAAGAAACCATCGCAATTTCTTCATTTGGCACTTCAATACCGATCGCTGATTTTCCGGGAATCGGTGCTTCAATGCGAATATCTTTTGCCGCTAGAGCGAGCGCTAAATCGTCACTTAAACTAACGATTTTACTTACTTTCACACCGACATCTGGATATACTTCGTATCTTGTGACAGCTGGACCGATATGCACTTTCGTTACCTTCGCCTTTACACCGAAGCTTTGAAACGTTTTTTCAAGCTTGCGGGCATTTTCATAAATACTTTCTTTTTCCCGCGATTGATCAACCACCTTCGGGGGAGAAAGCAAATCAATTGGCGGCAACGCGTAATCTGTTTCATGTGTTTGCGTAAATACGATCGGTTTCTCTTCTTCCGCTCCTTCATTGAAGTTGGAAATGACAGGGCCTTCCACGACGATCGTTTCGTCTTCATCTTCCTCTTTCTCTTCTTCCTCTAGCGCTGTCACAACTTCAATATGTGTCTGCGGTTGTTTTTCTTTTTTCGGACGATTGAAAAACGAACGAACATCGGCGATAACCGCTTTCGTTTGCGTCCACATGAATGAAAAAAACCATTCAATTCCTTTTCCTGCTGTATCACGCAACGTTTTTCCTGTTAAAAGCAACACGCCAAGTATCATCAACAGCGAAGCAATCCACTTTGTTCCTAATTGATCAAATAAATAATAGCTAATTGTGTACAATAAAGCGCCGAGCATACCGCCGCCTAAATCAGAAAAAGAACCGCTCTCCCCGCGCACATCTTTCCAAAACAACTCCCACGTCGTTCGAATAATGCTCGGGTTTGTTAATTTTCCATTTCTCGATAAAATATGAAATAGCGCTTCGTGACTAAACAACAATAATGAAAGAACGATTAAGTACAATCCAACAAGAACGCGTTGAAAAAACGGAGGCCATGCCCTCTTCCAAATCACGTATAGCGATATGGCAAGCGCCCCTAATAACGCAACGATATACCACTCTCCCATAAAAAAGCGGGTGGCAAAAACGAGTGAACGCCCGACAGCTCCGACGTTTGCCATCGCAATGACTGTACATGCTAGCATCGTTAATCCGATGAATTCAAAACGCAATGTTTTTTTCCATTGATCTTGTTTGTTTGTGCGACGCTTATTTTTCTTTCCCATTTCGCCCACTCCAACATATAAGGTGAAAAAGCAGCCAACAGTAAAGCGTGGCTGCTTGTTCTCATTATACCATAAATTGTAGTGATGTCGCATAAAGTTTTGTGCCCGGTTCATACGTTAAATAATGTTGTGGATCGCTGCTTAGCACCCGCACAATTTCATACTCATTCGCTTCTGTTTGTTGCACAAGTAAAGACACCCCATTATATTGAACGATGCGTTGTTTTTTATACTCCGCCTCATTCGTTTGAAAAACGATAAATTCCGGAACGATCGTATGTAAAATCATTGTAACATCGCCCCTTGTTTCTTAGAATGATCAATGAATTCCCGCAATTTGCGCATCGCTTGCGATAGCCCTCCTACCTCGTCAATTAAACCGTACTTTACCGCATCTGTTCCCACCACATTCGTTCCGATATCGCGTGTTAAATTTCCTTTAGAAAACATAAGTTCTTTAAACTTTTCTTCACTAATGTTTGAATGTTTCACAACAAAATTGACGACGCGCTCTTGCATTTTATCTAAATACTCAAACGTTTGTGGGACACCGATGACAAGACCCGTCAAACGAATCGGATGAATCGTCATCGTCGCCGTTTCTGCAATAAACGAATAATTACACGATACAGCAATTGGCACTCCGATTGAATGTCCTCCACCAAGCACAATAGAAACAGTCGGTTTAGACATCGATGCTAACATTTCCGCAATGGCTAGCCCCGCTTCAACATCTCCTCCGACTGTATTTAATACGACAAGCAATCCTTCAATATTTGGATTTTGTTCGATTGCTACAATTTGCGGAATAATATGTTCATATTTTGTCGTTTTGTTTTGCGGTGGTAATTGAATATGCCCTTCAATTTGTCCGACAATCGTTAAACAATGGATCGTTGAATCGGAAGAAAGCTGTGGGACATTTGTTTGACCGAGCTGAACAATATTTTCTGCCGGAGACGGCTTTGTTTCCTCTTGAGGTACATCTCGTTCTTCCATCATAATCCCCTTTCTATTACATGATGTCGTTAGTATACGTGAACATCGTCTTATTCATACAAAAAACACCTGCGAAATACAGGTGTTTTCTTGACTTTGAGCATGTTGTTTTACACTTCCATAATAATTGGTAAAATCATCGGCTTTCGTTTTGTTTTTTCAAATAAATATTGGCTTAGTGCGTCACGAATGTTTGTTTTTAATGAAGACCATTCCATCACGTAGTCTTCCATGCTTTTTTCAACAATTTCTTTCACAATTTTAACAGATTCTTCAAAAAGCGTTTCCGATTCACGCACATATACAAAACCACGAGAAATCATTTCTGGACCGGCAACAATGCGTTTCTGTTGTTTACTTAATGTAACAACAACAATCATAATTCCATCTTGTGAAAGTAAGCGGCGATCGCGCAGCACGATATTTCCTACATCGCCAACACCTAATCCGTCAATTAAAATTTGACCGCTTGGCACTTTGCCGCCAAAACGGGCGTGACCGTTACGGAACTCGACCACTTCTCCTTTTTCAATTAAGAAGATCGCATCTTGGCGAATGCCGACCGCTTGCGCAATTTTCCCGTGCGCCTTTTGCATCCGAAACTCTCCGTGTACCGGAATAAAATATTTCGGTTTCATGAAATTAATCATTAACTTCAATTCTTCTTGGTATCCGTGTCCAGATACATGCACTTGACGTTGACCGTACACGACATTCGCTCCTGCACGGTATAACGCATCGATCGTTCGAGCAATAAACAATTCATGTCCCGGCATTGGAGAAGAAGCGACGATAACCGTGTCTCCTTCTTTAATATTGATGTATTTGTGCGCCTGTTTCGCCATTCTTGCGAGTGCCGCCATCGGCTCGCCTTGGTTGCCTGTCGTTAAAATGACTAAATCGCGATCATTGTAGCGGCCTACTTCGTTCATCGGAATGATCATATTTTCGTCTAATTTCAAATATCCTAGACGCACAGCAATATCAATTACTTTATGCATATGACGGCTCATAATGACGACTTTTCGTCTATGATCGCGTGCAGCATTTAACACTTGTTGAATGCGCGTAATGTTTGATGCAAAGCAAGCAACGATAATGCGTCCGTTCGCATTGTAAATGACATCGGAAATTTCTTGTCCGACAATCGCTTCAGAACCCGTATATCCAGGTTTTTCCGCATTCGTGCTATCGGATAGTAAGCAAAGCACGCCTTGCGCTCCGATTTGCGCCATTTTACCAAAGTCAGTACGACATATGCCAACAGGCGTTTGATCAAATTTAAAATCGCTCGTATATACGATGGCACCTTGTGACGTATGAATGCTCACGCCGAGACAATCTGGAATGCTATGGTTTGTTTGAAAAAACGATACGACCGCCTTATCAAACACAATTTCACTATTCGCGTTTATTTCGATGCGCTTTGCTTTCGATGTAATCCCTTGCTCTTTTAATTTTTCTTCCACGAGCGCGAGCGTCAATTTTGCTCCGTACACAGGTACAGTAATTTTCCGTAACACATACGCAATTGCTCCAATATGATCATCATGGCCGTGCGTTAAAAAAATGCCGCGAATGCGCTCTTGTTGCTCCACTAAATACGTAATATCGGGAATGACCATATCAATGCCGAACATTTCGTCCTCTGGAAACATCAGTCCTGCATCTAAAACAAAAATGTCTTCGTCCACCTCGACGACATACATATTTTTTCCTACCTCTCCCACGCCGCCGAGGGCAAATACACGAATTTTCTCTACTTGTTTCATCTTAAAATCCTCCTACAGTCAAACAAACTCACCCGCTCAAAGTCACTTACATCCATTATAACTGATTCAACAATAAAAAAGAAAGGGATGAATTCCCTTTCTTTTAACCTTGTAACACATGCATGAGCTGCAAACGTTCTTGCTCAGTTAGTGGCACAAGCGGAAGGCGGACAGAACCGACATCTAACCCTTTCATCTGTAAAGCCGTTTTTACTGGGACAGGGCTTGGTGCGGCAAATAGCGCTTTCATGATCGGCAACAGTCGCTGATGCAACTTTGCTGCTTCCTTATTGTTTCCACTCATAAACGCTTGAATCATTTGCTTCATTTCGTTTCCAATAATATGCGAGGCGACGGAAACGACACCGCTTCCGCCAATAGATAATACAGGAAGTGTCAATCCGTCATCTCCGCTATACAACATAAAATCATCACGCGTTTTTGCAATAATTTCTGTCATCGCGTCTAAATTGCCGCTTGCGTCTTTCACAGCGACAACGTTCGGAATTTGTGACAGACGCACAATCGTTTCAACAGAAATATTTACAACCGCCCTTCCCGGAATGTTATACACCATCACAGGCAACGACGTACTCTCTGCAATGGCTTTATAATGTTGATAAATTCCTTCTTGATTCGGCTTATTGTAATAAGGTGCAACGATCATCACCGCATCGACACCTATTTCTTCTGCCTTTTTCGTCAATTCAATCGATGCGCGTGTGTTATTGCTCCCCGTTCCAGCAATGACTGGCACACGTCCGTCAACGACTTCGACCACGTGGCGAAACAGTGCTAATTTTTCCTCCGTCGTTAACGTTGGAGATTCTCCAGTCGTTCCAGCGACAACGAGTGAATCCGTGCCGTTTTCAATTAAATAATTCACTAATTGCGTCGTTTTCGCAAAATCGATGTTCCCTTTATTGTCAAAAGGGGTGACCATCGCTGTGGCAATTTGACCAAATTGAACCACAATGTTTCACTCCTAACTCAAATCGTATTGTTTCTGTTGTGCAAGCTGAAACGCATCATGCAATGCATTGACCGCTTCTTTTAAATGTTCTTCCTTCACTAACACCCAAATCGTTGTATGGCTATCAGCTGATTGCAAAATTTGAATGCCACGCTCCGATAACGCTGTAACAATTTTTGCTGTCACACCCGGAACGCCTGCGATCCCTGCACCAACAGTCGACACTTTTGCGCAACCGCGCGTGACGATTGGCTCATAACCGAGCCTTTGTAACGTAGCAATCGCTCGATCTGCCATGTCGCTCGATACCGTATATACGACACCGTTTGGGGAAATGTTAATGAAGTCGACACTAATTTCTTCATTTGCCATCGCTTTAAATACTTCTGCTTGTAAATCGTAATGTCCCTCTTTTGCTGGCACTTTAATTTGCGTAATATTTGAAACATGGGCAATTCCTGTAACTAACCGCTCTTTTACATCGCTTCCTTTTTTCGCAATCGATGTGACAAGCGTCCCTGGCGCATCAGAATACGTAGAGCGAATCCGGAGTGGGACTTTTGCTTGCATCGCAATCTCGACCGCACGTGGATGGATCACTTTCGCTCCTTGATACGCCATATTGCAAATTTCTGTATATGTGACGACATCAAGCGGCCGTGCGTTTTCTACAATGCGCGGGTCTGCAGTCATCACGCCTTCCACATCGGTAAAAATGTCGATCCATTCCGCACCGAGTGCGGCACCGAGCGCAGCCGCAGACGTGTCGCTTCCTCCGCGCCCAATCGTTGTCACATCCCCGTTTTCAGCAACGCCTTGAAAACCTGCGACAACGACAACATCGTGCTCTTTTAAGGCACGCAACAAACGCTCGCAACGCATATCAATAATTTTCGCGTTCGTATGGTCGTTGTTCGTACGAAAGCCTGCTTGCCCTCCGGTAAAGGCTGTCGCTTTTACCCCACACTTATTTAACATGTTTGTAAACACGACGCTTGAAATGATTTCGCCACACGCCATCAATAAATCTTTTTCACGGTTTGTCACATGCGCATTCGCCCCTTCAATGAGGCTAAGGAGCGTATCTGTTGCATACGGATCTCCTTTTCGCCCCATGGCTGAAACGACGACAACCACTTTATAACCGTCTTGCAGCGCTTTTTCGATATGCTTGCGCGCTAAATTTCGGCCGTGTTCATCTCGAACGGACGTGCCGCCAAACTTTTGAACGATGATTTTCAACGTCAACACCTCGATGATGATTTTACGCTTTTACAAGCCCTAATTTTAAAAGACTTTCAGCGATTTGAACAGAGTTCCACGCCGCACCCTTTAACAAGTTATCAGAAACGATCCATAAATGGAACCCCGTGTCGCGATTTAAATCTTTACGAATGCGGCCGACAAATACATCGTTTTGCCCCGTTGCATATAGCGGCATCGGATATAGCTGCTCACTCGGATCATCTTGCAATACGACGCCAGGTGCTTCTTTTAATAATGCTTTCAACTCGTCAACCGTTACACCTTCTTGCTCGATTTCAATATACACAGATTCAGAATGTCCCGTCATGACCGGAATGCGCACGCACGTTGCTGCTACTTCTAAATCAGGCATATGCATAATTTTTTTCGTTTCATTAATCATTTTCATTTCTTCAAATGTAAATCCGTTATCTTGAAACTTATCAATTTGTGGAATGGCGTTAAATGCGATCGGATAATGTTTACGATCCGATTTAACCGGTAAAATTTCCGGTGTGGCTTCCTTACCATTTAACATGTTCGCCGTTTGTGTTTTTAACTCTTCTACCGCTTGCGCCCCTGCTCCTGACACCGCTTGGTATGTTGAGACGATGACGCGCTTTAATCCGAACGCTTGACGAATCGGTTCAAGCGCAACGACCATTTGAATCGTTGAGCAGTTTGGATTTGCGATAATTCCGTTATGCCCATGTAAATCTGCTTCATTCACTTCAGGAACAACGAGCGGCACGTTTTCGTCCATACGAAACGCGCTCGTATTGTCAACAACAATCGCTCCGCGTTTCACCGCTTCCGGAGCGAGCTGTTTAGATACTGCTCCCCCTGCGCTAAATAGCGCGATATGCACTCCTTCAAAGCTTTCTGGCTTTGCTGCTTGCACTTCAATTTCTTCACCTTTAAACATGACTTTTTTCCCTGCTGAACGTTCCGATGAAAGTAAAGATAGTTTAGCAATTGGAAAATTTCTTTTTTCTAACGTTTGAATCATTTGTTGTCCGACAGCCCCTGTCGCACCAACGACTGCGACATGCAATCCTTTTTGCTCCATTTCTCCTTCTCCTTCCAACTCATAGACAATTTTAATATCATTTATTTTAGCACATTCATTCATAAAGGAGAGACGTTTTTTATAAATTTTCTTTCAATTGTTTATTTATGAACGGCGATATTCGACGATGACCGGTTGAATTTGCCGACCTTCTAGCGCGGCTTCTACCGTATCAAGCAACAATGGCATATGGGCGACCATCGAATTTGGCTTTTTAAACGGGTCGTCTTGACCGAACGGAATAAAGTAAATATTTTTTGCCGCCATTAATCGCATTAAATTCACGCCATTTAAACCGAGCGCGTCGTTTGTCGAAATGCCGACAACAACCGGACGATGATTGCGCATCGTCGCTTTCGCTGCCATTAATACAGGGGAATCTGTCATCGCATTCGCTAATTTGCTCATTGAATTTCCTGTTAATGGCGCAATAACCATACAATCAAGCGGCAATTTCGGGCCTAACGGCTCCGCCTTTACAATTGTATCAATGACTTGATGGCCTGTCATCTCTTCAAGCTTTTTTACCCATTCTTCCCCCTTGCCAAACCGCGTATTTGTCGATTGCACCGTATACGAAACGATCGGTATGACGTCTGCTCCTTTGGCAATTAATTTTTCAATTTCGGGGATGACCGCATCATATGTGCAATGTGAGCCTGTTAAACCAAAACCAATGCGCTTTCCTTGTACGTTCATTTTTTATTCTCCTTTCGTTTTTTCAAATCTGCAGAAAGAAGTTGCGACAATACGTTCGCGACAATTTGCCCCGCCGTTTTTGGAGCGACAATGCCAGGAAGCCCCGGCGCTAATAATGCTTGAATGCCTCGTTTTTCAGCATATCGAAAGTCAGTGCCACCCGGTTTTGAAGCTAAATCAACAATAAGCGTGTGGGCGGGCATTTTCGCAATGACACTGGCGGTCACAATGAGATGAGGAATCGTATTAATGCAAACATCAATATCTTTCACGTGTTGTTCTAAATCGTTTAAATGAAACGGTTCTAGCGCCATCTCTGCAATGCGCGCTAAATGTTCAGACCGGCGAGCCCCTACTTTCACTCGGGCACCTAAAGCCGCAAACGTCCGTGCCACCGTCATGCCTACACGTCCTAACCCTAAAACAGCGATGCGCGATCCATGAATCGTCACATCTGTATGTTGAATCACCATCATGACCGTTCCCTCTGCCGTTGGAATCGAGTTATAAATTGCCACATCATCCCGTTCAAATAGCTGAACATGTTTTCGCCCAACCGACTTGACGACACGATCTAAATAGTCATTCGTAATTCCTGAATAAACGGTGCAGTGCGCTGGTGTTTGGCGAAGCAACTCCTCTGTAAATGTCATTTTTTCATTTGAAAACACCGTTTGGATTTCACCGTCCATGTTCGTTCCGTGGACAGGTAAAACAATGGCGTCTACATCATGGAAATCGACTTCATGAATTTTCATTTTTGTTACTCCAGCAAAGCCATGGTCTAATTGATCGAAGCCAACGAGTGACAATTTCGCGTCAAGTTCCATCAATTTCCGAATGACTTCAAGCTGCCGAGCGTCCCCACCGATGATCGCAACGTGCATTCCTGTCAGCATGAGTTCATTCACCCTCTTATACATCTAGTTTTTTGCCCATCGTTACTTTCACATCTTATGATGCCGATCATGAAACGGTGAGCGTAAAATGAAAAAAGACACCCGCTTGAGGTGTCTAGTCATCAATATCAATTAAAATCATATCAGAGCCGATTTTTTTTACGCGGCTCCACGGTACACGTATATCTGTCCCTTCTTTCCGAAAACCGAACCATTTTGTTGTTGGAATAAGGAGCGCTTGAATTTGCCCTGTTCGCTCATTAATTTCTAAATCGGTCTGTCCTAAAATGCCGAGCCGCTCCGCTCTTTTCATATCGACAATTTCTTTTCCGCTCAGTTCACTTAGTCGCACATGTCGCCCCCCTTTCTTTATCATTGTAGAAAAAAAGGCATAAAAAAATGCCTGCAAGTTTATTGTTGCAGGCTTTTTGGTAATGTTCCTTCTGGACTGATAAGCGCAACGGAGAAGTCGTCTGTAAAAATCGTTTGCGCCATCCGATCAACGCTTTCTTTCGTCACGCGATCGATGCTTTCAATGATTTCATCAAGCGAGCGATGACGACCCAACAACAACTCATTTTTTCCGTTTCGGCTCATACGGCTATTTGTACTTTCTAAACTTAACATTAAGTTCCCTTTCATTTGCTCCTTGCTATTTTCTAGCTCTTTTTCGGTAATGCCTTCTTGTTTTAACTGTTCGATCGTTTGTTGAATCGTATCGAATAGAAGATCGAGTTGTTGGCTTCCTGTGCCCCCGTAAATCGTTACCATCCCTCCGTCGCGATATGCAGAATGGTAAGAGAAAATAGAATAAGCTAATCCACGTTGCTCACGTACTTCTTGGAAAAGACGACTGCTCATGCTTCCGCCTAAAATGTTGTTTAAAATAATTAAGCTATACACATCTTCGTGACCAATGGGCAATCCGTTAAATCCGATACATACGTGCGCTTGCTCTGTCTCTTTTTTGCGCGCGATTTTATTCGGATAAAACGTTGGTGTGATATGTGCATCGTCACCTTTTTGTCTTGTAAATGATCCGAAATAAGCTTCTACTTGTTGAATAAACGAATCGTCAACATTGCCCGCAACTGAAATGACAACTCGATCTGGCGTATACGTTTCATGCATATATTGTCGCAACGTCTCACCTGTAAATGTCGCTAACGTTTGCTCGGTTCCTAAAATTGGATAACCGAGCGGATGATTTCCATAACTTGCTTTGCTCAACAAGTCATGAACGAGGTCATCTGGTGTATCTTCATACATTTTAATTTCTTCAAATACGACATTTTTTTCTTTTTGTAATTCTTCATCTACAAATGTCGAATGGAAAAACATGTCCGCCAATATATCTAACGCAAATGACGCATGTGTATCTAATACTTTTGCGTAATAGCACGTATACTCTTTCGACGTAAACGCGTTCACTTGACCGCCGATGCGATCAAACGATTCCGCAATCTCTCGCGCTGTACGCGTTTTCGTTCCTTTGAAAAACATATGTTCAAGAAAGTGTGAAATGCCATTGTTTCGTTCGTTTTCGTTGCGTGATCCTGTACCGATCCAAATTCCGATCGCCACAGATCGAACAGTTGGAATATGCTCGAGCACAACTCTTACCCCATTTTGACATGTATATGTTTTAATCAAGTCCCTTCCTCCTACTTTTTACAATTCTTTCCTCACTTAATAATGTGGACACATTACTCATGGTGTATTCTCGTTTTTGTAATGATTGAATTAACGGCTCTAACGCCCGTACCGTCGATACGGTTGGATGCATTAAAATCATCGCCCCGTTATGCACTTTTGACGTTACTCGTTCCACTATAACAGACGGGGACGGTTTTTGCCAATCAATTGTATCGACTGGAGTCAGTCAAGACTTTGTGGAGAACATTTTTTCGGTTCACTACGGGTGTTGTCAATCACTAGTTAGCGAACCATTTTCAGGAATTGATATCGTAAGCGCTTTTGGACTCTCATCCCTCATCTTGAAGTGATGATATTGTATTCCATTTTTTTACACCCAACCAAAATCCCGAAGCGCCGACAACGCTTGATGGATCGGCGTCCCGGATGACCGCTGCAGACACGGTAGATTCTGACGCACCACATCTGCCCACAACCGTCCTGCCTTCCGTTTGGCCTGTTCAACCCGCTTGGACT
>NZ_JXTH01000054.1 GCF_000836725.1 Anoxybacillus thermarum | reverse complement strand
CCAAGCGGGTTGAACAGGCCAAACGGAAGGCAGGACGGTTGTGGGCAGATGTGGTGCGTCAGAATCTACCGTGTCTGCAGCGGTCATCCGGGACGCCGATCCATCAAGCGTTGTCGGCGCTTCGGGATTTTGGTTGGGTGTAAAAAAATGGAATACAATATCATCACTTCAAGATGAGGGATGAGAGTCCAAAAGCGCTTACGATATCAATTCCTGAAAATGGTTCGCTAACTAGTGATTGACAACACCCGTAGTGAACCGAAAAAATGTTCTCCACAAAGTCTTGACTGACTCAATAGCTAAATGGGTTTTGCCGACACCTGGCGGTCCTAGTAAAATCAAATTAAACAGCTGATCCAACCAAACAAGTTCCCGTAATTGTTGAAACTGCCTCTTCGTTAATGCTGGTTGCTCCTCAAGTTGAAATTCATCTAATGTTTTGTGGTATGGGAAAGACGCCCACTTGAAACGTCTTTCCCTTAATTTTTCCTCTCTCCGATGTTGTTCATAACGTAACACATCATGCAAAAAACCTAAGTATGTCCATTCTCCTCCTTCAGCTTGCTTCAACAATGTCGATAGGTAAGAGGCTGTCTCTGTTAAATGCAATGCTCGCAAAAGCTCCTGCACGTTCGTCAACTGGCTCATTTTCTTTTCCCCTCCAAAATGTGAATGTACTCTTGAATATCTCGTTTTGTGGCTTGTGCCCGCAATACAGAATGACTCTCTTCATGCAATGCTTGGACAGGACGCAGCTGGACGTTCTCATCGTTTTTGTTCAATGGTGCTTGGCGTTTGAGGTGACCGATGACGTCTGTAAACTCTGAGGCGCTATACAACTGTAATTCCATACATTGATGTAGAGCTTGACTACAAATAGATGGAGGATGCTGAGCCAGTTGAGCCTGGATGATTTGTAATTGATCTCGTATATATCGTGGATATTTTTTTCGAATGTACGCTAAAAATTCTCTCGCCACCTCCGGTTGCTCAAATTGTTCGGTTACTCTATCGATATAAGCCTCAATTCCTTTTGTACGATCACGTAAGTGATTACGATTTTGAATGAGTCTCCCTTTCCCTTCGGCTATATGGTGTTTTCCTAAATGCTTTCCTGTTTCAGAATCGTATATCCATAACTCTTTTCCTTCTTTGATGACGATTTGCACGGTTTTCCCAAATGGTGCATACGTACCACACGGTACTGTGTATCGATTTGACTGATATAAAATCGTATTGTCCTTTCTTACCGTTCTTGTTATACTGTTCGTAAGGGTAGATGCTTCGGCGCAAGCCGAATCCAAACATGTAGAGATGGGTCGTAAATGTGTCTTTTCCTGTTCAAACACATCGGCCGGTCTCTTTTTTGTTGTATTATGAACTCTCCCGTTTCCCGTCCGTTTTAACCACTCCCTCCCTTGTTCATTCCATAAATCTAGATGCAAAAAGGTGCGATGTTTGGCAAAGTTATGTTTAATAAAGCCTACCACATTTTCAATTTTTCCTTTACTTTCTGGATCTGCTTTTCTACACACATGGAGCGTTAGATTTCGTTCTCTGCGATATGCTTCAAACTCGGCTGTTAGAATAAGATCCCCTGCATTCTCACTTACAACGATCAGATTATCTTGATCATATACGATTTCATGCGGAATGCCTTCAAACCATTCAAACGCTCGTTCATGGGCTTGTATCACGTCCCTTGTCGTAAAAGGACGATTCAACCACTCTTTGTACTTGTAACGTGAGTGAGAAAGAACAAAAGCGATAAAATATAATTGCACCTCTTTTCCTTGTTGATCTTTCACACGTATTTGTCCAAAATCGACTTGTGCTTGTTGTCCCATGGGTGGATCAGGTACTGCCTCATATTGACGATAAGATATTTCTTTTGGGATCTTCCATTCTTTGCGCAACTGCCTCACATATTGGCGTACCGTACTCTCTCCAACCGAAAGGTTAGGATCTCCCTCCTTAAGCCAATCTTGTATTTGGGATGCTGATATATCTGGATGCTGCTGAATCCAATACAAAATCTTCTCTCGATACCTATCAAGCTTTTTTTGTCTTTGCTTGGTGGAAGCTAACCAACTTGTCATCTCCTCTGGCGAACGCTGCAAGTAATGATATAGAGTTGTTCGAGAGATGTTTAATTTCTTTGCCACTGCTGATTTACTAAATCCCTGTTTTAAGAGTTGATAAATTTCCATGTACACTTCCCACTTATCCACCTTTCCGTTCCTCCTAACAACTAAATAGAATGTCAATCTCTATATTAGATGTTAAGAAGATTTTTGGTAAATAAGTGTCCAATTTTATTTGTCGGAAACTGTCCACTTTAGTTTAGCAGTTACACCTTGTCGATGCCTTGACTACCAAGAGATTTTCGGGAACGTTGACCGATGTCCATCACTGGAGTTTTCATCCGAATCATCGAACCACGCTCAGCCACTTTTTCACGAAAAGCCCTTGGAACGAGGAAAGGCTGCTTGAGAAGCTTCAAGAGTGGGTTCTTCGCCAGATCGAACGCCTAGCCAAACGGACGAATCAGCCCCTTTTCCTTTCAATTGATGATACGATTTGCCAAAAAACGAAGCCTTCGTCACGGGCCACGCACGTCATTCAAGGATGTGATTGGCATTACTCCCATAAAGATCATCAAATGGTCTGGGGGCATTCGCTCATTTGGCTGATGGTGCACACCTTCACGCAAGCGTTTCCGTTCGCGTTCCGCTTGTATGACAAGAAGGCGGAAACAAGCAAAATGGACCTGGCGATCGAGATGCTTTCCTCGCTCAAAGGAAAACGGGCTCGTCCGGTGTATGTGCTTATGGATTCATGGTATCCGTCCAGGAACTCATCGAAGCCTGCCTGAAACAGGGATTCCATGTCATCGCGATGCTCAAGACGAACCGGATTCTCTACCCGAAAGGCATCGGGGTCCAAGCCAAGTCGTTTGCCCGCCATATCGAGCCAAAAGACACCCGCCTCGTCACGATGGGTCAGGAGCGTTACCGCGTGTATCGCTATGAGGGGGCGATCCATGGCCTCGATGACGTATTGGTGCTGCTGTCTTGGAAGTCGGATCAGCCGATGACGCTGGAACATTTCCATGTCGTCTTGAGCACCGATCGGGAGCTAGGCGATGAAGAGATCTTGCGTTACGATGCCCAGCGTTGGACGATCGAATGCTTTTTCTGGCAGGCGAAAGAGCAACTGAAGCTGGATGGATACCGCGTTCGTCACATTCGGGCGGTGAAACGGTATGGGGTGACCGTTTTGTTGGCTTGCGTGTACAGCATAGCGGAATCCCAACAAAGACATCTCTGCCGGGCTGGACCTTCTTCGGACTCGGAAAGGACATAGCCTGATTGAGTTCATTTACAACGCGGCGAAGCAAGATATTGCCATTGATGTTGTCAAAAAACAGCTCCATGTCGCCTAAGGGGTACCCTGTTTGTCTCTTTGTTAATGGAAAATGTTGTAATGAAAATTGCTCATCTACAGTAACAATGTAGGAATTTTATGGGCAACTGCTAAGCCTTATGTAAAAAAAATATATGAAAAATATAAAAAATGGTTATAAAATATAATGAAATAAAGGAGTAGAATTTAATGGAGGAGGATTTTTACTGGTCTATATTTAATTTTTCAGTTGGAATTTTTGGGATTTGGATGTTTTTTTACACAACACGACAAAGATTTTTTCATAGCAAAACTTTTAGTCGTCTTAAATATATAACCCCATTGCCTATATCTTTTAATTTTTGGCTTATTAAAATTTTGTATTTTGTTGGCGGATTATTATGTGTTGTAGTTGGAATATATGGAATGGCTCGTCCATTTCTCTAAGTAATGAATATCCATGATGCTAGTATTGGCATCATGGATCTGTTTTTAGGGAATGATACGTATTACTTAGTTTATCGGATGAAACAGACGCCAACAACAACATCACAGCGGAATATACGTGGGACGCATTGGGCCGCCCGGTTACGATGACAAAAGGCGGAGCCACTTACTACTATCATGTGAACGGTCATGGAGATGTCGTCGCATTGACGGACGCAAGCGGAAATGTCGTCGCCCAATACGAGTATGACGCATGGGGTAACATTCTGTCCAAAACCGGTGCGATGGCAACAGCGAACCCATACCGTTATGCCGGGTATTATTACGATGGGGAAACCGGGCTATACTACCTAATGGCGCGGTATTATGAGGCGAATGTGGGACGGTTCTTGACGAGAGATACAGTCGATGGGATTGAGGACGATCCGCAGAGTTGGAATCAGTACGCATACGCTAAAAACGATCCTATACAGTACATCGATCCAAATGGCCATTGGTCTTGGAAAGCATCTATGAAATCTTCGTTCCATAGGATTGTTAAAAGTTTGGCAGATGATTTTAGAGCAAATACCTTAACTAATATCGCGTTCCTTTTCTTCGGGGGAGCTATAGGAGGGGGGATAGCCTACAAAGCTGCTAAATATGGCTTTACAATGCTTGAGAGATACGTATTAAAGAAATCAATAATTGGCTTTATCAAGCGTGGAATTGGAGGGTACTTATTAGGTGAAGCTGGCGGAATAGCAACTAAATTGATGACTGCTGGAAATAAATTATTAAATTATGAGGGTTGGTTTGATTCAATACCAGTAGGAAGATCCATTGATAACGCAATAACTAGGGTAGAAAAGAAATTGCACAACTTAATTGATACTTGGTAAGTGAGTATTATTGAAAAGGGGGGAATCTTTTGGATTGCCCCTATCATCTTGATCGGTAAGGGGGACTCGCAGTTGGATGTTCATCAGTTATTGGGCATTTTAGGATTCTCTTTAGTTCTATGGTGGATGTATAAAGGTTTTTTAAAGCAGCCTACATCTTATAATGACTACATTGATCGAGCGACGCTTTATGATGCAGTATTGTTGAATAAAAATAAGGCAAAAGATATTTTAAAAGATGCGCTTACACTGCAGTCATTGTCCAATATTGAAAAAGCCAGCATTAATCTAGAAATTGGATTCATTGAATTCAAACAAATGGAATACGAAAGCGCCGTTACCTATTTTGATACAGCGTTTGAGCTAATATCACAGGAAAAATTCTTATACAATAAAAAGTATATTGATGTTATAAAAGCCTATATTTACGCACACCAAAAAGAAAAAGCAATTGAAATTTACAATAACCTTATTGCAAGGCAAAGTTATGACCGTAGGTTCGGTAAACTAAAGAAATTAGAAAGTTGGTTCTAAAAAACTTATGAAATGAAGAAACCGGGCTATACTACCTAATGGCGCGGTATTATGAGGCGAATATGGGACGGTTTATTACAAGAGATACGTTCCATGGGTTTGAAAATGAGCCGCTTAGTATAAATCAATATGTTTACACTAAAAATAATCCTGTTATATATGTGGATATAAATGGTCACTTCGCTTTTCTTTTAGTTCCATTAGCAGGTGTATCAATTTCATGGCTAACAGCAGCCGCTGTTGAGGCAACCGCAATAGTGATTGCATATGTTGCAGCAAATGAGATAGTCAGTGTTTTAGAACGTAAATTTAATAGGAAAACCCCAACAGTTATTTATCGTACTGGAAGTGGAAACGGCACTAATTTAACTCCAAGACCAAAAGATGTTAGTGGGCTATCCTATACTACAGTAAAGCCTTTATCTGGACCATATACAGCAACTACTATTGAGGCCATTAATGCAACAGGAAAACTAGTAGCAATAAAAGATGGTAAAACTCATGTGTCAGTGAGACCAGTAAATATGAAGAAAATGCAGGGATGGATAAACTCAAGGGAAAATGCTAATACTAGACCACATGAGTACACAAAATTATTGCAGGCCCTTTCTGTGAAAGTTAAATAGTAGGAGATGAATTTTAATGGAACTTAGTGAAGTTAAAAGATTGATGAAAAACTTGAGTTGGAATATGCCCCAAGAAGTTCAACTATCTGCAATAAGGGAGTTAACAACAATTGATGATGAATACACTCCTTTGTTAATACAAGATACCGAGAAGCATTGTTGGGAGAATGCGGTTAAAGTTTTAAATAAAATTGGATACCCACGAAATAGGCTGGCGATACCCTGCTTAATAGAGTTAATGCAAGATATGAATTGGCCTGGTGTCCCTACAGCGATAGAGATATTGAAGAGTATAGATAAAAGTGTGATAGTTCCACATATAGAGGCTTCGCTAATAAAAGCAGCTGAGGATGACGATCGCATGTGGATAGGGGGAATTCAGAGACTTATAGATATATTACAAATTTCTGAATCAGACTTTCATGATAAGGAAGTATATAAGTTATTAAAATTATCGGATTGGTAAACCAAGAAATTAGGAGCGGGCACTTGTCTTTTATGAAATAATATTGTATAGAATCCCCCAACTGCGTAAAATGCAGCTGGGGGTGTTTTATAGGATGAGTATCTGTCACTTGGTTTATGTGACGAAGCGGGTGCCAATAAAAAATGGTAGTGCAATATATATGGGCCGCCTAGTGATGATGACGAAAGGCGGAGTCATTTACTATTTCGGTCTTCCATACTTTTTGCCAGCCTGCCTCTGTTTTTTCAATGCAATCGCTCCGAATTTGGAGCGGGAAGGCGGTTCGCCCGCTTGAAGTTGGAATGTCGCCACGATTTGGTTGCGCCCGTCTTGATCAAAATCATACAGCTCGATCGATTCGGGATCTGCAAGAACAGTGTTGGGTGGTATAAACTTTTTCGCTATTTCGATCCACTCATCGCGGGCCAAAGCATGAATGGACTGCAAGGAGAAGAGCCCTGCGAAAAGCAAAAAGCGAGCCGTTTTTTCATCTTGTTCCTCCGTTATCCGGTTTTTGAAGTTATGATTCCGGATTAGCGGCGGCATTTATACATGAAAACAGCGGCTCATCCCGGCAACATGCCGGACTTATGCAGCGCGGTGGAAAGCAGAAGAGCAGCGATCAAAGCGGGAATCGATATTGGCGAACAGTGCCTGGCACTGTTCGATAATCCATGCGAATGGCACCTATACCGCCTACGAGTATAATGATGCCAACCAGTTAAAATCGATTAAAAACTTTGGCGCGAACGGCAATGTCTTAAATTACTTCAACTACAGCTATGATGCCAATGGCAACATTACCAGTGTGGAAACCAACAATGGAACGATCACGTATCAATATGATGCGTTGAATCAGTTGACAAAAGAAACACTAGCAGACGGGACGACCATCACGTACGAATACGATGCTGTGGGGAACCGTACGAAGAAAATCGTAAATAATGGAACGACGACTACTACAACATACACGTATGACGCCGCCGACCAATTAACAGCGGTCAACGGACAAGCGTACACGTACGATGCCAATGGCAATTTAACGAACAACGGCAATAAGACATTTGTGTACGATGATGACAACCGTCTCATTGAAGTAAAAAATGTATCTGGTACAACCATCGCGTCTTTCACGTACGATCAGCTTGGAAGACGGATCAACAAAACCACATCAAACGGAACCATTTATTATCACTACGATGGCGACTCGAACCAAGTGCTATATGAAACAGATGCAAACAACAACATCGTGGCGGAGTATACGTGGGACGCATATGATCACCCAATCACGATGACCAAAGGCGGAGTAACTTACTATTATCATGTCAACGGTCATGGGGATGTTACGGCATTAACGGATGCAAGCGGAAACGTTGTAGCGGAATATCAATACGATGCATGGGGGAATATTCTTTCCAAAACCGGCGCGATGGCATCAGCCAACCCATACCGTTATGCGGGTTATTATTATGATGAAGAAACTGGATTATACTATCTCATGGCACGTTATTATGATGCTAATATTGGTCGGTTTATTACAAGGGATACGTTCCATGGGTTTGAGGATGATCCGCAGAGTTTGAATCAATATGCTTATGGAAAAAACACCCCAGTAACTTATATTGACCAGTAACTTATATTGATCCAAGTGGACACATATCAATAAACAAGCGTGTTCAGTATGCACTCAAATACGCCATAAAATTTTGGTTAGCAAATTATATAGGATGGGATAATGCCAGTTGGATATTTACTATATACATCCAAATTGACATTTTAACCTCTGATTTACGCAGTACACCCGATGCGACGCAACACCTCATCCGGGTGTTGTAGAACGTACTGTTCAAAACGAGTAATGGATTGGGCAATATCGTTTTGATCCTTGTGAAAAACGTTGGCAATCACTTCATCTTTCAACCACTTCCACAGCCGTTCAATCGGGTTCAACTGTGGGGAATACGGTGGCAAAAAGATGAAATGAAAAGCATCGCCTTCCTCGCCATCAAGAAAGGCTTGTACCATCTTGGCATGATGAATACGCGAATTGTCTAACACAAGCACGAGGAATCGATCGGCATATTTCTCTTTCAATCGGCGCAGAAAGTAGAGGAAGGTTTCGGCATTGGCGGATGATGCACGATGAAACACTACATCGCCTTGTTGAACATCGACGGCGCCAAAAATAGAAACGTGGGCGTGGTGACCATAGCTTGGCACTTGTTTTTGATTTCCTACTTCTGCCCATGTCGTACGAAGCGCTTGATACGCACGAACATGCGTTTCGTCCACATAAAACATAGTGACGTTCTCGGTGATTAGTTTTTTTTTATAAATTCGAGTTCCTTTTGAAAAGCAGCTTGATGTTCTGGATTCCCTTTCACAAGCTTATACGTCGGACGTGTCCATGACAAACGAAGACGATGCAATAACTTACGAATGCCTTCACGTGACATCGAAACGCCATAGGTATGTTGGATGTAGGATTGTAAAATACGCGTGTTCCATGATGAAGCAATGCCCCAGCCAGCATCCGCAGGTGTAGTAGTTAACACGAGTTGTCTAATTTCTTGTTGTTGTTCTTCCGTCAGAAATGGCACGCGACCAGGCGGCAACCGACGATCGAGTAGATGATCGAGCCCTCCTTCATTAAAACGTGCAACGTAGAGGGCAACAGATTGACGGCACAGATTGACCATTTTGGCCACATCTTTGCCAAGATGACCTTCCATGACGAGACGAACAGCGGTCACCCGAACGCGAAGCGAAGCATCTTTGATTTTCCGTTCTTGTTTCCGAAGTGTTCGAGGCGTCCAACCGTGATCATTTGTAATTTTAAGACGTTTCATGTCATTTCCGCTCCTTTTACACATGAGTATTTAGGAGCAGTATAGCCATGGAAAAGGGTGTTCATACAGAAGTCATTACTTTAAAGTGCATGTATATAGCATTTGGGCAGGAATAGCAAAGGGACGTGAAGCTTATAAAATAAGTTATAGCAAATCTGCACAAGAAGCTGTAAAGCATTTAGGAAGATCAAGAACTATGTTACAAAATGCAAGAAAAATAGCATTAAAAGTTGCGATACGTGCTGGATTGAAAGCTGCAATACCAATAAGCGCTGTTGGAGACGGTTATTTGCTTATTAGAGGATTCATCAAAGGATGGAATAAATATAAATAGAATTGTTGGATTAGTACTCAATTATTAACCATAATAATTGGGTACTATCATTAAGAAAATAATAGTTAACGAGTTTTTACTTCTATTTTGGTAACTATTCATCCCGATAGTAGTATGTAAAGGAGCGCAACACAAATAGGGCATCCCCGTAATAGAAAATGCCCTAAGTGGTAAAAAGAACACGATCTATCGTTTCGCCCGTCAACAGAAGACATAACGAATCCCACACGTTTTTTTCGTGTTTCGTCAGTGTGGAAATGATGCTTCTTGTGATGCAAAAAGACTGGGCGAATGTTTCTTCGCGAAATGTACCCGAAATGTTCTCTTTGACTTTAACCATGCGAAGATCGCGTTCGGCTTGGTTGTTGTCAAAGGGAACATGCACTTCACGTAAGAAACGCAACGCTTCTTCCTTTCGTTTTTGAAGGCGTCGAACAAAAGCGAGTGCTTTTTTCGGAAGAGGCGTCGCCGTTTCCAATCGGTGTTGTGCTCTTTCTAGGATGCGATCATACACTCGTTCCCATCGTTTCGCTTCTTCTTCGGAAAGCGCACCGTGATGAGCTTCGACGGCCTGTTTGGCGGCTAACAGAAACGTCGTCATGCGCGATGCCCATGTATGCCCTTGTTCGATGAAGCCTTTTAACTCACGCAAATGATGGGCGTGACAAAGGGCATGGGTGGCTTGCGTGTATTTTGGATACGTACCGAATCCATCGTGCATCATCGTCCCTTCATATCGGGGAAGAATCCCAATATCATCAGTCGCTTTCTTTCCACGAGAAACGTGAGGAGCCAAGTACGTATATTTCGATGTACACGCGACATGCACCCATGCGAGTTTCCCATTGATGCGCAAACTTGTTTCATCGACATGCAGGATGTTGGATTCAAGTAAGGCGTCTTCGATGATGTCCATATTTGATTCCAGCGATTCGCGTCCTCGTTTCACCATATTGGCAAGGGTTCCTGTACTAATCGAGTGTTGATATAACGCTTCGATTGTATCACTTAAACGCTTGTACGGGATCAATTGGATATGATGTAAATAAACAGCGAGCGCCGTGAGCCGTGGACCGTATTGCACATGATTCGTGACATGGGATGGGAATTCGGCTTGTTGAACACATCGGCAATGTGGACAGGATTTCACTTCACGTTCATGTTGTGTCACCTCGATCGCCACAGGAGGGACATCAAACACTTGACGGATATCGACTTTGAACGGTTTGACTTCACGCAAAGAAGCCCCACATCCTTGACACGTATGCACACGGTGGACGACACGATGATGTGGATGTTCCACTTGACGGAGCGTCGTTCCTTGATGACCTTCTTGTCCGCCTGGCTTGTTGCCAGATGGCTTGCGAGAAGAATGGGTGTGAAAACGGTCAGAAGACGGGGGCAAATGGCTATTGGAGCTGTTTTTTTTCGTGCGTGCTTCCAGCTCTTGAACACGGTACTTCAGTTGTTCATTTTCTTTGCGTAGCTGTTTGTTTTCTTTCAACAGTTGCTCAATGACTTGTTGTTGGTGAGTAATGAACTGCTTTTGTTGTTGGACTTTGCTGATTAAGCTTTCAACTGTAAATACAGCTTGTTGTACCGTCAACATGCGATTCACCTCCTTGTCTATCAATATTCACATCATGGACAGGAAAAGCAAAAAATATTCAGCTCACTTTATGATGTGGCTGAATAGTTACCCTTTTTTTATGTGTCCAAAAATTCCAGAATGGAAGGATAAGGCACGATGGGGTAAACAAACTTTACTCCGTCACGATTTGGTACTCCCTTTTCCTTAATTTTGGTGAAAACATAATCATTTTTAGTATCCTCAATCAAAAATGCCCTCTAAAATTGGCGTATAGCGCGTTTTAAACATTGGGGTAATGGTTTTATATCCCCCTGATTTAAAAAACGCTCTACGGGCTTAATAAGCGGCTTAAAATTGATTATCGGTTTTATAAGTTCGTAGATAGTTAGGAATTAGCTTAGTTTGCTGCAATATCATTTTTATTCAACATAAGAGCAACTATGTTGGGTTATTCCGCGCAAAAGCCGCTGAATTACTTGTATAATTCAACATAGTTTATTTTTAACCGCAAAAAGCGGATTCAACATAGTTTATGGGCATACAGTGAAGAAGTGAACTCCTTGAAGCAAATTCACCCATTTTTCTCTTTTATATATACATCAAAATTATGTGTTTTTTACTTCATTTATTTTAATTCTTCACTAATACTTCACTAAAATTAAGGTCATCACCACAACGTGTACTTGACAATAAATATTTTTGGGTATAGAAGGGTACAAAAAGTGCGAAATTTCTTGTATGGGAAAGGTGAACAAACCGTAACGAAGGAGGAAAGTTCGCTTGCTATCCCCGTTTATCAAAGATTTGATTGCTTTACCAGACTTTCATATTCAAGGTGAACGAAGAGAAGGAGACCGCTGGATTTTCGAACTTTCTCCTGCGCCTGGTTGTCCAATCTGCCCTGTTTGTTTCGGACGTACGACGAAAATGTCATCGAAGAAGCGCCAGTAGATTCATGGGTATTGCCATTCCACTGGCTTATTTTGGATTGAGCTTCCTCATGAACGACGACGTTGCCGGACTTGTCATCTTACGTTTACATTGTCCTATCCGGGGATTCCTGATCACAGCATTGCAACAGAATCGTTTCAAGTTTCAACGTTGGATCGCTCAATCGTGTGTCGGAAAAAACATTTAAGAAGTTGCTCGCTTTTTTCAACTTGCCTACACGACCGTCGAGCGATGGTTTTATCGGTATGCTTCTGAGATGGTATCGACCTCTACTCCTTCCGTTGTTTGCATTGATGAGTTCGCCTTTCGAAAAGGACATGATTACGGAACGGCCGTCATGGATGCATCAACAGGGCAAGTTCTTGAATTTGTCGAAGGGAAAAACGAAGATGCCGTTATGGAGGCTCTTCAACTCTTTGTGGAAACGATCACCGATGTTGTGAGTGACCTTGCCCCTGCGATGAGCAAGGCGATTGAAAAAACGTACCTGAATGCCACTCATATCATGGATCATTTTTATGTCACTCGGCTGGTTAGTCAACGCCCGGAACATCTTACGGAAGAAGAACGACAAAAAGTACGAGAGTGGTGTCAAGAAGACGCTCCGTTACGTCATTTGTACCAATCGCTTCAACATCTTCGTGACATACTCAAAAGTGAAACGAAGAAGCAGGCGAATATTCGCCTAAAGCAATGGCTTGATCGGTATCTCTTTAATGATTATGCTGTGGTGAAAAATATTGCCAAAACGCTTGTTACTCGACGAGAAGCATTACTTCCGTGTGTCCTTTTCCCTTATTCGAACGGCATCATGGAAGGGACAAATAATAAAATAAAACGGAGCAAACGACGGGTATATGGCTATCGAAACATCCAATTATGGTGAAGAGCCATTAAACTTCCACATCTCTATATGTAAAAGAAAACCATGTTACACCAATAAAAAATATATAATGAACCAATATGATAAGTAACGAAAACAATAAAGTTGTACCTTCTCCAAATGAATCTCCTGAAAAATACTTACTAATTAAATCTAGATTAGTGAATAAGGTATATTTTGCCCACGAAAATTGGTTAAATAACATTGTAATTGAATTTCCAGCTAACAAGAGGGTTATTGATAATCCTATGGATAAAGAAATATTTCTAAAAACTGAAGAAATCATAAAAGCAAATGTAGCCATCATCAGTAGTTTTATACTATCAATTCCATATTGAGATAATACGTAAGTAATCATGTTAATTTCTATAACCTTACCATCCTGATATTTCAAATATGGTTGTCCAGCTCCCTCAAAACCAAAGAATAATCCTCCAATGAACCAAGAGGAAATAAATAACAATACATGAAGTACTAACGCGTAAATTAGTATAACAAGATACTTAGAAAGTAAAATTTGAGTTCTCGAGTAAGGTCTAATTAGTAGCAATTTTATAGTGCCCCATTTAAATTCATTAGTTAAAAAACTTGCAGCTACTATTATTGTAAAGATGCTTGCCAATGAAAGACCCCCACCCATATCTTTAACAAACGACCAAATATTGTCGTCAGAGATAGGCTTTAGGTTATGATTGATTCGGTATGTATTTAATGCAATCTCTTTCATATACGATTGTTTTAATTCAGGATGTTCGACTGCCAATTTTTCCAAATGTTCATTATACTCTTTTAAATCTGTTTTCCAGTGAAGATTTTCCGACTCATCATGTTGCTTACTACCAATAGTAACAATTATCGCTCCAGCAATTACAAAAATAATAAGAAGAACCATCATTACCTGATTTGATCTTTGAAGATAGAGTTTCATATTTTCATTTCTAACTAAATTAATAAAATTGTACAAATTACTCAATAGTACCATCTCCCGTCATTTGAAGAAATTTATCTTCTAGTGTGGCCGAAGCTATATTAACATTATATACATCGATTCCGTGCTCCACGAGGGCATTAACAATTAAAGGTACGTTTTCCTTATTAGTTTGAACAAATATATTATTTTCGTTAACTATAGCAGATAAATTGAACTTTTGTTCCAAGACCCGTAAAGCTTCATCAATTGGTTGCAACTGTAGCTTTATTTTAGTTTCGTTTCCTGCATTTACAAAGTTATTTATGTAGTCAACACTAATTAACTCACCATTTTTTATAATACCAACACGGTCACACAATATTTCTACCTCTGAAAGGAGATGACTTGAAATAAATATTGTTAATCCCTTTTCCCGAGCTAAATTTCTTAGATAACTTCTAATTTCATAAATTCCCGAAGGATCTAGTCCATTGGTAGGTTCATCCAGTATGAGTACTGATGGCTCGTGCAATAGAGCCTGAGCTAATCCTAGACGTTGACGCATTCCTAGCGAATAAGTTTTGACTTTTTTATGTATTACATTTTCTAATCCAGTTAAATGTACAATTTCCTCAATTTTATCTTGATTTACTCCCCCTGGTGTCATGCGAGCATAGTGAAGTAAATTTTTCCAACCGCTCATAAATTTGTACATTTCCGGATTCTCAACAATTGCCCCAACTTGAGCAATAGCTTCCTTAAACTGTTTTTTAATGCTTTTTCCGTAAATTATCACATCACCCTCGGTTATCTTCGTTAACCCAACCATCATACGTATAGTTGTTGTTTTGCCAGCACCATTTGGTCCCAAAAAACCAAAAATTTCACCTGGATATATTTCAAAGTCAAGCCCTTTGATTATTGTTTTACTTCCAATTCTTTTTGTTAAATTTTTGACTTCTACTGCTGCTTCACACATATAATCCCTCCGAGAGTATTAAATAATTACACGAATAAATTTATTAACATAAATTAACAAAAAAGAGAGACATGAACCGATTCCTTGATTAGAATAGATGTTGCGACTAAACTACACAAAATTACCATAACAGGTGAAAATAACACCTCTAAAGAAGAAGCCATTCATTAGATAATGCTTCAATTGCTTAACTTGAAGATTCGGCTTCTAACCGGTCATAAATCTGTTATAAGTTTTTTCGACTGACGGAGACAAGTCTATGACTTGCTTCCGTCAGTCGAAAAACAACTTGGTCCTTTGATGAAAAATTCGAAAAGATGAAACATCAAATTCAATTTATTTAAATTTATATAATAAATTGAAAATTATAATAGTTCCTGCTCCTTGGAAACTTTTTTGGTCACTCTCTATGATTTACAAGATGGTAGGCTTTTTATATGTGCATTTATGCATTCATAACAAGTTTTTAACTAATTGAACAATGCGTCATATAATTCATCTACTGTTGGTCGTTTTGTTTCAGGAGATATGATTATCATTTTTTCGTTTTTATTTTTCCAACTAACAGGCGGCGCATTATAAACCACTTGTAAATAAAAAGTTGTATTTTTTAACTGCAAGTCTTTTTTTTCCGTCATAACCACTAATTCTTTATAGTAGTT
This sequence comes from Anoxybacillus thermarum, assembly GCF_000836725.1. GTDB lineage: Bacteria > Bacillota > Bacilli > Bacillales > Anoxybacillaceae > Anoxybacillus > Anoxybacillus thermarum. Next base: position 1,236 of record NZ_JXTH01000054.1, on the reverse strand, counting down.
CTCTACAAGATCATGAGAAAATATATCACACATATGTTTACCAATTCCCCAGTACCAAGACTCGAAGGATTTTTTAATATCTTCATAAAGTTTCATTCCTGCATGATCAATTTTAAATAAATCATAGTAATGAAACTTATTATTAATCCACCATTCTAAGTCCACTCTATCATTCATATCATAAGAATCAAAGATAGCTGTCCATAAATTCCGAGCTTTCATATTCATTTCGTTATAATCCAATAGCGCAGTTTCTTTCAACGGTAACCAAGGAAATTTAGAAGTTTTATGTGATTTATGATAGTTTTCGTATAGATTATGTATATAAATTAAGAAATTTAAATTGATCGAGCAGGAATTTTGTAAAAAAAAGTTATTCATTTTTTACCTACCTTTCCATCATTTTTTCAACAAACTTTTCACCTTTTAAGGCTTGATTTACTACATTTAACATTTTATCAATATTAATTTCTTCTTTATAACCTTTTCCATATATTTTACCACTATTACCAATATAGGCAAAACTATACCCCTTTTGTTTTCTAAATTTTTCGTATGTCTCATCATCAAAATTTGGAATATATTGTTCATCTGTAAATACTAACTTTTTAAAATAAACGTATGTAGGATTTCCATACCCCACTACTATGATGGGGTAGTTTTTTTGTTTTAATAACCATGTATTAAGACTCTTGGTAATAATTTCATCATCTAATACACTTTTATCTATAAAAATTCCCATCTTATAATCCAATTCATCTACTTTTGATTTTAGTTCTTCTAAAGAGTTTAACTCTAATACATTATGTTCTTTCAATTCATTAGTACTGATAAATGAAGAATCCTCAGTTGTAAAATATACTGCTTTATACTTATTATCGGATACCGAACAACCAGTCAATAGAAGGATAGCTATTAGAATTGATATTAGAATTCTACCTGAATCCGTGATGAATTGAAATTGACTTTGATTTTGTTGTAATTTTTATGGATGTATAATCCATAAAACCCTTTTTGTGCTTATGACCTATGTCATCTCTATTTCTGAAAATGAAACAAATCTCTTTTTTGGGTGTGCAAACCAAAAAAATAGACAAAAAAGCACAGGGAGTGACGTTGGACATCAATATTCGAACATTTGTTCTTTACCTTACCTCTCTCCATTTCTGATAGACATTCAGCAGGAATTCGCTATACCCACTCCTTCGCGTCAGTTTCATCCAGATCTGTCGCGAT
>NZ_JXTH01000053.1 GCF_000836725.1 Anoxybacillus thermarum | reverse complement strand
TGAAATACTTATTACAATAGTATGCGTTAATAAATGTAAAAAAATCCTTAGCACATTCAATGATAATCTATCTCACTGTTCATGACGCTAGGCAACATATTATGAGTGTATTCACCTTGTCACACTAATAGCAGTTGAGGTTAAACCCCAACCGCTATTAAAGGCTCTTCTCGCCCGTTAATTATTTGTAGACACGCTTCAAGTAAAGAAGAATTTTTATAAATCACAATATGTAGAGACTCTCGTGCCCTTGTAACATTTTGATACAACATTTTTAATAAACTGTAAGGGGATCCGTTCGGCTGGCATGCTAAAAGTTTCCCCTCTTCATTGTAATAGAAATAATTATCAATAACTACTGCCACTTTATCGAATTCCTGTCCTATCACCCTATGAGCATTAAGCTCGAATCCTGCTTGATAGCTATCATAAGGTAATTGATAATAATTCGAGGGGGTATATGAAAGTACTTTCCACCCATCACGTTGAAGATTTAGCAAGTACTTTTCAACATCCTTTGCTTCGCTAAAATATTGAATATGTACATTGCTAAATGTTACATTTTTAACTCCAATTTCTCTGTTTCTATCAAATAATTTTAATATAAAATTACTTAATTCTTTATTTGTACGGATCTTATCAGTCAATTTGAATTCCTTATATGCAATTCCATTTGATTGTAAATATCTAATTAATTCACCTTTATTCTCAGAATTAGATAGATATTGTTCTGGATCAAAAGATAAAATACACTTTTTAGATTGGTTATTTATACAACCTAATATTTCACTAATCTGATAGGTATAAGTCCTCTGTGCTTCATCAAAAATAATAACATCATTTTCTTTAATAACGTTGGCATGATTTTCATAAAATTGTTTTATAGAGTATAATATCCATCCATGCTGATTCTTTAAAATCTCATGTCCTTCTGATAATATCCCATTGTGAACAATAACGACCTTTTGTCCTTGTCTAATGTATTCATTTGCGATGTCATAAGTCAACAGAGTCTTTCCCGTCCCTGGTTTACCTTTGATCAGGATAAACTTTGTTTCACCCTTATTTAACAAAGATATAACATTTTCCTTAATCTCTTCTTGAGCACTAGTCAAAAAGTAATCACCGTCTATAAACTTCTGTGTAGAATTTAACGGAGAAACTAAGTATTGCTTAGGTGCAAAAATATTATCTAAACATACTACTTTCTCTACATTCTGTTCGAATATATAATCAACCAATTTATGTAAGCTTGATTCTAACAATCTCCCCTCATTGTCTATAGTATAAACCGTCTGATTATCTACAACAAAAGTAAAGACACGAACTTCACTATTTATCGCTTTTAAATAATAGGCATTTCTTCTAAGCTGTTTTTCGATCTTATCAGTTTCACTCGTACTCTTTATTTCAATATTCAAGCAAAAGTTACTTCCTAATCTCAATAAGTCAAATTCTTTAGGTATTTGTGGAATTTTATATCCAATATAAAATCCATCTAGCTTCTCGCAAGATTTCAGTTCACTATACAAAGCATCGACAAAGAGACATATGTCTTCAATCTCTTTTGTTCTATTCAATTCGAATCCAAAAACGCTCATATATTTCTTGAATTCTTCAAATGATAAACTTCTATAGGCTTGACAAAATGACTGTAAATTAATTGACCTCACCTATACCCCTCACTTTCTTATATTTATGGAATTTTTACATAAGCTTAGCTACAATGAATGAATCCGCTTCCTAATATACAGATAAAATATAATTTTTCCAACATCATTCGATAGACATATTTCGACAACGACAAGTATTGAATCCCTCTTCTCAACACATCACAAAGAAAACATCAAATAAAGAGACGCCCAAGCAGGCGTCTAAAACAAATGAATCTCGATATTTTCTTTATCAATAACACGAATCTCTTTAACAACTTTACGGATCAGCGTTTGTTTAATTTCAAAGTCAAGTTGTTCTTTGTGATTCAAGAAAAAGTCGATTGCTGCTTGCAAAATGTGTTCGTTCGGCTTGCTTTCTTGTATTTCTTTTAGTTGTTGTTCCAGCTGATTGTATTGTTCAATCAGCTCTTTTTCACGTTGCTGCAAGTTTCGTATTTCCTCTTTCACTTCTTCAAGATCGAGTTCATCGTCATCGGACATTGTGACAAGCGACAGCAGGCGTTTACGTCCTTTCCGCGCTCGGTCAATCTCTTTTTCTAGCCTTTCTAGTTCTTTCTTTTCATAGCTATTTTCAGCGTCAGCGACCGGTTGGAACTCTTGTATTCGTTCTGGATGGTTGAATAGATCAAGTAAATATGTCCATACCTCATGTTCGATTTCGTCCGCACGAACGACCATTCCACAGCCAGGATATTTTGCACCAGCTGTATTTTTTACATCTGTATATTCCCGAAAATACTTCCCCCAATTCTTTGCGTATCGTCCAGTCATTGTATTTCCACACTGTGCGCAACGTATCAGACCTGAAAGCAAATATTTGCGCTTGGATGATTTTGTATAGCGCCTTCTCGCTTGTTCTAGCAGCATTTGCGCTTGCTGAAATTGCTCTTCTGAAACAATTGCCGGAACATCCACATAGATCCATTCATCTTTGCTCCGCAAGCGCATCGGCACTTTTTCATTGCGATATTTATTCGCCAGCATGCCTTCTGTATTCCACTTGTTTTGTGGCTTTTTTCCCATGTACGTTTCATTCATCAATATTTGCCGTACCACTTGCCGATGCCACACTGATTTCCCCATTTTTGTTGGTATATTTCGTTCAGTTAAATGCAATGCAATTCCGTTTATGCCTTTAAATCGACCTTGCGTAAAGCTATCAAATATAAAACGGACGATTTCAGCTTCACTTTCGTTTACGATAAGTTGACCTGTTTTTTTGTCATAATCATAGCCATATATTTTATCGTTTTTTACTACTTTCCCTTCTTTTGCTTTTCTTTTTCGCCCTGCCATCGTTCGTTCGCGAATTTTAGCCTTTTCGAACTCGGAAATAGCTCCGCGCATCGAAAAAAACAACTTCCCTTCCGGCGTGTTTGCATACTCACCATTGACAAACAACATTTCAACATTGTATTTGCGAAACTCATCATCTAGCAGCAACTGATGCATGAGATTACGCGCCAGCCGATCGGGATCGTACACAATGACAGTATCGATCACTCCGTTTCGTATATCATTTCGCAAGCGTTCCAGCCCTGGACGCTCAAGAAACTCGCCGGAAAAGCCTTCATCTTTGTATATCATTACATCGTCCGTTTTCGCCTTTTTCTTAGCTTCTTCGATCTGATGAGCAATTGAATATCCTTTCTGTGCCGATTCCTCCGTCGATACCCTTGCGTAGATAGCCTTCATTCTTTGCTATCTCCCTTCTATATATCTTCACTAAATAATGATAGCAGGCTTGAATATTGTTGTCAGTATGCTTTCCTTTTATAACCCGTACATTCATCGCGCATACCTCCCTTGATTGAAGATATGCAACAACTGGTTGTACAAATGAAAAAAAACAGATAACATGTACAAGCATGCTATCTGTTCTTAATCGATGATGATTTTGTATTTTTCAAAACAAATACGCTTAATTTCTTCAATCTCTTGCGCATAAATGTATGCAAGGAACTTATTCCCATTCCGTTTTGCTTCTGAAAGTATATATTGTTTACGATAATATTCCCTTATTAGCTCATCAATGCATTTTTGCAATTTGCATTCCCTCAACTTTGCATAAAATATCGTTTAATAATTGAAATACTTCGCTACTTGACACATTCATTTTTTCTTTTTGAGCCTGCCGCTCAATTTCAACTGTGTATGATGACAAAAACGCATGTAACATGCCCAATTCATCGTCATCTAGCGAAATATCATGTACTAGTTTCTTTTCGTTAAACGATGTAATTTTGTCTAAAATCGAATCATACACATTCATTTTTTTCTTTCCTTCTAAAAATCCATAATTACGCTTTAACGCCTTTTTAATTTCTTTACGCATAATACTCATATGCAAAATGAGCATAGCTAATTCATCATTAGTTAGTTGCATGTTTTTTTTTCCTCCAATCTTATTTCAGATACATATTCATTCAACTTCTCTTTTTCCTTTTCTGTAAGTTCTTCAATTTTCATCATAAAAAACGAATTTCTTCCGATACGGATTCGCCGGTCAGCAAACTGTTTCACGCGTTCCCAGTGCATACAGACGGACGGAAGTAAAATATAGCCCATGCGATTTACGATGTCTTGCGCGATTTCAAGCTGCTTGAAAAAATAGAATTTCTGCGTGATTTTTGCGAATTTCACGGCTGGAATGGACGGAAAATGGTATAACAATGTACGCGGATCTTTTTCTTTATAGTGCTGCGGCACCAGTGAGTAATTCATGGGCAGCCCTCCTAACTGTTCCACGCGCTTTATCGTGTATTTCCTCAAGCGTTTCGAAAAACTCGTTTCCTTCCCGTTCAGTAGACGGCAACGGGAAGCCTAGCACCATTGTGTCGGTATCATAGAGTCCTAACTTAAATATCTTCTTCGCCTTCCACATCGGGAGAAATTGCCGATGCATAAACTCGCCCGTTTGATAATCCATAAAATGAATTGCAAAGCCGCGATCACCAATTTTTCTCACATTAATCAGAACCTCGACGATCTGCCGGATACGACTGTCAACGTTGTTTATGCTTGGAGAACAATATATTTGCACACTTTTCATCTTTCTCGTGAACATCATGACTTCCGTTGCAATCGTCGCGCCGTATTTCGACCATTTGCGGTTTGAAAATGCCATTTGCGCTTCGTCCCAGCAGCATATGCTTCCTTGAGCCTCAGCTACTTTATACCAGTCTGTATAGTGCTCCAAAGGAATTGAATCCTTCAAGCCATAGTTTGAAAAAAGTTGAATATCACCGCCGCGAGCACGCACTTTTTCACGCCAATAGTGAGCAAACAGGGACATCATCAACGTTTTCCCAGCTCCTAACGGACCTTGTATGAAGAAATGATGTGCCATTACCGTTTTCCTCCCTTCTCAACGCCATTCGGCGCGACAATGACCGGCTTTGGCGGTTTCGGAATCAGCGCCTCGATCGTGTCGATGTAGTATTGCGGATCAGCGACAAGCACCTTTCCTTGCATAATAAAATTAATGATTTCGCGATATGGATCGCTATCCCCGTGTAGATATTCATTTTTTGATAGACTTTCGAGCAACAAAATCGCTTTAATTTGCCATTCTTGCAGTTCCTGCGCTTTTGTCGTCATTTCTTCGAGGACTTGTTTTACGTCCGATATGTGCTGCACTTGCGGAAACAAGTCATCGGAAATAACGCTTTGTAACTTTTCAGCATTGCTTGTTCCTTGCATTATGCTCCTCCTCCACTACAACTTGAAATTCCCATCACAATGAAAGCGAAAAACACAAGTCCAAAGAGGAGTATTTTCGTGATGTCCAACTGATTCGGTGTCTCTGGCTGGCGATACGACGTTATTTGCCGTAATACAATGCTTTTCTCAAGCTCCGCAAGCCGTTTTGTTTCCTGGACAGAACGCGACGGCGCACGATAGAAAAAATGTCGTCCTTCGATACCTGTCGTTACCTCGCAGTCGTGAATTGGAATACAGTATTTTCCGATTACATATATTGCATTGTCGCGAATTTCATCGATACGTTGAATGTCGCTTGTTTTTTGTTCGTCGTCGAACACTATGAGAATGTCGTTTGTTTCTGGAAAAAACTCATCTTTTTCTTTTCGTTTGAAGAGTGCCATTAGATGACCGCCTTTCTTGGTTTTTTCTTTCTATTTGAAAACTGGACAAGCTTCCAACCGAAAAATGCCACAACGCCAACGCCACTTGCCGCCCCAGCACCTAACGTAAACATGTAGAAAAATGCGTCTACCACCATTTCACACCTTCTTTCAAAGAATAATAGAGCCGCATAACAGATCGGAAAATAAGCAACGAGCCGAGTATGACGACCGACATCAGCGCAGAGGAAATGACAAGTTGCCACGCGGTCGGCATGTCACCGAAAATCGCTAAATATTTTCCGATATTCAGCCCTTGCGCCGTTATTTGTCCGACTGCACGCAATTTATCTATCGCCATGTCAAGAAACGTGATAGGAGGATTGAAAATCTTGTCTATGAAACTTCGAATTTGCTCTTTGATCCCCATTATTCCCCTCCTATCCGAATGGACGATAGCAGTTTAATCGCCGCAACCGCCGTAAACATCCAAAGGATAAAAAGCAATATATACGCGATCGGTTCAAGTTTTAGTGGCTGCATTGCGGTAAAGATTTTTCCAAGCATTTCTGAATATCCATTTCCACTTCCACTCCGCGGGACGTATACAAGACTTGCTAGTGTACGACCAAAACCAACAAAAAGGGAGACAATCATTTTCGCAAGTTCAAAAAACAAGAGGAAAAGCTTGACTGCTAGGACACCAATTTTGTAGAGAAAATACAACAGCCCATCGATCAATGCGTAAATAACTTCAAAAAAACCGATGAACAAGTCAACAAGCCCTTGAAACAGTCTTTTTAACAATCGCCCGATCCATTTTATACCGCCCCATATAACATCAAAGAGCCTTCCAAATGCATCTGTTAAAATTCCACCTACAACAAACATCATCATTACCACCTGCTACGTCTAAAAGCATCATATAAAAAAGTGACGAGGCGATCTGAAAATAACACTACAACAAAAAGAAATAGGGCAGGCGTGAGATACACCATGTACCGTTGAAAAATTATTTCCATTACAGCTTGTAATATGCTGAAATTCATTGTTTTACACGCCCTCCCTTAGCAAATGATTTCCTAAAAAAGTTGAAAATTGGTCTCCAAAAAATGAACACAAAGGATAAAAGTAAAAACGGTGCTACCCATGCTAGAATACTCACTACTGTTTCCATAAAATCTTGAAAGCTTAAAGGAAAGTCAATTTTTCCTCCTAAACTTGGGACATTAACGGCTTGTCCTTTCGTTCCATATTCACCAATAGGAATAAGTGTCGCAGCATATGCTCCAAAAAAGTCTGTTTTCATATCTTCTTTTTTTATTACGATTTGTTTTGTTGCTGCATCTACCTGTGCATATTCTCGTCCTTCAATTAGCAGCTTCACTGTTCCTCTCGCCGGGCTTGTCCATGTGACGACATAGTCGCCGTTTTCGTTTTGCGTTGTCGCCACGCCAGTTAAGACCGGAACAGGCTCGGACGGTGTTGTCGTTTCAATCGTTACCCCTTGCGACTCGTTCCCTTCAATATTGACCGATGTCACCTTGTACGAATATGTCGTGTCCGGCGTGACGGTCAAGTCTGTCCAGTACGTTCCGTTCGTTTCGAACATCGGCGTATAGCCATCCGATGTGGTTTCGGCGGAAACAGATGTCGTGCCGAATATTTGATCCCAAAATGATTTTTGTTCGACCTTCTTTCGATAAATTTTAGCATGCGAGAAAAACTCACTATTCGGTCGTGTCCAAGACAGTCTGACACGGTCGTATTTTGCGTCGGCTTGTAGATCGGTGACATCGCTAACAATCGGAATTTTTGTTTTCACCGTTGTTGTGACACCGTTCGATTCATTTCCGGTTTCATCAAATGTAGTTATCTTAATCGTATATGTTGTGTTGGGAATTAAATCAGCAAAAGAATATGATGTTTTCGTTTTATCTAAAGTCGCTACTAAAACATCGTTTAAGTATATTTTTGTTCCTGCGAAATCTACATCATTAGGTGTACTAAAAAAAATAGAAATAGCACTATCTGAAGCTAAGAACCTCAAGTCAACTACGTCACTTGGTGGATCTTCGTCAAAAGGTGGAGAATCATAAACGTCAAACTCATATATCTTTATATGATCCTGAGGCACTAAGTTAACGTAAAAAAAATGTATCTCTATTTTTTTTACGTAATTAATTGGTGATATTGATGTGAAACCATTCCTCGAAATTGTCTCTTTCCCATCACCATAATCAGAAATGGAAAATTTTTTCAAAATATTATTATTTCTATCTTTGAACATAATTTCGTAACCCAAACCACTATCTTTATTCATTTTCAAAAAAACAGAAGTGATTGTTTTCTCATCATCAAGATCAAAATAAAACTTACCTGAAAAATATACTTGATGTATATACCCAAATGTATCCAAATCATTATCAGTAATTTTATCAAGATCATATGAATAATAGGCATCAGAGGTAGCTTTTTTTCCTTCAAGAAGTCCATTTTCAAAAGCATAAGCTTTCTCAGTAACTGCAACTGTTAAGAAAAAAGTAAATAAAATTATTATATATCTCATTATCCCCCCACACCTCCATCTGGATCATCAGGGTGTTTTTTGTAGTATTTTGAGCCTTGTATGCCGTCGTCTTGGCTTGGTATTGGTGCGTTTTCGCCATTGTCGCCTGGACTTGGAGGTGTATCGCTGTTTTGGTTTGGTGTTGGAGCATTGCCGATGTCCGGTGTACCATCTTGATCTTTTGGTACTGGTAATTGCGTGTCTGTTTCTTTCGGTTTTCCTGCATCCCAGCCTTTTGGATCTGTTTCTCCCGGGATTGGCATGCTTGGAAAGTCCGGAAGTGTACCAATCGGATCAGTGATATCCCAGCCTCCTGTTGGATCGTCCCGTTCTTCAATGATTGGCGCTTCGCTCTCGATTCTTCCTTTTGTAAATCCCGACGTATCAAGCCCCGAATCAGGCATGCTTGGCACTTTGTTTCCTATTCCTCGAGTATCGAGGTCAGATAATTCCACAGGCTCAGCAGGAATATTCGGTGCTGGACCAAATAGTGTCCCTATATCTGAAACAAGTTGAGGTACAATCGTATCTCTAAAAATCGTTGCGACTTGATTCCAGTTGGGCGCTGGAGGAATTGCGTTTTTTATTTCTGTGAGTTTCCCCATATAATCGCTCCATCCTGGACAAGAGAAAAGTTCACATGCATTGCATGAATTTGAATCACTTCCACCCATGTCCTCATAATTTCCGTAGGAAGATGAATCACATGTAGGATTGACTAGACCAGTCACACTAATTTTTATTTTTACGAGTAAATTATCACTCGCACCAAAAAATTCGGCTAAATAATATCTGTTACAAGAAAAATAAAAACCTGATAAGTAGCTCCAACCATAGTCGGATGCGTTTTTCACCTTTGTGTTTAACGGGTTGCTAAAAGAGGAATCAACATAATCTGAAAACCTTACTTTCTTAATGCTCGTACCAGAAAAATAAACAAGAATAACGTCAATACCATGATAGTTCGGATTATAATGCAACGGCGTACTGATTAAATTTTGCGGATCGTAAACTTCAATTACTTCAAACTCCCCTGCTGCTGAAGCAAAAAAAGGCTTGGAAAATGATACAAGGAGCAAGAAACAAAGTATGATGTTGATTTTCTTAAACATCTAAAATACGACACGCCCTTTCTATGGAAAAAGGAGGATCGCTCCTCCTTTTTCTTTGTTCTTGCTTATCGCGATGCAGCGCGACCGAAAATTGATTTGATAAAAGCAATAATTTTTGGTGCAAAACCTAATGCGATTGCCAAGAGTACGAATGGTCCAACCCAACCAAGTAAAGAGTTCACACTTCCAATGACATCTGAAACAGTGAATGGTAAAGAAAGACCTGATAAATCAATAGCATCTCCTAAAACAGGCATGTATAATTCCTCCCTTTAAATTTTTTTATATTTCACTAGCATTCGCTAGTTGAAAACCTAGTATCTTCGAATTTCGTAGTCCTCATTATTTTCGCTCTCGTCAATTTGCTTTGTATTTGCAAATGATTTTTTCATCATGGCAATGAACATGGATAATGCTCCAGCCGCAGCCATAATCATAATTGCTGGTGCTACATAGAAAAGTAACCACTTGACGTAGTACCAAAACTCGTCCAACCGTGCAGGTGTGAAAAATGTCTGAAATTCCGGCATAGTATCACGACCTCGATCTGATCGCTACGATCACACCGTGCAAAAGCATTCCTACCGCCACAATAGCTATAATCAACATTATGAAGGGAGCAACTGTTTTCAAAAGAAAGCCAAAAACGCCCCAAAAAAACGCCCAATCAAAAACATTACCAATACTTGACATTATTACTCCCTCCCTGTCTCTCTATAAATGGCGATAGTTAAAAACAAGATGGTTAAGAATATTGACCATGTTGCAATTCCTGTCATCACGTCCGCATTCCCGAAAACTGCCTTGAAGGCATACGCTGCAAGTGTTCCAGTCGTCACCATCTATTTTTCACACCTTTTACGATCGAGAGAAAAAACATCGTAATTGGAAATGAGGCGATACAGGAAGTCATGATGATGAGGTACGTCGCAAAAATGTCCTTCGGTGTTGCGAAAACAAGAGAATACATTCCCCTACCTCCTCATCATCCGTTCTAAAAACATAAAAATAAGTGTCGCCGCGATCAAAACAGACATGACAATTTCGCCGAGTGTGATTTCATGAATGATATGAATGTTTCCCTCTGGGGTTTCAATTGTCGTATGCGATCGTAAATCGACATACTGTTGAACATCTTGTATATCGCCATTGGAAGTATTTTCATTTTGAGTTTCTGTTTCATTCATGAATATCACCTCCACAATTCAAATGTACAGAGAATTTTGTCGTTTTCATATCACCAAAAAATTTTGGTCATATCACGAAAAAAATCGAGTGAGTTTTTCTTCACTCGATTTCATTTTGAGTAGATTATAGAATTTAGCTCTAAACAACTTTTCGTTACTCATCGATCATGTAGCGTGAAAGTTTGTAGATGTTATAAACATCTTTAAAACGTAGCACGTTTCACACTTGTCATGAACTTCCTTCCTGTTTTCGTTACGCCCGTTTCTATTGTTTGAATCCATTCTTCAAGTTCTTTCATGCCGCATCCGAGATCGAGAAGCTCGCGCGGAAACTCAGAGAATTTTCTTTTCCAGCGTTTCATGCGAATAAGCGCTTTCTTTGATTCTCCGAATGAATAGACGCGGCGCTCTTTTCGAGTGGAATATTGTTGCGTGCCGACATACATACACAAATAAATGTATTGCTTCCCGTTTGATTTCACTTGTGAAAGATATGCCATCCGATCACCTCCTATCTCGAAATGAAAAAGTACAAAAATGCGCCTGCTAAAAATGCAAAAAGGAAAGAAAGTAAAACTGATTCCGCAATTTCTTTTAATGTACTTTTCACACCCATCTCCCCTTAGTTTCACATTATTAAAAAGGCAAATCCTCCTCATCATTTATTTTGCAACATGCACCCCAGTTAGCTGGATTTTTTGCATACTCTTTTGATTTTTCCTTACAAATTTCATCAATTATTTCATCGAAAATATTTTCGAATTTTTCTATACCTCTAACATCTTTCAAAAAATCTTGAAGATAAGCCTCAAACCACTCCATTTCATCATAATCAAGCTCTATTTTCGATCCGATGATTTTGTTTGAAAATTCAAATATTTTTGATTCACAAAGTGGACAAGCAATAGGCTGCTTATCCACTTCAACCGCAAATCCTTCACCGCACAATGAACAAGTGTATATGTCCAGTCTCATTTTTCACTCCTCCTTTTCTTCACATAGCACATAAAAACCACATTGACATTTCAGTTTAGGAATAACTTTTATACTCCAAACCTCAAAACTACATTTTTCACAAAAGAAACGATAAATCATGATTTCACCTTCTTTTTTCTTTCATGCATCGATACTCATGTTCTAATTCGGATATCGTTAACTCATAAAGTTGTCGATCGTCTTCCATCTTTACTCGTCCTAGTTGAATGAGTTGCTCAATCCGTTTTGCTTTTACATCTTCTATTGCTTCACGTAAATACGACTTAAATGTTTTTGTCACTCTTTATCCCTCTTTTCCAGTTCTTTTCCGAAAGAACAAACAAAGTATCCTGCTCCATATCCAAACAAAGCGCTCATTATCATCACTTGATCCATTTGATCTTTAACAATAGTTACTGAATACATTGCTAGCACTACACAAATCATCATGAAACTTGTTGGCACGATCATGTTTTTAAGCACCTTTTTTCCCTCCCTTTTGTCGTTTTAACCAGTCAATGAAATCGGTTGCTTCTTGGAACGCTTTTTCGAATGGAACACGCTCAGCAAGTATTTTTATTTTGTATGGTTGCTTGTCATCCAACATGTAGTTCGCACGCCATGCAAGCGCCAGATCTCCTTCGCGTTCAATGAACAAATACGCACCCAAGCCATAGCGATACTCGTACAGTTCACCGTAGCGATAGATGAGAAAACCTTTTGCACGCGCCATTTCATTTTCTTCCAAGCGCTTTATTATCTGTTGCTTATGTTGCTTAATTTGTTTTTTTAAATCCAATGGCAATGTGCCTTCTTCATATATCAAACTTAGTTTTTTGTTTTTTATTTTTATTTGAATATTTAGATTATCTATTTCACAAAAAATGTTATATAACATATAGAGCCTCCTTATAAGTTACCTAGTTACTTCGAGTTACTTAAAATAGGGTATTTTCCTATATATCGCTATATATAAGATTTACCTAGAAATGAGTAACTCATGGTAACTTTGTAACTAAATTTCTTCCTCAACAAAGTTACCAGTTACCTCAAGTGACTTATTTTCCTGTATTTCCGTAAATGTATCACCTATAAGCGATTTACCCGAATTTGAGTAACTAGTGGTAACTTTGTAACTTTCGGTTGAAAGACCGATACCGAAAAAGAACGTTTTGTTTCCGGTGGATTTCCGCTTTTCGAATCCTCTTAGCACTAAACGCGCCGAAAATTTTTGCTTTTTCATCGCAATCTCGCTGTTTTCCTCGCACCAGTCGATATATTCTTTGTACAGCTCGTTCAATTGCACTTTTGCGCCTGGATGAACGACGCAGCAATCGTTCAAGAAATTGCTGAGAAGGTCCATTTCGTCTTTGTATTCATCCGTTGCGTTCTTAATCTCATCCGGCTCTCCTAAGCCTTCTTTTTGCCATTTCAAGCACCCTTCGACTGCCCAGCGCAAGATTCCAGGAAGCTCGTTCATCAATTTTTCCGGGAGATGCTTGTCCACTTGTTCTTTTGGAATCGTGTAAGTGAATGGCACAAGGCGAATACGCCGCCAAATACCTTCATCATCGCCCTTGATGATTGGTTTATGGTTTGTGGTGAAAAAGATTTTGAACTCTGGCACAAACTCGAAAAACTCTTTTCGTAAAAAACGCGCCGTGATCGGCTCACCGCCTGTAAGCTGTTTAATCAGCGATTCAGATAAACGCTGGCCGTCCTCGCTTTCGACGGCTGAGACAAAACGTGAACCGTGCAAACGTGCAATATCGTTATTTATCCCCGAATCGTTCATTTTCGCCGTAAATGTGTTAGAGTTCGTTTGCTTCGCATAATCTCCAAGCAAAGCCTTCACCGTATTGATGAACGTCGATTTTCCGTTCCTTCCTGTTCCCCATAAGAAGAACACTACTTGCTCGCTTATATCGCCTGTCAATGCGTATCCTATTGCTTTTTGAAGGAAATGAATAATGTCTTGCTTTACGTCGTCACCATCGCGAAAGATGGATTCAAGAAAAGCAATCCATGTCGGGCATTTTGCATTTGGATCGTATGGAATATGTGTGTTTTTCGTCATCATATATTTGCGATCGTGTGGCAAAAGCTCACCTGTTCTCAAGTCAACGATTCCATTTGCGCAATTCAACAAAAACTTATCCCTGTTGAGTTCTTCCTGGCTGATTGGAAGCATCGCTTCTGCACGCGCAATGGAATTCAAAAATACGGAGCTTTTTTCACTCGCTTTCGCCCATTTCAGCAACTCATTTCGCGCATCGTTGTTTTCTTCGTGCGCTGCTTCGGCGTACATTTCACGAAACGTGCGAATCGCAATGCGTTCAATTTGTTTCTTTTTATCCTCAATCCACGTCTTTCCGTCCCATATGAGCCACTCCTCAAACTCCACACAATAGCGCAAATTTTGTCCATTTCGAGCAACAAGACGTTCAGCATTCCCCATTTCGGTCAAGTTGAACTTTTTCGACTCTCCTTCTTTTCGTGCTGGGAAAGTCATCGGTGGCGGAGAAGAATAGTTTGTTCCACTTGGCTCATGCTTGAGTGCGCTGTTCAGTGTGCTTGCAAATTCACGCTGGTCTAACGGAGGAAGAAAAAAATATTGATTTAGGAAACTAGCAATCTCGGAAACTTGTTCTGGTGTATAACCAAATTCGACAAGACGGCAGCAATGCGCATATAGTGCGTTGTTCCGTCCTCCCTCGTGCATCGGAATCGGAAAAGGACGTTGCGTTTTATCAATCTTTTTTAATCGCTCAAAATAGATCGGCATCGGCGAAAGTTCCCCGTCTGCAATATGTACCCATTCGCGTCCGCCTGTATTTTCGCTTGGAAGAACGACTTGACCGCGTCCGGAAAGACGATAGTCGCCGACAAAGCCGCCAGCCATGAGCACTGTCGCGTCTTGTCCTTTGATATTTCCTGTCGAGCGAAAGAAAAATTGAAAGCCTCGTATTGTTCGAATCGCATGAAATTTGTATCCTTCGCTCAAAAGCGCCTTAAAAATTAGCTCCCCTTCTGTCTGTTCATCGATGTCAATTACGTCATACCCGTCTGGAATAACAAGACCTGTCCAACCTTTTTGGCGCAACCAGGAGCGAATCTCGCCTTCTGTCATGCCTGGACGATTTAGATCTTGCCAGCCTTTCATGCACGGACGTTTTGCAACGCTATATGCTTTGTTCGGATCATTTTCCGTATTCATGCGCGAATAGCCGATTAGACGAATGATTTTCAACGGCTTTTTCGCAGACGGAAAAAGCCGTTCAAGCCCTGTTTGAATGTCCATAGCTGCTTGCATTTTCGTTCCTCACTTTCCAGTCGGAAATGTATATTTGACTTGTTCTGTCCAAATGTCATAGAAAACAACCATTGTGTGCCCGTTTTCGTCGCGAATGAGTTTACCAGCAGGAAAAACCGAAAAATCTTCGACTTGAATTGCACTCATATCAAACGTATCTTCAATCCACCGCATGACCACAGGAACGTATTTTTCCATCGGATTTTCATTTGCTGCTTTTTTCATTGAAAACACCGCCTTTTTTTGAATTACGAGGCTCTCTTTTGGAGAACCGAATATGGAAAAATGTCGCGAAACGTGCTATATTTTCAGTAAGAATGTTTTTTCTGTGCCTTGCAGTAAGTGTTGCCGCACTTGCTGCTTTTTTTTATGACGCTTTCTCATTGTTTTCGCTTCCTTTTACTTTTTCGTATTGTTCTGGAAGCACTTTGGCCAAATACGCATACACTTCTTTCTCCACTTGGCTGAACAACGGTCCTTTTACAACGGTGATCTTCACCCCCAATCCCTCCTAACTAGGCATGTACTCTCGTCGCGAAATCGATCTTTATTCCTCGCTCCTTCATTTCAGTAATTAATTTCTCAAGCTCTGCACGACGCTTTTTTTTAACCTCAATTTCTTTGAGCATTGTAATTACTGCTAAAAATTCTCTCGCTTCGATTTCTGCCGTTTCATAATCTTTGTTAAAAATCGCTTCAAGCATGTAATCAATACACAATAAAGCTTTATTTTTCTTGTCGATTTCTTCGAGATAAAACCCTTTTTTGAGCATTTTGACACCTTCTTTCGATATTTAGTTTGATTTACAATGATTACAAAGAAATGTAAGTTCTTGTTTGATTGATTCACATGCATCAACAACGTATTTTGGAAGCTTTTCTTTTGTGCGCATGTTATACGTCAACGATGTTTTCCGCCCTTGCACTTGAACGAAAATCGTTGCCGTTATCTCATCATGAAACTGTATACCGACAACGCGATACTTTCCGTTTAGGCTGTTCCATACCCGTTTGAATTTTTGCAAAAAGATCACCTTCTTTTTCAAGCTGGATTAGATGAAACTTCGCGTACTGCGTAGCGAGAAGGTAAAAAAATTTCATCTTTACGCTTTTTGTACAGTTTTGCAATCTGTTCTGCGCGTTCTGCGCTCACATGTCGATGTCCATTTTCAATTTGCGAAAGATATCCAGCCGAAATATTGAGTTTCTCTGCGGCTTTTTCAATGCTTAAACCAGCCGCAATTCTGGCTTCTTTTAGCAAGTTCATTACTTTCACCTCCAATATTACTTTGCGTATTGCGTTGTTCAATTATTATATTACTTCACAAAACGCAAAGTGTCAACGCGTTTTGTAAAGTTTTTTAAAAAATATTTTTGTTTGCGTTTTGCAAAGGTATAATATTTTTTGAAATGATAGGGGGATTGTCATGAATCAAAAATTTGGAGAACGATTAAGAAAATTGCGCTCACAAAAAAAACTTAGTCAAAAAGAATTTGGAAAGATTTTTTCGCTTGCCGAATCAACAATTTCAGGATATGAAAACGGATCAAGAACACCAGACATCGAATTAATAGCTAAATTCGCTGATTTTTTCGGAGTGTCAATAGATTATCTTTATGGTCGGACTGATAATCCACATGAAACCATCGATAGTAAAGAAGGTAGAAACCTTTTCTTTTTCGACATGGACGGATTGACAGAACAAGAGATCGAGGAAATTAAGAAGCATATTGAATTCATTAAGTGGAAAGCACGACAAGAAAAGGAGAAAACAAATGGGTAAAAAAGAGAGGCAACTTATTGCTGGTTTAGTGGGATTCGCGTTTCTCGCTGTAATCCTGCTGAACTATTCTAAGTTCGCTAACGTATATGCTTTTTTGGGAACGTTATTGTTTGGAATAATCGTCATCCCTGCCTTAGTTGAAAGAATGCTTCCAGCTAAAAAATCTCCAAAGAAAAACACTCCTCGGAAAAGTGCTTCAACAAAGAAATCAACAGCTAAGAACTCATTAAATGGGAACAAAAAGAAATATGGTGTCCGATCGGATGATGAAATCATTTCTCTACCGTTACGCGATCTAAACGGTTATGAATTTGAACGGCTTTGTTATTTATATTTCAAAGCAATGGGCTACAATCCAGAAATCACCCCTCCTGCACAAGACAAGGGGGTTGACTTAATTCTTACAGACAAGAAAGAAAAATTTAAAATCGCTGTACAATGCAAACACTATATAAATTCAGGAAGACAAATTACAGTTAAAGAGATTCGCGAATTAGTTGGGGCAAAACGTAATCATCGTTGCATAAAAGGGTGGTTTATTGCTACTACAACATATACCAATGCCTCACTTGCCGAAGCTGATACACATCATATCGACTGTTTTGCAATTGAATTTGTTGAGAACAAGATTGTAGCTTGGAAAGAACGTGAAGTAGTTAAACGCCAGGCGGCAGCTGCGAAAAAATAAAATCCCTTTTAGTCAAACTTAGGGATTTTTCTTTTTCTTTTAAATAAGAACGTATGTTTGTATAATAAAAGAAAAAAACTTGTGGGGGATGAGGTGGAATGTACTTATATAAGCCTTGCGACTTAGAAAAGCGTATCTCGGAAGCATATCAGCAAAACGGGATCATCTATCCTTCCCAGCTCGATGAAGAGTATATCGCAAGGAAATTCGATATTTTGCTTGTCGAGTCAAAATTCGGATCGTTTGCGGAATACTGCGACGACTTGAAAATTGTAGGGCTTCACAACGATTTAGAATTGCTCAAGCGCCGTGAAGTATTTTTTCATGAAGTCGGGCATTTGTTTTTGCACGTCGGCGATCAATCGAAAATGGCGGACTCATTCAGATACTTTCAAGAATCACAAACAAAGCGATTTACGTTATTCGCTGCGATCCCTTATCATATGCTTACATATATCGATTTTTCACAAAAACGCGACTTCATCGTATATGAAATGCAGGAAACGTTCCGTGTGCCAGCTGAAATTTGTGAAAGGCGGATGGACTATATCGAAAATAAAATGCTTAGTGCAAAGCTTGCGTCTATTTGTTCATGATTGTTATTTATTATTGTTATTTTTTACCGCATACTATTGACATTAGAATTGAAAT
>NZ_JXTH01000052.1 GCF_000836725.1 Anoxybacillus thermarum | reverse complement strand
TCCTCCAAAAGGGCCGCCAACAAGACAGCGAACACCTTTTGAAGAGTTCTGACTAATTGTTCCTCCAGCTCTTTTAATAAAGGCCATTCTGTGGTAAAATGTTTCATGGACTCTCTCCCTCCTGTTTTATTGATGTTGGTCATCACCATCATAGCAGGGAGAGAGTCCTTTTTGCATGACATTTGCTTTTTTCTACCGCGCTTCGCTTGGTGGCCCCGACGAGCGTCGCGAACAAAAGTTCGCAACCCTCGTCGGGGAATCATTCCTGAATGTCACCCACAAATATTTTACTCACACTCCGGCCGAAGCTGGATTGCATCGCGTAAATATACGTGATGAATATCTTGCTGCGCTCGCTTCGTATGTACAGTCATCATGACGCGAATACATTTCGGTAATGCATGCGGAACGTTAATTTCGCGCATACACATCACTGGAACATACGTCCATCCATCGAGATGACGCAACGCTTTCGCCGGGAACGTGGCATTTAAATCATCGGTCATCGAAATGAGTACTGATACGACGTCTTCTGCGTTCACATCGTTTTGGCGAATCATTTCTATTAACAATCGTTTCGTTTCATCGACAATCTCTCGTTCATCGTTATTGCTCACAGTCGTTGCTCCGCGAATCGCTCGAATCACACGTTTCCCCTCCTTCTTCGGCAAACGCGTATAACCATTGCAACAATTGTTCATCGCTTATCCGTTCTACACATACCGTTCCGATCTCTTTCATTAACACCATGCGCACCGTTTGATCTTTCGCCTTTTTATCTTTTTTCATTTTTTCAAGCAAACGTTCAGGCGATACGCGTGATGGAAGCGAAGTCGGAAAGCCGTAATGATGAAATAACATCCGAAACGACGAGTAAAAAAGCGGTTGGTTGTAAAAACGTTCACTAACAAAAATGGCAAATAACATCCCGAGGGCAACCGCATCTCCATGCGTCATCACTCCGTACCCGAGCTCGCTTTCTAGCGCATGACCAAGCGTATGCCCGAAGTTCAAATGGGCGCGAACCCCATGCTCTTTCTCATCTTGTGAGACAACTGCCGCTTTAATTTCAATTCCTTTTTGAATTGCATATTGTAATCGTTCGCCATTCAAATCCTCTATCTTCTCTACGTTCGCTTGTAACCAGCCAAAAAAAGCGCGATCATAAATTAAGGAATGTTTAATAATTTCCGCAAAACCAGATCGCATTTCCCTTTTTGGGAGGGTAGACAGAAAAGAAATATCATAAAAAACGAGTTCAGGCTGATAAAAAGCACCAATCATATTTTTCCCAAGCGGATGATTGATGGCCGTTTTCCCTCCAACAGCGCTATCGTGCGCTAATAACGTTGTCGGCACTTGAACAAACCGAATGCCACGCATATATGTCGCTGCGACAAAACCAGCTAAATCTCCAACGACCCCTCCGCCGAGGGCAACAATTAATGAATCACGATCTAAATGGTTTGTTAACGCTGCAGTATGACAAGCATAAAATTGTTCAAACGACTTCGCCTCTTCTCCGCTTGGAATCACATGCGCGTACACACGGTCATATGTTTGATGAAGAGCTTGTTGCACATCAGCTAAATAAAGCGAAGCGACCGTTTCATCTGTAATGATGAGCACAGCTGTCACATGCGGGCAAACCCGATCAATCATCCGATCCATCATGTGCAATAATTCATTCCCTATGACGACTTCATATCGTTTCGACGGCGTAGCGATGTGAATGCGATTCATCATTAAAACTCCTTTACGTACCGACGCATGTTTTCGACATTTTGAATAATAAGTTCCATGCGATCTTGTCCAAATTGTTCGACAATAGCTGCAGCAATTTCCCACGCCACTACTGCTTCAGCGACAACGCTTGCTGCAGGGACAGCGCAACTATCTGAACGTTCAATGCTTGCTGCAAACGGTTCTTTTGTTTCAATATCGACACTCATAAGCGGTTTATATAACGTTGGAATCGGCTTCATCACCCCGCGCACAACGATTGGCATCCCTGTCGTCATTCCACCTTCAAATCCGCCAAGTCGATTCGTTTTTCGCGTATATCCCGTTTCTTTGCTCCATATAATTTCGTCATGCACTTCACTTCCGAAGCGGCGTGCCGCTTCAAAGCCGATGCCAAACTCAACTCCTTTAAACGCATTAATGCTTACAATAGCTGCGGCAATTTTTGCATCTAACTTGCGATCATAATGGACGTAACTTCCGACGCCGACCGGAACACCTTCCACAATGACTTCGACAATTCCACCGATGGAATCACCTTTTTCTTTCGCTTCATCAATGGCCGCCATCATCTTTTTTTCCGCTTCTGCATCAAAGCAGCGAACAGGAGATTGCTCTGTCACGCGTTGCAACTCTTCAAGCGATGTATATGCGGTATGCTCCGCCTTAACTCCTCCAATTTCAACAACATGGCTTGCGATACGAATGCCTAACTCCGATAAAATTCGTTTCGCTACCGCACCAGCAGCGACGCGCACTGTTGTTTCACGCGCTGACGAGCGCTCTAACACATTGCGCATATCGCGGTGTCCGTATTTTATCGCCCCATTTAAATCTGCATGCCCTGGACGTGGACGCGTCACTTTTCTTTTCACTTCTTCTGTATCGTCAACTAACGGTTCAATGCCCATAATGTTCGTCCAATGTTTCCAATCGCGATTTTCAACGACAAGAGTAATTGGAGAACCGAGCGTTTTCCCATGTCGCACCCCGCTTAAAATTTTCACTTCGTCTTTTTCAATTTGCATCCGTCGTCCACGACCGTATCCTTTTTGCCGACGCGCTAAATCTTCGTTAATATGCTCTGCGAAAAGCGTCAATCCTGCTGGAACACCTTCAATAATTGTTGTGAGTTGTGGACCGTGAGACTCACCAGCTGTTAAGTACCGCAATTCCCTCTCTCCCTTCATCTCTTTAAAGCGATTATGTATGAATATAGCACATTTTTTCTACAGACGTAACCCCTTAATTACACAGAAAGCGACCGAGGTCGGCCGCGGCTATATTTTTCGATAAAAAAACGTATCTTCCACTTCAAAACCGTATGCTGCCGGATTAAAAATTTGTTCCGTGCTACCGACAAAAAATATTCCGTCAGGACGAAGAGCGCCATTAAATTTCAAATACAATTCGTGTTTTGCTTCTTCAGTAAAGTAAATGAGCACGTTGCGGCAAACGATTAAGTCGAAATTCGTATCAAATGGGTCGGCAAGCAAATTATGTTTTTTAAATGTGACCGTTCGTTTAATGTCATCAATAATTTTGTAATGAGATCCTTCCTTGACAAAAAATTTTTTCTTTACATCTTCTGGAACTTCTTGAAGGGAACGTTCCATATAAATGCCGAGCTTCGCCCGAGCCATTGCGTTATCATCAATGTCAGTAGCTAGCACACTTACTTGCGATAACGGCATAAATTTGGACAAAATGATGGATAACGTATACGGCTCTTCTCCAGTCGAGCAGGCAGCGCTCCATACTTTTAATCGTTTGTTTTTTTCAAGAAGTTTTGGAATAATCTTTTTTTCAAGCACTTCCCATCGTTTCGCATTGCGGAAAAATTCAGATACATTAATCGTCATGCGATCTAAAAACTCATGGAACAACGCTTGATCATGATTCATCGCCCGAAAAAATTCATCAAAATTTTTAAACCCTTTTTTTTCGTACAGAGAAGTTAAGCGCCGTTTCATTTGCGCTTCTTTATACAGAGCTAAATCAATGCCTGTTTTTCGTTTCACGTTTGCAATAAATTGTTGATAATCACTCATACAAAAAACTCCTCTTCCTTTTCTTTCATAAATACAGTATAACGAAAATGTGAAAAAACAGAAATAAAAAAATTAAAGGTAGGCGTGTGCCTACCTTTAATTTTTTTAATATATCCACTCGTTCATAAGCTTGCTGTAAGAAACGAGCTCTTCTTCTTTAAAAAATAGTTGAATTTCGCGCGCTGCGCTTTCTTTTGAGTCAGAACCGTGAATAATATTTTTTCCGACCGTTAAACCGAAATCTCCACGAATCGTCCCAGGCAACGCTTCTTGCGGGTTTGTTTTCCCCATCATTTGACGAGCTGTAGCGATGACGTTTTCGCCTTCCCATACCATCGCAAATACTGGACCGGACGTAATAAATTCAACAAGTTCGCCAAAAAACGGGCGCTCTTTATGCTCTGCGTAATGTTGTTCAGCAAGCTCGCGCGATACTTGCATGAGCTTTGCCCCTACAAGTTGAAAACCTTTGCGCTCAAAACGCGCAACGATGTCACCAATGACACCGCGTTGTACCCCATCTGGTTTGACCATTAGAAATGTTCT
Organism: Anoxybacillus thermarum; assembly: GCF_000836725.1. Classification (GTDB taxonomy): domain Bacteria; phylum Bacillota; class Bacilli; order Bacillales; family Anoxybacillaceae; genus Anoxybacillus; species Anoxybacillus thermarum. The sequence continues at coordinate 13,726 of NZ_JXTH01000052.1, read as the reverse complement.
TTCCATGACGAATTCTCCACCCCTGATACGTTATGTATTGGAATTGACTCCTCCGCAATTATACCATCTTGTATGCAAATTAGCAATATTCGCCATGAAAACGATTTAATTTTTTCTTCTCACGCATCTAATATTTCCGTTTTCCGATATATTTCGCAATGTTGTAAAGTGCCGTCCAAGCACGGTTGCGTGGCAGTTTTTGTAACGTATGAAGCGCTTTTTGCAAGTAGCGATCTCCGAGCTCATATGATTTTTCAATGGCGTTTGTTCGCTTAATGCCATCAATCACGTGCTCCATTTCATGACTTGTTGTACGTTCGTTTACTTTTATAATTTGTTCTTTTAACGTCTGTTCCTTCATCGCGTACAAAACAGGGAGCGTCACATTTCCTTGCGATAAATCGCTGCCTGCTGGCTTGCCGAGTTGTTTTTCTGTTCCGATAAAGTCAAGAATATCGTCTGTGATTTGAAAAGACATTCCAACGTAATAGCCAAACCAATACAATTTTTTATGAACCGCTTCAGGCGCCCCTGCAACGACGGCACCAAGCTGACAGCTTGCCGCAATAAGTAAAGCCGTTTTTCTTTTGATTCGTTGTAAATAGCGACGCAAATTTTGGTCAAAGCGATATTTGTCGCTAATTTGTCCGATTTCTCCACGACATACTTCGACAATTGTTTTCGCTAAAATATGATGGGCAACAGGATCATCAATTTCACACATTTGTTCAAGCGCTCGAGCGAACAAATAATCGCCAACGTACATCGCAAATTGGTCGCCCCATTTCGCTTGAATCGTCTCTTTTCCGCGTCGTAACATCGCGCCATCAATGACATCATCATGGACAAGAGAAGCCATATGAATGAGTTCAAGAGCAACAGCTACCCGTTTCATTTTCTCAAAATGATATGTGCCAAATTGTCCACCAAGTAAAACAAAAACCGGACGAATGCGCTTTCCGCCCGCCTCAAGCAAATGCAAAGATGCTTCATTGACGAGCGGATCAGATGTTTGCACCGTCATTTTTAATTGTTCTTCAATTTGGTTTAAATCTCCATTTAAAAACGAATACATCGCTTTTAGCTTCATCACTATTCACCTTAACGTCCATCAGGTTTATATCCGAGATGCATCGCTGCCACTCCGAACGTATACGGTTTCACTTGTACGCGCACGAAACCAGCTTGGCGAAACATGTCTGCTAGCTCGTCCATTCCCGGAAATTCACGTGCCGATTCTTGCAACCATGAGTATTCTTCATAACTTTTCGCGAAAATTTTCCCGAAAAAAGGCATAATGTAACGAAAATACGCATAGTACAGTTGTCGGAAACCGATGAGCGTTGGCTGTGACGTTTCTAAACAAACGACTTTTCCACCTGGCTTTGCGACGCGATACATTTCTTTTAATACGGTCATATAGTCGGGAACGTTACGCAATCCGAAACCAATCGTCACATAGTCAAACGTGTTGTCAGGAAACGGTAAGTTCATCGCATTTCCGTGCACGAGCGTCACATGTTGAAACCCGCGCTCCTTTACTTTTTCTTCCCCTACTTTTAGCATATTGCGACTAAAATCAAGCCCGTACACTTCTCCGCTCGGTCCGACCGCTTCCGCCAACGCAATCGTCCAATCTGCTGTTCCACAACATACATCGAGCGCTTTCGCTCCTTTTTGTACATTCATTCGTCTCATCGTATCTTTTCGCCATGCGACATGACGTTTAAAGCTAATGACTGAGTTCATGCGATCATAATGATCTGAAATTTTTTCAAATACGCGATGAACACGTTCTTCTTTCGACTGTTGCATAAAAATCCCCTTCTTTCAACTGAAATCAAGCGAGGAGATGAGAAAACCGCTCTTTTACCTCTTCATCTATATGAAACGGAAGAAGATCTTGTAATTTCCGCTTACAGTAGTCGATATAATCTATCGACGCTTTCGATTTCGCTCCATCACGATGAACGCGTTTCAGCGAGAACAAGTGATACGCTAATTCTCCCCATTCGTCAGCATGAACATGCTCTGCAAGCTTACAAAGCAAAGCGGACTCAATGACACCGATGCAATGAAAGCGCTCAAGATCATCCAAGGATAGTTGCTGTAAACGGATTTTTTGTATATTGATCTCTTTGATCGCTTCAGCAAAGCGACGAATGAGTGAAATGTCATGCCGTCGCGCTAAAAACTCGTAATACAATCCGCTATATAAATCTCCCGCAAGCACTGTTAATTGCCTTTGTTGTATCGTTTGTTGCTCATCTATTTCATCATGGGTATCAAGGGCTAGCTGAATGAGCATCATGGCAAAAACATAATCGAGTGCGATGTTTGCGTCTACTTGAGCCGAACGTAGCATAGAAAGAGCAAACAATATGCGATCTTCATCTATGATGCGTGGTTGTATATAGCGATCGACATACGAATGGGCAATTGCCCGTTGAATGCGCGTTCGTACTTGTTCCATTTGCTGTTGCATATCCATGACTCATCACCCTTGCTTCCCAAAAACTCAAACTTTATTATATCATAAACTACCTTTACGTTAACGATGATTTTTCGCATCGGATTGGATTTCACCGTGCTGCGTTTGAATAAGCGCTTTTCCGCGCACTTTGATCGCTGATGTATGCTCCGTAAATTGCGCAATGAGCACTTCTCCTTGATCAAGCTTTTCTGAATGGTGGAAACGCGTATCTGAACCGCGTGTCAATCCAATGACGTTCACTCCGTCCTCTAACGCTTTAATGACGACATAATCTCCTTGCATCATGATCCCTCCTACTTAATAAGCGCTAATATTTCAGCACGTGCTTTCTCATCTGTTGCAAGCGTTCCACGAACCGCAGTTGTGACCGTTTTTGCTCCCGGTTTTTTCACGCCGCGCATCGTCATGCACATATGTTCTGCCTCAACAACAACCATCACTCCATGCGGCTCGAGCGTCTCCATAATCGCATCAGCGACTGTTGCCGTAATTCGTTCTTGTAACTGCGGACGGCGGGCCACTGTTTCGACTGTTCGCGCGAGTTTGCTTAACCCTGTCACTTTGCCGCCACGCGGGATGTATGCGACATGAGCCACGCCGAAAAATGGGACGAGATGATGTTCACACATGGAATAAAACGGAATATCTTTAACGAGGACAAGTTCTTCATGATCTTCACTAAACACCGTTTGCAAATGTATTTTCGGATCTTCATTCAAGCCTGAAAACACTTCTGCATACATTTTCGCCACTCGCTTCGGTGTATCGAGCAACCCTTCGCGATTCGGATCTTCGCCAATCGCTTCTAAAATTAAGCGGACAGCCTGTTCGATTTGTTCTACATTCATTTGTTGCATCCTCCTAGCATTCAACTTCACGTAATCCGATTCTAGCATATAAAGATGAAAAAAGGCAAAAAAGAAGAGGTAGCTCGCAACCGGCTACCTCTTGGCTGTATGTAATTTCTTACTTTACAGCATCTTTTAACGCTTTCCCAGGTTTGAAAGCAGGAACTTTGCTCGCAGCAATTTCGATTTCTTCTCCTGTTTGCGGGTTGCGTCCTTTGCGCGCCGCACGCTCACGCACTTCGAAGTTACCAAAACCGATTAATTGCACTTTATCACCGTTTTTAAGCGCTTCTGTAATCGCGTCAAAAACAGCATCAACCGCTTTAGATGCATCTTTTTTAGAAAGACCGCTTGCTTCAGCTACCGCATTAATTAATTCCGTTTTGTTCATGCCATTCACCTCCTCCCAAAGCGTATGTATTATACATTACTTTCAGTTGTTTACACTTTCTATTGTTTCTATACATTAACATGCCTTATATTAACTGATTCTTGCTCATAATTCAACATTTTTTCAGCAAAATCATGCAATTTGCCTATTATTCTCCAAGGAGCCTAACATTTTCTGAATAAAGATTATCATATTGCTCTTTTTCACTGCAAGAGAAAATTTTCGTTTAAAAGCAAAAAAGACCCCAAATGGAGTCTTTTTATAAGATGATGGCAATGAGTCCACCGGATCCTTCATTAATGATGCGCTCTAACGTCTCTTTTAATTTATAACGCGCATTTTCAGGCATGAGAGCAAGCTTTGCTTGAATACCTTCACGAACGATCGAACTGAGCGAGCGGCCAAATATATCTGAGTTCCAAATAGAAAGCGGATCGTCCTCAAAATCTTGCATTAAGTAACGGACGAGTTCTTCGCTTTGTTTTTCTGTTCCGATGATCGGTGCAAACTCCGATTCGACATCGACTTTAATCATATGAATAGAAGGTGCTACCGCTTTTAAGCGCACACCAAAACGTGATCCTTGGCGAATAATTTCCGGTTCATCTAAGCTCATATCAGAAAGTGATGGGGCAGCAATACCATAGCCAGTTTGTTTCACCATGCGGAGCGCATCGGCAATTTGGTCGTATTCTGCCTTCGCATAAGCGAAATCTTGCATTAATTGCAACAAATGATCTTTCCCGCGAATTTCTACGCCGACAACTTCTTTTAAAATTTGATCGTACAATTCGTCTGGGGCGTATAAATCAATTTCTGCGATGCCTTGCCCCATTTCAATGCCAGCCAAGCGAGCTTCATCAATAAAATCGTACTCACTAAATTGTTGAACGACGCGATCGACATCACGCAAGCGCTTAATATCTTTTACTGTATCGCGCACCGCCTCTTGATAACTTTCACGCAACCAATGATTTTCGCGCAAAACCATGACCCAGTTCGGTAAATTTACATTCACCTCTAATACCGGGAATTCATACAATGCTTCACGAAGCACTTGATACACATCCGCTTCACGCATTCCTTCCACGCTTAACGCTAATACTGGAATATCGTATTTTTCACTTAGTTGTTGCTTCAATGTTTCTGTTTCTGGATGTTGTGGACGAACGGTATTAATAATCATAATAAACGGCTTACCAACTTCTTTTAATTCATTTACAACACGTTCTTCTGCTTCCACATAGTTTTCACGCGGAATTTCTCCAATCGAGCCATCCGTTGTAATGACAACACCGATCGTCGAATGTTCTTGAATGACTTTGCGCGTACCGATTTCAGCTGCTTCTTGAAATGGAATTGGTTCTTCATACCACGGTGTATGGATCATACGTGGCCCATTTTCGTCTTCAAATCCTTTTGCCCCTTGTACTGTATAGCCAACACAATCAACGAGGCGAATATTTACTTCCAATCCATCGTCTACTTTTACTTTCACCGCTTGATTCGGAACAAACTTCGGCTCTGTCGTCATAATTGTTTTTCCCGCTGCACTTTGTGGCAGTTCATCTTGTGCCCGAGCTTTATCTGCTTCGTTTTGAATATTCGGAATGACAACAAGTTCCATAAACTTTTTAATAAATGTTGATTTGCCTGTTCGAACGGCGCCGACAACTCCTAAATAAATATCTCCGCCTGTTCGTTCAGCAATATCTTTAAAAAGATCGACCTTTTCCAACTGCCTTCCCTCCCTTATATTTAAAACATATGAGGACACTATATGCATATGTCGTTGTCCTAATTGTTTATGACTAAAAAAATCCCTTCTCTAAAATGTATTTGCTTAGAGAAGGGATCATGACTTATTTCACAAGAAAAATAGGTTCTTTTTTCTTTTCATCAATCGTGTAGGGAAGGGAATAAGCTGGGACAAAAAGCGAATGCTTGACAAGCAGGTCGCGAATATCATCTCCATAGCGATAGTGATGCGCCTCTGATTGCAATGTTTCATACAAGTCGATACGGTAGTCGATATAAATTTCTCCCTTGCCGTCAATAATGAGCGGAAGATTTTTTCCTGAATATGGACTGACGACATAAGGCGGTGCGTCTAAACGAAGTTTTTTATAATCGAGCGTAAATACTCCTTTAGCGAGCACATCTTTAAATGGCGGATAACCATGAGTGTCTTGATACATGCGAATGCGCAACTTTAAATCGCGAATGGCTTCCGCCGCACGCAAATCTAGCAATTTCACCGTCGGATTTGTTTCTACATCGACAAGAACGTATTGATATACGCCGCCGCTTTCAAATGCATTGCCCGGTGGTTCAGCCATATATCGCGGCACGAGCAAATTGAAATCAATCGGATATTTTTGATAAATGGGCGTAGACATATCTCGTGTTTTAATAGGTAACAAACCGCCCGTCGCTTGCCGATATTCATTCACTGCTTGTTGAACACGTTCGACTTGTTCTTTATATGGAATTTGGTTTTGCGTTAGCCGCTCTTGCGGGTATAAACACCCAGATAATAACACAGACACGACAACGATCATTGCAGAAAGTATCCACTTTTTCATCATTCATCCATCCTTCTATTCTTGCACCGGCCCGCTAAATACGACAAATACAATAATAAGGCCAGCGATGATCATACTTATGTATGCAATCGTCGCTAAAACGATTTTTACCGCCTTATTTTTCACCTTATATCGACTAAAATAAATCGAAAATACAGCAATGAACATTAAACCGATTCCTGTTAACGAAATCCACATTTTTAAAAGACCCGGTGACATTCTTCTCCCTCGCTTTCTCTTAATTGCTGCATAAAAAAGCTGAAGTAAAGCGGGGCTTCTTTACTTCAGACGATGACTAAACATGCACCATCCATTCGAGTCTGAGAATGTTTTCATAGCATTGTATGCAACACACATAACAAAGCTCTCTTCACATGCCTATTTCAAAGAAAATTATAACGAAATGTTCGCTAAATCTTCAAGTTCCGACGTTTTCCCGCGCGCCATAAGCGAATCGACCGCACTTTTCACATCTTTTCCGTTAAACAAAACGTCGTAAAGTGCATTTGTAATCGGCATATCCACATTCATTTTTTTCGCTAGCTGATAGGCCGCTTTTGTCGTTCGCACACCTTCAACGACCATTCCCATATTCGCTAACACATCATCAAGCTCATATCCTTTTCCAAGCAAATTGCCCGCACGCCAGTTGCGTGAATGGACGCTTGTACACGTCACAATTAAATCGCCGATTCCAGTCAATCCTGCAAATGTGAGCGGATTGGCACCGAGACGGCTACCGAGACGAGCCATTTCCGCAAGTCCGCGCGTCATAAGCGCCGCTTTTGCATTATCCCCATATCCAAGTCCATCCGTAATTCCAGCAGCTAGCGCAATAATATTTTTTAACGCCCCGCCAATTTCTACCCCAATTAAATCTGGGTTTGTATATACGCGGAAATATTGATGATTCATGAATAAATCTTGAATGCGCTCGGCTGCTTCCATGTTTTTCGATGACACCGCCACCGTCGTTGGATGGCGTAAACTCACTTCCTCCGCATGACTTGGACCTGATAAAACGATGACATCTTGCAATTGTTCTCCCATTTCTTCTTCAATAATTTCTGAAATGCGTTTATGTGTATCCGGTTCAATTCCTTTACTAACCGAGACGATTGTAATTGGCTTTTTCAAACACGTACGAACACGCCGCAGCACTTCGCGAATCGCTTTTGTCGGAACGGCTAATACAACCGTTTCAACCCCTTCAAGCGCTTGGGCAAGATCCGTATAACCAACAATCTCCTCAGGAAGATGAATATTTGGCAAATATTTTTCGTTCGTATGTTTTTTATTTATTTCATCCATTTGTTCTTGACGTTGTCCCCATAACCGAACGTGATGTCCGTTATCAGCAAGAACGATCGCTAAAGCTGTGCCCCAACTACCTGCACCTAATACAGTAACCATTTTATCCCTCCCTTAATTTCGCGGGCGTGCAATAATTTTAATTGGCGTTCCTTCAAATCCGAACGTATCGCGAATTCGATTTTCTAAAAAGCGTTCGTATGAGAAATGCATCAATTCCGGATCGTTGACGAATACAACGAACGTTGGTGGCTTTACCGCTACTTGCGTCATGTAATAAATTTTTAATCGTTGTCCGTTATGCGTTGGTGTCGGATTCATCGCCACGGCATCCATTAGCACTTCATTTAATACGTTCGTTTGAACGCGCATCGCATGATTTTCACTGACCATTTGAATAACTGGAAGTAACTTATGCAATCGTTGTTTCGTTTTTGCAGATACGAATACAATAGGCGCATAGTCAAGAAATTGGAAATGATCGCGAATTTTTTGCTCAAATTCGTTCATCGTCTTTTCATCTTTTTCAATCGCGTCCCATTTATTCACAACGATTACAACACCACGACCCGCTTCATGCGCATATCCCGCAATTTTTTTATCTTGTTCAATAATTCCTTCTTCTGCGTTAATGACGACAAGCACAACATCGGAGCGCTCAATGGCTTTTAACGCTCGCAACACACTATATTTTTCTGTGCTTTCATACACTTTTCCTCTTTTGCGCATCCCTGCTGTATCAATAATGACATATTCTTGGCCGTCGCGCTTAAATGTCGTATCGATCGCATCGCGCGTCGTTCCTGCTATATCACTCACAATGACCCGTTCTTCACCTAAAATGGCGTTCACAAGCGAAGATTTCCCAACATTTGGACGACCAATTAAACAAAACTTAATGACATCCGCATCATATTCTTTCATCTCGCGCTTTGGAAAATGGGCAACGACAGCATCTAATAAATCCCCGATCCCTAATCCGTGCGTACCAGAAATCGGAATCGGCTCTCCGAATCCGAGCGTATAAAAATCGTAAATGTTTTCACGCATGTCTGGATTATCAATTTTGTTTACTGCCAAAACGACTGGCTTATTGGAACGATATAAAATTTTCGCGACTTCTTCATCTGCTGCTGTGACACCGTCCCGACCATTCGTCATGAAGATGATAACATCCGCTTCATCGATCGCAATTTCGGCTTGTTGACGAATTTGCGTTAATAGCGGCTCATCGCCAATATCAATGCCGCCTGTATCAATAATGTTAAACGTTGTATTTAACCATTCTGCGCTACTATAAATCCGGTCGCGTGTCACTCCCGGTACATCTTCTACAATCGAAATGCGTTCCCCGACAATGCGGTTAAAAATCGTCGATTTTCCGACGTTTGGACGACCAACGATTGCTACAACTGGTTTCGTCATATTCTCACACTCCTTCACTAAATTTCGAAACCCGAACAAAAAAGAAGCCCTTCGACTGAAGGGTCTAGCTTTCCCATTTTATCAAAAAAATCAATGTTTCACAATAATGAGCAAATCGTCGCTCAGCGCATGGGCGATCCCGTCTAAAATCGCTTCTAAATTCGCTGCGATTCGTTGCATTTCTTCATTGTTTTCACAAACGAACGTAACGCCGCCAGCCACTTTATGTGGCGACGTTGTAATGACGGCTAAAATCATTTTTTCTACAGTCATCGTAACACCCTCCCTGTTTGATTCGTTTCGGATTTCGTTGGCATGCGAATCGCATTTTCGAGCGTCGGTACATTACGAATGATCGCTTTTGCTTTTTCGACATCCTTTTCTTGTGGCAAAATAAAAATACCGACTCGTCCATCGTCTAAATCGCGTTTCGCAAGTGGCACAAGCGCTGGCGTACCTGAATCGCGGTATACGCCTAATGCCGTTGAAATATCATGTAAAATCGCTTGGCGTTGTCCAAGATTAGCGATTGTTGAGCGAGCATTAAAGTTTTTTGGTTTCAAAATAAACCCCATACCATACCGTAAAATCTCTTCCCGCCGCGCTTCTAAACCGATGTTCATAATATAAATATTGTCCACGTATAATCCCGCTCCTTTGAAATGAGGCTTCACGTATTCTACTTCGACAATATCGCCGAGCCGGCTGCCAGACATAAGTTTGCGAGCAACGATAAAGGCAATCGCTGCCGCAACAATTCCAAGCCATATATTCCAAACTAAATAAGCGAACGTGCTTAAAAATGACGCAAAAATAACTAAATAGTTTCTCCCTTCAAAAACAATAGCAATTCCTTCAATATACGTTTTTCCGCGCGGGACGAGTTCATATTGGTCGAGTTCATTTAACGTATTTCGCTCCATATTGCGCACATCACGAAACTGTGAAGCAGCGAGTGCTAAAAATGTAATGGCAGCGAACTCTTTTTCCATAATGGCAGGCACTGCAATCGTCCCAAGCCCTGCAGCAATAAAGCCGAGCGCAATATGAATAATTTTCCCATGCAAATACGTCGGATATTGACGATAATCTGTTTTTAATAAGTACAAACGGGTCAATACACCAATGGTTACACCAAATAAAATCGGATACGTATATTCGTTCACGTATTAGCCTCCTTTGCTCGCTTTTGAAATCGCGCATCGATATATACCGGCAACTGTTCGAGCCATTTCCATAAAAATAAACATACGGTCGTTAACGCCCATCCATCTAAAAAGGAAAGGGAACCAATCAAATGCGGAAAAGAAAATTGTTTTAACACAAACGCATACAAAAAATCACCTTGACAGCATCCGACTGTCAAAACAAGTAAACGTTCATCAAATGATCGATATAGCGCAAACGAAGCAAACAAAAGCGCAAATGCAAGCAACCATGTCGCTTCAACAAACACCCAAACCGGATCGAACAATAACAAAAAATGAAACGCGGCATACAACATCGTGACACTCGCACTGGCAAAGGAAAAATAAATAAATGCTGTTCCTGTTTGTTTTATGACAAAAGAGTAACTAACAATCAACATCAGTATGTAAGCAAATGAAATGTGAAACGAATAAATCGTTATCTCATGGACAGATAGCGCAATTAACAATAAACTATATAGGCAAATGCGCAAACGAACATGATTTTTCGGAGCGAAAAACGTATAAACAATCCATAAAAACCAAGAAACCCAGTAAAAATAACTTCCTTCCAACCATAACACCTCCACTTTCCATTATGTCTTATTTTTAAAAATTTAATCTTTGTATGCGAAAAAAGGGAATGGAGAAAATAAAGGACTAAGGAGGGATGAAAATGGGGAAAGATCGCCAAGAAAAAAAATTAAAGCAATCGCGTCGTGTCGAGTCCGATCGGGATCCAGCAAAAAATTTTAAAGGAAGTACAAAAACAGAACAGTAAATACAAACATAAAGAAAGGTGTCCTCGTTGTATAGGACACCTTTCTCCGTTATCGTTGGCTATAACGGGTCGTTTCAATGCCACGCTCCCGCAACCAATGATATGTTGTTCCTGTAACGACGAGCGGAACGTTTTGCAAATCAGCAATCGTTCGAGTGCCGAGCGCAGTCATGATGAGTGTTAAATCTTCGTGCAATTGATGAATTTCGGCAATTAACGCTTCTACTCCTTGCTCGACCAGGATACGCAACATATAGCCAGCCATTCCTACCGCAGAAGCGCCGAGTGCAATACATTTCGCCACATCAAGCGCGTGCTGTATCCCTCCGCTTCCAATAATACCGATGCGTTGAACTTCTGCTGCTACTTCCGCAATAGATGCCGTCGTCGTTATTCCCCACTCGTTAAAATAAGCGAGCTGTTTTTCGCGTCGCTTGTTTTCAATTTGCGCAAAATTTGTGCCTCCAAAACCGCCAACATCAACGGCACATACCCCTACGTTTTCTAACTGTCGCGCCGTTTCTTTACTCATTCCAAATCCGACTTCTTTTACGATAACAGGTACATCAACAGCAGACACAATTTGTTCAATGCGTGAAAGCGCTCCGCAAAAATTGCGATCTCCTTCGGGCATAACGAGCTCTTGAACGACGTTTAAATGAATTTGAAGGGCGTTCGCCTCGATCATATCGATCGCTCGTTTTGCTTGTTCAACTGTTGCTTCGCTACCTAAGTTAGCAAATACAATGCCACGTTTATTGACTTGGCGAATAATTGTAAACGATTGTCGCTCTCGTTCATCTTTTAAAGCGGCCATTTGTGAACCAACAGCCATTGCAATGCCGCATTCGTTCGCAACGTAAGCAAGCTGCTCGTTAATTTTTGTCGTCTCTTCGCCTCCACCACCTGTCATCGCATTAATAAAAATCGGCGAACGGAAAGAAAGTTCGCCGATTTTTGTTTGCAAGTCAATATGGGCAGTGGAAATATTCGGCAAGCTATTATGCACAAATGTAATATCTTCAAACCCATGCAAGCGACGTTGTCCCGTTGAGAGCGCATATTCAATATGTTGTAGTTTTCGTTCTGCACGTTCCACTGCCATCACCGTTTATTTTAATTTTTTTAACTGGTCTCCGATGACTTCACCAATTTGAAATCCTGTCGTCGTCTCTGTTGACGTTGTATATTCACGATAGTCTTCTTCTACATCTTCTTCAAGCAACTCACGAATGCTTAACGATAATCGTTTTTCTTGTTCGTTTACTGCAAGCACTTTCACTTTGACGACATCGCCTTCTTTTAACACTTCATGCGGCGTGCCGATATGCTTTGTTGAAATTTGCGAAATATGAACGAGACCTTCAACGCCCGGCAATACTTCGACGAACGCTCCGAACGGGGCTAAACGTTTCACTGTCCCTTCTAATACATCGCCTTCTTTTATTTTTTGTTCGATTCCATCCCAAGGAGCTGGCAATGCTGCTTTCACAGACAAAGAAACTCGACCGCTTTCTTCATCAATCGCAAGCACTTTTACTTTGACGACATCGCCTTCTTTTACAACATCTGACGGATGATCTACGCGTGTATGGGCAAGTTGAGAAATATGTACGAGACCATCAACCTCGCCGATATTGACGAATACGCCGAAATTCGTCATGCGCACGACGGTCCCTTCAAGCACTTGACCAACTTGAATCGACTGTAATGCGCCTTTCTTTTTCGCAGCCTCTTCTTCTTCTACAACCGCGCGATGTGATAAAACGACGCGATTTTTTTCCCGATCGAGCTCAACTACTTTTACAGTTAATGTACGTCCTTTATAGTCTGAGAAATCCTCGATAAATTCTTTTTCCACAAGCGACGCCGGGATAAATGCGCGAACACCGACATCCGCAACGAGCCCACCTTTTACAATATCTTTCACGACTACATCAAACGTTTCACCGTTTGCAAGCTTCTGTTCAAGCACTTCCCATGCTTGTTCTGCATCTGCTGCTTTTTTCGATAAAATAAGCGCTTCATCTTCTACTTTTTTCACTTTTGCGACGACTGCATCTCCGACTGACAGAACATCGCTTGCTTTTTCGATATGAAGACTTGATAGCTCGCTGATCGGGATGATGCCGACAAGCTTGCTTCCTTCCACATCAATGAGCACTTGTTTGTCTTCTACTTTCGTTACTTGACCTTTCACCGTGTCGCCTACTTCATAGACGCGCACATCGACTTGATTCATCTCTTCCATAGTGAATACCTCCTTACACTCCACACCTGCTCGACGACAGAAATATATGTTCAATGGGCGAACAACAATATGCTCGTCCATTCGACACAAAGAAAAAACTTCCTTTTTTACTAATCTGTATTAAAACATTCATTTTGTCAAGTCATAACTATTGATGGAGTCAGTCAAGACTTTGTGGAGAACATTTTTTCGGTTCACTACGGGTGTTGTCAATCACTAGTTAGCGAACCATTTTCAGGAATTGATATCGTAAGCGCTTTTGGACTCTCATCCCTCATCTTGAAGTGATGATATTGTATTCCATTTTTTTACACCCAACCAAAATCCCGAAGCGCCGACAACGCTTGATGGATCGGCGTCCCGGATGACCGCTGCAGACACGGTAGATTCTGACGCACCACATCTGCCCACAACCGTCCTGCCTTCCGTTTGGCCTGTTCAACCCGCTTGGAC